>CAXUIB010000006.1:0-18256 GCA_964250945.1 uncultured Acidobacteriaceae bacterium
CTTAACAGAAATTTGGTGACAGGCTTTGTCAACAGTCACTACACGACGTTTAAGGCGATCACAAAGAATATGAGTTCAGTCTGGGTCAGTGTTCCAGATGGAAGTGGCAACCTTCAGTCTGGGCAAGCAACCCAGTTACCAGGAATCCTTAACGAAGTACCCACGTCTTCGAACTGCAATGGGCTTATCTTTTCTCTCAAACTGGGTCAAATCATAAGCGCTCAACATGGAGGAGGAAACGACTCTGACCATCCACCTTCGACGAATCTTACTACTTCAAATTCGGAGCGCGGAACTCTGTATTTCAACTCAAACGGTTCAACGCCAAGTGGCGCCTACTTTATAGGCTCTTTACGTACGCCACGCTACCCGAGTGGATCGTTTGTATGGTCTTTCTACGGAAAGAATGGCGTTCGACTTAAAGATTTATGGCCCCTCTACTAGAGGCGGGCAGGAGACTTTATGCATAAACTGCTAGCAAGTATAAGTACCTTCTCTATGCTTTGCTGTGCGATCTCTGCGAACGCACAGAATCTAAGTGCAATCTCAGCCGCTGCCAAACTAACCGAAGTGATGCAGGCGAAGGTCGTGCAACAAAAGCTTGCCGATTGTGACTTCTCGTCGCCGCACTCGCGAGTTATAGCAGGGGTACAAATGACCACATCTCCAGACGGTTCCGTACTCCTGTCTGGCAAAGATCGTCTGGGCAGAGAGTGGACAGTATCTTACCCCGCAACGCCAGGAGCCGGATGTCAGTTGTGGACCGCGGACTTAGCCCGGAACGGGTTACAGGACCTCATCTTCGTTGGATTTGGAGCGAACACCAGCGGAGGTTGGGACACAACTCTTATGCTTCTGCTGTACGACGATCAGGGCCAACCGTTCCCTTGGCAGACAACCAGCAAATTCACAGTCGATGCTTCTGGCGTTGATGAGCTCATACGCCTTGCCCCCGAGGCTAGACCGGCCGTCATTGTGCCTGAGCGACAAACCGATCAGCAGGGTCAGTCCGTCTACGAATATAGCTTGTTCGGCTTCAAGGGAAACAAGGTAGATAACCTTAAAGGGTTACACGCCGACATAGATTGGCCTCTCGTAAGTCCATCGACATCTCGTGCCTTGTTCGCTGATGAGAAAGGTCAGCGACTTTCTAACATCGATCCCGTCGATGCAGCAACTCAGAAGCCAGCTCACTTCAAGGGTCTGAAGGGTACTAACGACGCGGACCGAGAAGTTGTTTTTTCGGATAAGAGCATTTACATGCCGGAGTTACTAATAATAGATAGCGCCCGGGGTCGGGCGATCATCTCTTCGCCGGGGAAATCAGATTTCCAGGCGATCAAGTCTGACCAATCAGACATAGTGACGCGCGGCAATGATTGCACCCAGGACGAATGCCGCCCGGTTGTTATGTGGGTTAGGCAGTAGGTGTTAAGCTGAGACGGAGCAAGTGGAAATGACCTCTCCACTTGCTCCAGTCTGCTCAATCTCAGCGGCAATTTAGGACCCGGGTTTTAGCCAAGCCGGGATAGATGGAGCATTTGGCGATCGGGTCGTGCGCGCGATTTATGGACGCGAGTGAATCGTCCGGATCCTATCCAGCCGCCTCACCGGTCTCGCGTAACTCGGCGATGATCTCGGCTGCTGCTTCCCTCGCTTCGTCTTCGCGATCTGGTGGAAAGCTGATGGCGCCTACGCGCGCGTGTCCGCCGCCGCCGTAGCGCTCGCAGATCTCGGCGAGGTTGATGAGATCGCTCGTCGGCAGGGGCGTCCATGGGTTGGTTCCGACGGCGACTTTGGTTCGGAAGCTGGACCGCGACAGACCCACGTTGTAGGTGCCTTCCGGGTGGAGCGAGTAGGGGATGAATTTGTTGTAGGCCTCGGTCGGCTGGTCGGTGATGTCGAATGTGATGACGCCGGCCTCGACCCGCGATCGATCGCGGAGGAGATCGATCATGCGGCGGTGTTGCTCGAGCAGAGGTCCGAGTTCCTTTTGGATGAAGTCCTCTGCGAGGACATCGTCGAGGCTCTGCTCGGTGAGCAGGGGGATGAGGCGTTTGATCAAGGTTTCGTCGGTGGAGCTTTCGATGACCAGGGTGAGCCTCATCGCCGGCGCTTCGAGTCCGACGGCCGCATCCGCGCTCTCATAGCGCGCTCCGTCGACGATGTTGGCCCAGTGGATCAGGTCGGCTAAAGGCGCGGTATCCATGCCGAATTTCGTCTTTGCCACATGCGCGATCCAGCCCGTGCAGGAGGTGTAGTCGGGGTTGAAGAACTTGCGCATTGTTTCTGTTCGGTCGGCCTGGCCGCGATCGAAATGGGCCTTATCTTCCGGGGTCAGAAAGGCGCTCAGATGGTGATCGAACCACCATGTCAGCCGGGGTGAAGGGGAGTATTTGAAGTCGACGATGGCATTCTCGTCGCCCGAGAAGCGGGCCTCGTCGAAGGGCGCTCCGGCGCGGTGCATCAGGCCTTCGTACTGATAGGTAAACGCGCCCTGGCCGACACACTCGCGATGGAAGCGGGTGAACAACGCGGCCGAGCAAGCGCCATCAAAGCAGTGATCGTGGTGGAACACCTTGCATAGCACCGATTCAGGGACCTCCAGGTCTCTCGCGGGGGCGAATCTCTAAGCATAGCCGGGCCGATGTCTGTGTCAAGTTTCTGGCGGGCGGTCGGGCCGTAAGGTAGCATTTCTCTGGAGAGCTTGCCCGCGCAACGATGGATCCGACTTCCTCACCAGAGTTGTCCGCGGCGTCAGCGTCCTCGTCAACGCGATTCGGCTCTTCCATTTTCTTTGGCGATGAAGGTCTCCGGGCCGGTTGGGGCTTGCTGCTCTTTCTGGCGCTCTGGCTCGCGTTCACCTTTCTAGGGCAGACACTCAGCCGACATGTCGGCGTACACGTCCCAGCTCGCGCCCCGCATACGGAGGTGTTGCCGGTCGGCGTCTTCTGGGCGGAGGGTCTTCAGCTGCTTGCGGTGGCCTTCGCAACCCTGGTGCTGAGTTGGATCGAGCAACGGCCCATGCACGTTTATGGCCTCAGCCTGGACGAGCTTCGGCGCGGCTATGGTGCACGGAACTTCCTTTCCGGCTTGTTCTGGGGTTTCGCGGCACTTTCGATGTTGGTGGCCATTCTCGCTCGGTCGGGCTTGCTTGTCTTTGACGGGGAGCTTCTTTCGAGTGGAGGAGCGTTTCGCTACGGGGCCGAGTGGGCGATCGGCTTTCTCCTGGTCGCTCTGTTTGAGGAGTTCTTCCTGCGGGGATATTTGCAGTTTACCCTTGCCCGTGGACTTGCGGGAGTGTACGAGAGTGCGCTGGGCACCGGGCGCCGGACCGGGGCGCTCGGGTTCTGGACGGCTGCGCTCGTGCTTTCGTTTGTCTTCGGTCTGGGGCACCGGACGAACTCGGGCGAATCTCCGGTGGGACTCTTTGCCGCGGGAGCCGCCGGGCTGGTGTTCTGTTTGAGCTTGTGGCGCACGGGGTCGCTGTGGTGGGCGGTCGGCGCGCACATGGCATGGGACTGGGCGCAATCGTTTGTGTATGGTGTCGCGGACAGCGGCGTGTTGGTTCGATTTCACATGTTTGCCTCGCACCCTGTCGGCAGAGCCGTGTTTTCGGGGGGCCTGACAGGACCGGAGGGCAGCGTGTGGGTCTTGCCGGTGCTGGGTCTGCTGGCGCTTGTGATTCTGCTCACGTTGCGCGCTCGACCCTGGCTGGAGGAGCCTCTTGCGGAGACGCCCATCGAGATCCATCGCTCAGCGGACGGTAGTAAAGACCAGAGCGACGAAGCGATTTAGACTGAGGTCTGAGAGGGTCGGCTCCCGGTTGGGGAGCTATGCTGTCTCAGCCTGACGCGATGTCGACGAGCACACACCAGCAAGGGTTTGATGACGAGCCGCACCTGCAGACGCGGCGGCAGAGCTCGGAGCTTTCCTCTCGATCCGCGGGCGAGCATCCGCGCGGCGGGGTGTGGCGCAGGCGCTCGCGAAGGGCGGTTTTGCTGGTCTCTGCGCTCGTGTTGCTGGTGCTGCTGAGCCTGCTGGGCGGCCGGATCTGGCTTCGCCATGCCGCTCTTGATTCGCTCCCGGTGCTGGATGGCAACCTCTCTGTGCCGGGGCTGTCCGCGCCTGTGCCGGTTCGACGCGACCGTCTTGGAACGCCGCATATAAAGGCCGCGTCGGTCGACGATCTCCTGCTGGCGCAGGGATTTGTAACTGCGACGGATCGCCTGTTTCAGATGGATCTGCTCCGGCGTCATGCTGCCGGAGAGCTGGCGGAGATCTTTGGGCAGAGTCTGGTCCAGCACGATCGAACGGAGCGCATCTTGAGCCTGGATGTGGCTGCGACCAGAGCCGTTGCCGCGCTCTCGCCGGACCAGCTGCGGCAGTTGGAGAGGTACGCGGAGGGAGTAAACGCGGCGATGGAGCGGGCGCGCAATCATCTGCCGATCGAGTTCCGTGTGTTGCGCTACAGGCCTCGACCGTGGACGCCGCGCGACACGATTCTGGTTTCGCTCTCGATGTATCAGGATCTTTCGACGAGCTTTCCGACGCGGCTTGCACGGGAGGCGGTAACGTCCAGGCTGTCGCCGGAGCTGGCGGCGGCCCTGTACCCGACGGGATCGTGGCGCGACCATCCGGCGGGCCAGCCACCGATTGACCTTACGGCGCCGGGGCCCGAGATGGAGGAGATTCCGCTCGATGAGTCGCAGGTGAAGCTGCATCGCCCGGAGAAGCCGACCGAGCCGGCGCGCCGGCCGGCAACGGCTGCCGGCAACGCTGACCTGCTGAACATGCGTCGGCTGCTCTCGCCCGAGGCGGGGTGCGACGGTTGCCGCAAGGGCTCGAACAACTGGGTGGTCTCGGGGGCGCACACGGCGACGGGCGCGCCTCTGCTGTCGAATGACATGCACCTTTCGTTGTCTGCGCCGGACCTCTGGTACACGGCTGATCTCGAGGCGCCGACGTCGGCGGGGGAGCTGCATGTCTCGGGAGTTTCTTTGCCGGGGGTGCCGTTTATCATCGTCGGGCATAACGCGCATGTCAGCTGGGGCTTCACCAACCTGGGCGCGGAGGTGCAGGATGTCGTGGTCGAGCATCTTCGAGCGGACGGCGCCCGGAGCGAGTTTCAGACGGTCGATGGATGGCGTCCCGTGATTGATCGGCCGGAACGCATCGTTGTCCGCGGGGCGCGGGACGTCACGGTCGATGTGCGGTCGACCGTGCATAACGGCATGGAGACGCCGCTGATCTCGGATCTTTACCCGTCGGAGCATCGATCGATCTCGTTGCGTTGGACCGTTTACGATCCGACCACACCGACCTCGCCGTTTCTTGCGGTGAATCTTGCCGGCAACTGGAAGCAGTTTACGGAGGCGTTTGCCGGCTTCGGCGGGCCCTCGCAGAATGTGGTGTACGCGGACGATCAGGGTCACATTGGGTATCACGCCGCTGGCCGGATTCCGATTCGCGGGTCGGTCACGAGCCCGAGTCCTCTGAGCCCGACGACTGTGGACGCGCTTGATCCGGCGCAGACCTGGGTGGGCTACATTCCGTCGGGCGACTTGCCCCAAGCCTTTGACCCGCCGGGAGGCGTGCTGGCGACGGCCAACGCGCGCGTGACTCCGGACGGGTACACCTTCCCGATCACGCTCGACTGGCCCGATCCTTACCGCAACGAGCGCATCTGGAAGTTGCTCAACGGGCGCTCCGGACTTTCGGTCGCGGACATGCTGGGGATCGAGACCGACGTCTACTCCGATCTGGACCTTTCGATCGCGCATCGGCTGGTCTACGCGATCGATCACACGGGAAAGCCGGTGAGCCGCCGAGTGCGAGACGCAGCGGACATCCTGCGCTCGTGGAACGGCGAGGTTGCGGCCGGTGAGGCTGCGCCGGCGATCGTGCTGGCCGCGCGATCCGCGCTCTGGCAGATGGTGCTGACACCGAAGCTGGGCGACACGGCGCCTCTTTATACGTGGGGCGAGAAGGCGTTTGTGCAGGAACAGATGGTGCTGCACGGGCCGGAGCGGTGGCTGCCGCCAGGGTACAGCGACTGGGACGACTTGCTGGCGGCAGCGGTCGACAAGGGTCTGACCGACGCACGCGCACCGAGGCAGCTTCCATCCTGGCACTACGGCGAGGACCAGCCCTTGCGGATCGAGCATCCGGTGTTCTCGCAATCGGCGCTGCTGAGCTACCTTCTGGGTATGCCGACCGGGGAGGTGGCGACGCATCTGAGCGGCGATGCAACGACCGTGAAGCAGATCCATGCCGGGGGAAAGATGCCCGGCTCGGCGCTGGGACCGTCGGAGCGATTTACGGCGGACATGGCCGATCTCGACGGGTCTACTCTGAACCTTACGCTTGGGGAATCGGGCAATCCTCGGAGCCCGTGGTATCTGGATCAGTGGCCGCTGTGGTATGGCAACCGGACGGCCAATCTGCCGTTCAGCGAGGGGGCTGTCGCGAGCGCGACGACGCACCGTCTGCTGCTCCTGCCGCGATAGGGGTGGCGCGGCAGCTCTATGATGACGGGGAACGGATGACGGAGCCCATGTCCTCGAAGACCTACCGTGCGGTGTTGCCTCTCCTGGCGTTTCTGGCGGTGCTTCCGCTGTTGATCGAGGGTCCCACATGCGGGCACGATCTTGGGTTTCATCTGCTCTCGTGGATGGAGGCGGCGCGGAGCTTTGCGCGGGCGGATCTGCACCCGGGGTGGGTCTCGGCGGCGGCTTACAACGCCGGCGAACCGCGCTTTGTCTTTTATCCGCCGGTCTCGTGGACGGTGGGCGGAGTTCTGACGCTGCTGGTGGAGCACGTGGTTGGTGGGCTCGGTGTTCGCCCGGAGAGCGCCTTTGCTGTTGTGCCCGCCCTCTATACGTGGATCGCGCTTACGGCGGCCGGCTTCGGGATGCAGCGCGCGGCGCGTGCTTACGCCGGCGATCGCGCTAGCCTGTTTGTCGCGGCGCTGTACCTGGTCAATCCGTACATGCTCTTTACGGCGTATGAGCGTACGGCGTACGCGGAATTGCTCGCGGCGGCGCTCTTGCCGTTGCTGCTCGGGGCTGTTCTGGAGAGTCGCATCCGGGTCGCGAAGCTTGGCCTGGTGATCGCTCTGCTTTGGCTGACGAACGCGCCGGCGGCGGTGATGGGATGTTACGCGGTTGCACTGACAGCGGGTGTCCGCACGGCGACGCTGGCCTACCGTTCGGCTGATCGGGGTCGGCAGGCCCTGCGATACGCGCTCCGTGTGTGCGCGGCGACGCTGCTTGGGCTGGGGCTCGCGAGCTTTTACCTCGTTCCTGCGGCGTACGAGCGGCGCTGGGTGGAGATCCATATGGCGGTGCTCCCGAGCCTGCGTATCGAGGACAATACCCTCTTCCACCACTTCGGAGATCCGTTTCACGACGCGGTCAACCACACGGTCAGCATCATTGCCGTGCTGATCGCGGTGTTTGCTTTGGCGGCTCTGGCGGCGAACTTTGGAGATGGGTATCTTTCGCGGCGGCGCGCGAGCGAAGCGTTTCGGGTGGGTGAGCGCGGCGTGCCGGTATCTCTGCCGGCGCTTGTGGGGGCGATTCTGTTTTTGCTGACGCCGTATAGTCTTCCGGTGTGGCACGATCTTCCGGAGCTTGCGTTTTTGCAGTTTCCGTGGCGGCTGCTGGCTCTGCTGGCGCCGGCGTCGTGCCTGCTTTTGGCGCTTGCTCTGGGGCGACGAGGGCCGCTCGTCTGGCCTGCAGGCGTTGCGGCGCTGGGGGTGTGTGCGCTCGCCGGCGGGCTGGTTCTTCCGGCGTACGGCGAATTTCACCAGGCTTGTGAGGTGGCGGACGCACCGGGGGCGATCTTTGCGAGCTTTGCGGCCGGAGATGGGGCCGAGCCCACGGATGAGTACACGCCCGAGCCGGCGGACAACGACGATCTGCGGCCGGATAACCCGGCGTATTGGGTTTCGGGCGATCCGAACGCGCCTGCGCCGGCGCACTCCCGCTCGCAGCCCGCGCCCCGGCATCTCGACCTGAGCCTGCGTTCCCCGGCCTTTCTGATCCTGAATCTGCGTGACTACCCGGCCTGGCGGGTGACTCGCAATGGGGCGATCGTTTCCGAGCACGTTTTGCGCGACGACGGTCTGCTGGTCGTCTCTGTGGCGGCGGGTCGCTCGCACATCGACGTCAGATTTGCCGAGACGCCTGACCGGATTGTGGGTGACCTGATCACGACGCTTGCTCTTGTCTTTCTGCTCGCGCCGGTGTGGATGAGCCATCGAGGCCGGAGCAGAGGCGGAGCGAACGGCTGATTTATGATGGAACTTTGATGGACTTTCGGAATTTGAGACTTTGAACGACACCAGCATCCAGAGCATCCTGAGCACGGGTGCAAAGCGCACGGACGACGCTCTTAGACGCCTCCTACCCACCGTAGAGACCCCGCCCGAGTCGCTCCATCGGGCGATGCGGCACTCCGTCTTTGCGGGCGGCAAGCGGCTGCGACCGATTCTCTGCATGGAAGCCTGGCGGCTTGCCGGTACGGACGCGGAAGATCTGGACGCAGAAAATCTAGACGCAGAAAATCTGGGCGCGGCGATCGAGATGCTGCATACATACTCGCTGATTCATGACGATCTTCCTGCGCTCGATAACGACGACTTTCGTCGCGGGCAACCGACCTGTCACAAGGTCTTTGGGGAGGACATTGCGATCTTGGCGGGCGACGCTCTCCAGACGCTCGCGTTTGCGACGATCGCCCGGCTGGGATGCACGGCGGAGGTGACGGTGAAGATTCTCTGCGAGGTTGCGCGCGCCGTAGGGACCGGCGTCGGCCTGCCGGTCGCGGAGGGCAGCATCTGGCGCGGGCCGGCTCCCGATGCCGGGAGGGGGCAGGCTCCGGGCATGATCGGCGGACAGGTGCTTGATCTCGAGTCCGAGGGCGAGCAACCGACGGCGGCGCTGGTCGAGCAGATTCATCGCAGCAAGACCGGCGCGCTGATCACGGTATCGCTGGTCAGCGGGGGCCACCTGGCGCGGGCGAGCGCCGACACGATCAGCCGTCTGCGGACCTTTGGCGAGAACGCCGGCCTCGCGTTTCAGATCGTCGACGACGTGCTGGATGTGACGGAGAACTCGGAGCAGCTGGGCAAGACCGCGGGCAAGGATGCCGCGACGACCAAGGCGACGTGGCCGGCGGTCTTCGGGGTGGAGCGTTCGATCACGGACGCCCGGGCGTTGATCGCGGATGCGTTCATGGCGCTCGACCCGTTCGGAGAGGCCGCAGACCGGCTGAAAGCGATTGCGCGGTATCTGGTCGAGCGGAGAAATTAAAGCGACGGGCAGAGCGCCAGCCCGCGTCTACTTCGCTTCGGCCTGGGCGATGGCCTGCTCGGCGAGCGGCGCCATGATCGCGTAGCCCTTGGCCAGCGGATGGACGCCGTCGCTGGAGAGTCCGGGCAGCATGGCGCCTTTGGGGTCGGCCATTGCGTCGAAGTAGTCGAGGTAGACGCAGCCGTGGGTGCTGCAGTAATTCTTCATCCAGGCGTTGAGCTCGCGGATTTCGTCGGTTGGGCGGACTTCGGGCTTCCACGGGTAGATGTAGGCCGGCGTGATGGAAGCGAGAACGACGCGGATGCCGTTGCTTTTCGCGAGGTCGGCCATGGCGGCAAGGTTGCCCTGGATGGTCTCTGGGGTCTCGGGACCGGTGTTGCCGGCGATGTCATTGGTTCCGGCGAGGATGACGACCACGGCCGGATGGAGCCGGACGACGTCCGGGTAGAAGCGCACGAGCATTTGCGGCGTGGTTTGTCCGCTGATGCCGCGGTTGATGTAGGGTTTGCCGGGGAAGAAGGCGCCGGTTCCGGGGGCGCGTCCCCAACCGTCGGTGATGGAGTCGCCCATGAAGACGACGCGACGGGCTTTAGAACCGGAACCGGGACCGGGCGCGGGCAGAGCGGCGTCTTCGGCGGCGTAGCGATGGAGGTTGGCCCAGTCCTGCAGCTGCGCCTGCATGTGGCGGATGGTTTCCTGGTCGGCCGTGAGCGCGCTTTGCCCCGAGGTCGCGGACGCTGCGGGCTGTGGCGTTTGGGCGTAGGTTGCGGGGCATGCGGCGCTCAACTCGCCCAGGAAGAGGACAGCACTCCACGTCAGGAATCGGTTCATGATTCGGCGGTCTCCAAGGCAGGTGCGATCCCCTGCGATCTTAGTGCGATGATATGCCCTCGCTTCGAGCCCCGTCAGTCGTAGCGCAGAGCTTCGATGGGGTCGAGGTTGGCGGCCTGGACTGCGGGTATCATGCCGCTGACGGTGCCGACGAGGACGAGCACCGTGGTCGCGACCAGGACGATGGTGGGCGAGACCAGGAGGTGAATGTCGGCGCCTTCGGCGTTGGAGGCGAGCGCGCTGTAGAAGGTGATGGTGCCGACCCCGCGCGCGACGGCGTAGGCGAGGACGACTCCGGCGAGGCCGCCGACGCCGGTGATGACCATGGCTTCGGCGAGGAATTGCAGGAGGATGTGGCGTTTGCGGGCGCCGAGCGCTTTTTCGACGCCGATCTCCTTAGTGCGCTGCTGCACGCTGACCAGCATGATGTTCATCAAGCCGATGCCGGCGATGCCGAGCGTGAGCACGCCGATAAACAGGAGCAGCGCCTGGAGGCCGAGCGAGACGATGCGGAACTGCGAGAGTTGCTCCATGATGTCGGCGACGTAGATGGCGTTGCGGTCGGACGGCCGGAAGCCGTGGGCGGCCGCGACCGAAGCTCGCAAGGCGTGCTCGACCGTGGTGTGGTCGCCGGTGTAGCTGAACCAGATGCTGTCGAGGTATTTGGTGTCTTTGATGTCGCTCATGGTGGAGAGCGGGACGTTGACCGTGCGATTCAGGTTGTCGTCGCCCTCCTGCATTTTGGCTTTTTTGATACCGACGATCTCGAAGGCGACGCCGTTGATGCGGATCTTTTCGCCGAGCGCGTAGGCCCCCGAGAAGAGTTTGGTTTTGGCTTCGGAGCCGAGCACGGTGACGTGGGCGCGGCTCTGAATATCGGCGGCGGTGATGAAGCGGCCCTCGCTGAGGTCGGTGTTCTGGATGTATTGGAGTTCGGGCGTGACGCCGTCGACCTCCCAGGTGAAGGTGTGGAGGTCGTCCGAGACGGGGACGGAGCTTTTGTCGACTCCGGGGGAGACGAGGAGGACGCCGGGGACGGTTTGCTGGATGCGATCGACGTCGTCCATGGTGAGGCGGACCTGGACGCCCGCTTTGGAGCCGCCGGCCTGCTCGGAGGTGCGGCCGGGGAAGATGCCGATCATGTTGGTGCCGAACTGGGCGAAGATCGCCTCGATCGCGTGTCCGAAGCCGGCGCCGTACGCGAGCAGAAGGACGACGGTGGCGATACCCCAGGCCATGCCGACGACGGTGATGGCGGTGCGCCGGCCGTTGTGCCGCATGGCCTCGAAGGCCTGGCCGAAGGTGTCGCGAAGCATCTGCAGGGCCATGCCGGTTTATTCCTTTCGGAGCGCTTCGACCGGCTCGAGCGAGGCGGCTTTGTGGGCGGGATACAGGCCGGCGAGGACGCCGCAGAGGGACAGCGAGCCGAGCGCCATGGCAGCGGACCAGGGTACAAGACGCGGCGGATCGAAGCCCATCTTGTTGTTGCCGAGAGCGGCTCCGAGGCCGAGCATGAGAGCGCCGGCGCCGACGATGCCGATGACGCCGCTGATGCCGGTGAGCATGAGGGCTTCGAGGAAGAACTGCGCGAGGATCGAGCGCTTTGTGGCTCCAAGCGCCTTACGGAGGCCTATCTCTTTTTTTTTTTTTTTTTTTGTGACGAGCATGATGTTGACGATGCCGACGGCGCCGAGCGCCAGCGTGACGATGCCGACGCCGCCGAGAAAGACGTCCATGGCGGTGAAGATGACGCCGACGGTGCGGTTGGACTTGATGGTGTCCCACTCCTCGAAGGCTTCTTTGAGCGACGGATCGAAGCCGTGGCGCTGGGCGAGGATGCGGTGGACGTCGGCCTTGGCGGTCTCGTTGAGGTCCGCCGTGAGGGGCTGGTAGTTGATGGAGGAGATGGCGTCGCGCGGGATGGTGTCGAAGTTGTTGAGAGGGTTGGTGGCGGGAGGGACGGGCTTGTCGCCGGTCATGGCGAAGTTGTCGAGCATGGTTGTCAGCGGGATGTAGATGCGCTGATTCTCGTTGTTGTTGTTGCCGCGGCCGGTCTTGTCGGCGACGCCGATGACCTGAAATCGGTGGCCGTTGATGGTGATGAAGGCGCCGACGGAGGGTCGTCCGGGGAAGAGGAGTTCGTTGTTCTTTTTGCCGAGGACGACGACCTCGCGATGCTGGGCGAGATCTTCGGCGTCGAGGGCGCGACCGCTGGCGATCGGGAGTTTGCGGATCTGGGGGAAGTTGGCTTCGACGCCCCAGACCGGGCCGGATGCGGAGGAGAACTCGCTGACCTCCTTGAGGTCGCCGCGGTTGAGGATGCCGGTGACGTTGCGAACGTGTTGGGCGCCGGCGCGGATGGCGGCGATGTCGCCGGTGGTGAGCCTGTAGGGCCGCATGCCGGTGTGCTGATTGGGAAGCGCTGGGACGGTTCCGCCCCACGTCATGATGATGTCGTCGCCGAGCTCGGAGAGGGAGCGGCGCTGGCCCGACCGGAAGCCCTCGCCCAGGCCGATGAGGAGAAGCAGAGAGGCGACGCCCCAGGCGATGCCGAACATGGTGAGCAGGGATCGGAGCTTATTCGCGCCGATGGAGCGAAAGACCTGGGCGAGGATGTCGAGGAGGGCGCGCATGAGGTCTGGCTGTGAGGTGGTACGCGGGTTGGACGTTGATGGTTCCGTGACCAGGGTCCGCGGCTGGGGCGGCTAGCGGAGATTCTTGACCAGCATGGGGGTGCTTTGGTCCTGTTCGCGAGTGACGGGATGGCCGAGGGCGTGGAGGAAGACACACATTGCGTCCAGTGTGGCGGGGCTGGCCGAAGGGGGATAGAGAAGCGTCAGGGCGGGCGTGTCCGCGGCGATCCCTCCGGGAGCGGGCAGATTCTGAAGGGCGACCGTTCGGTCCGGGCGGTACACGCAGGAGGCGAGGTCGGTGATGCTGAGCGCCTCGGTCGGTGCGCAGAGGATGGTTTTGGGGGGCGCCATGCGGTCAAGCATGGAGAAGATTTCGAGCTTTGACTCAAGCTCGTCGGGGACGAAGTCGATGGCGAGGTCGGCTGTGCGGACCGCGTCCTCGACCGTAAGCGCAAGCGAGAAGGTGTTCTGAGCGGGGTCGATGTGGATGAGCTCGGCCTCGGCTCGCCGCAGGTTCGCGGGCATCACGTCTTCAAGAACGACGTGGAAGCCGGCGCGGAGGCAACAGATGGCGAAGCTCCGGCCCGCCTCCCCTGCGCCGATGATCGCGACGTTGCGGATGGCGACGGCGTCCGGGCGGACCTCCGGGGTCACTTTTTGCCGGCGACGGCGCTGATGACCGACTCGTAGCTCGGGTCCGACTGCTTGATGTGCTCGGACACGCGTTTTCGCTCGTCGTCGGTGAGGGCGGGCAGCACGGACAGGATGCGGCGGAGAGTGACGGAGATGTCGTCGACGTAGTTCATGGTGCGAATCGCTTCGCCGGAGAGCGGCATGGATGAAGGCTCCTATGGGTTGTTCTTGGACACGCGAGAGAGCGTGTTGCTGTTTAGTCTAAACGTTTGGATCGGGTGGCGGTGTTGTCATGGGCGGGCTTCGAGCTCAGCGCGTTTGGACGCGAGATCGGTGGGTTTGCCCGCATCGGCTCCTTCGATGGGGACCTCGTATCCGTCTCGGTCGGTATTTTCCATCAGATGCGCGAGCTCACGGCTGTGGTCGGGGTGCAAGGCATCCGGGTCGTAGCGCCAGGTCCAGTTCCCTGCCCCTGCGGCCGGCGTGTTCATGCGAGCCTCGCTGCCCAGGCGAAGCACGTCCTGGAGCGGAAAGATGCAGACGTTGGCGACGGAGGTCGCGGCGGCACGGATCATCTTTCCGACCACCTCCGTGTCGTGATCGACGCGGCCGAGATAGCTTTGAACGGCGTTGCGTTCGACCTCGGTCGCATCGTCGCGCCACCATCCGAGGGTGGTGTTGTTGTCGTGGGTTCCGGTGTAGGCGACGGTGTTGGGTGTGTAGCGATGCGGCAGGTAGAGATGACCTCCGCGGTCGGCGAAGCCGAACTGGAGGATGCGCATGCCGGGCATGCCGAAGCGCTCGCGCAGGGCGTCGACCTCGGGGGTGATGAGGCCGAGGTCTTCGGCCACGAAGGGCAGGTCGCCGAGCAGCTCCTTGAGCCGCTGGAAGAGGGCTTGGCCGGGCGCCTTGACCCACTGTCCGTTGACCGCAGTTTCCTCGTCGGCGCCGATGGACCAGAAGGCCTCGAAGCCCCGAAAGTGATCGAGCCGGACCATGTCGTAGAGCGCGAGCGCGCGGCGAACCCGGGCGACCCACCAGTCGAAGCCGCGCTCCTGGAGCAGGCCCCACTTGTAGAGCGGATTGCCCCAGCGCTGTCCGGTGGCGGAGAAGTAGTCCGGTGGAACGCCGGAGACATGGGTTGGCCGGTGGTTCTCGTCCAGCTCAAAGATATCCGGATTGGTCCACACGTCGGCCGAATCGTAGCTGACGAAGATGGCGACATCGCCGAGAATGCGGATGTCGCGGGCGCCACAGTAGCTGCGCAGGGCACACCACTGTTCGTTGAAGAAGAACTGCAGCACCTGCTCGACGGCGATCTCGCGGGCGTACTTCTTGACAGCCGCCGAGAGGGCATTGTGATTGCGTTGAGCGAGGTCGGCGGGCCACTCATGCCAGCTCTTGTAGTTGTACGTGCGGCGCAGGACGTTGAACATCGCGTAGTCGGGCAGCCACGCGAGATTTTCGAGGCAGAATTTTTGGAAGCGTCCGCGCTGCTCGTTGGTGGCCTGGTCGAGGAAGTTGCCGGCGGCTTCTTCAAGGATGGGCAATTTCCGTTCGGTGGCCGCGCCGAAGTCGGCCGGGCCGCGCGTGCCGGGCAGGCCCTTGATGCGATCGGGGGTGAGCCAGCCGTCGGCGACCAGACGCTCGACGCTGATGAGAAGCGGGTTGCCGGCAAACGCGGAGATGGCCGAGTAGGGCGACGATCCGTAGCCCGTAGGGCTGAGCGGCAAGACCTGCCAGAGGCGCTGCTTAGCGGCTGCGAGGAAGTCGACAAACGCGTAGGCGGCGGGACCGAAGTCGCCTACGCCGCCGTAGGACGGCAGCGACGTGACGTGAAGGAGGATGCCGGAGACGCGATTGCGAAGGGATGCTTCGGTGTTCATGCTGCTCCGTGAAAAATGAGGATCTCCCTATGTGGGAGCGAGTTTGGGTTTGCGGCTCTGCTGTGTCCTCGGACGCTAGGCGCCGAAGGGGAGGGCCGGTGTGGTCTGCTTGCGGGTGTACCGCACGGCTCCGGACTTCTGATATTTTTCGGTTAGATTGCCGAGAAAGACGCGAAAGAGCTCTTCGTGCTGTTCGCCCAGGAGTTGTTCGCGGGTTTGCGCGAAGTTCTTTGCGATCTCTTCCGGCGTGGGCTCCTGCTTGTCGAGGACGGTGAGCACGGCGCCGACGCGTCCGGTGTTGATGGGCCCCGAGACGGCGCCCTTGGGGAGCGAGAACGCGACATCGGCGGGTCCGGTCATGGCGCCGAGATCGGGAACCTGGCCGTCCCTGCCGACCAGATCGCTGGACTTGACGGGGATGTTCATCTCGGCGGCCGCTTTGCGCAGATCGTTGAGGACCTTGGCGCGATCGTCGAGCTTGATCAGCTGCGCGTTCAACAGCTGCGGAACCTGCTGCTGACGGTAGTCCTGCTCGATGTGCTGGCGGTACTCGGCAAAGGTGGGCGCGTGCGCGGGCCGGATGTCGGCGACCTGGAAGACGGCGAAACCGTCGCCGGTCGAGACCGCCTCGGGGTCGGTTCCCTTGACGACGGCGAAGGCCTTGGTGAGCAGGCCGGAGCTGTCGGAGACGCCGGGAATGACGCCTTCCTTGCTGATGTAGTCGGTGGTCTGGAGGTGCAAGCCCTTGCTCGCGGCTGCCTTTTCGAGACCGACTTTCTTGGCGTCCTCGGCGATCTGCGACGCAAACGTCTGCATGGCGGCGCCGGACCTTTGCTGCTCGAGGATGGGGAGGATCTCGGACTTCACCTCGGCGAGAGATCGGGTGTGTGCGGGGCGTTTCTCCTCGACCTGGATGATGTGGTAGCCGAACTGCGTTTTGACGAGGTCGGAGGTCTGTCCGGGCGCGAGCGTGAAGGCGACCTGATCAAAGGCCGGTACGGTCTTTCCGCGATCGAGGAAGCCGAGTTCGCCGCCTTGCATCTTGCTTCCCGGGTCGTCCGAGTTTTTGCTCGCCAGATCGGCGAAGTTCGCTCCGCCGCGGATCTGCCGGAGGAGGTCTTCCGCCTTGGCCTTGGCGGCGGCGTCGTTTTTTGGGTCGGTGACGGCGACGAGGATGTGGCGGACGCGCACCTGCTCCTTGACCTGAAACTGCGCGAGATGCGCGTTGTAGTAGGCCTGGAGCTCGGCGTCGGTGACCTGTGGCTTGCCGCCGGGAAGGTTGGAGGAGTCGAAGGCGACGTACTGGATCTTGCGAGTCTCGGGGATGGCCGTCGCGTAACGCGCGGAGTTTTGCTTGAAGAACTCCTGGAGCTGCGCCTCGGTCGGGTCGATCGATTTGGCCACATCCTCGGCGGAGATGACGGCGTAGTCGAACTTGACCTTGGTTCCCTGGAGCTTGTAGGCGTCGCGCACGGCGGTGTCGGAGACGGTGGCGCCGCCGGTGATCAGCGCCTGAAGGCGGTTCAGCTCCATGTCGCTCTTCACCTGCGACTCGAAGTCGGCGACCGTCGTGTTGAAGGCGGACTGGACGAAGTTGATGTACGCGTCGGTGCCGATGTAGTTGCCGTTCGGAAAGAGGTACTGTGCGAAGGGTCCGGTCTGGAGTTCGCGTCGGAGATCTTCGTCCGACACCTGAAGGTGGAGCCGGTCGGCCTCGTGGCGCAGGATCTCGCGCTGAACGAGGATCTGTCCGGCGCGGTCGGCCATATAGGGGAGGAGCATCTCGGGGAGGCGCTGCTGCTGCAGCTGACGTTCGGCGAGCTGGTTGACCTGCGTAAGTTTGACGGTCGAGGTATCGCTGGTAAGCCGGCCCAGGAAGCCGGGATCGTGCACGGTGGCGTAGACGCCGCTGTTGTCGCCGGAGTTGGCGTTATCGAAGATGCCGGGGACCAGCGTGATGACCATCGTGACGACGGCGAGGCCGATGATGACGGCGAAGATGATCTTGGTGGCGCGGGTATTCTGCTGCAGGAAACGGATCATGCCTGGCTTAGGACCTCTGTTCGTTCGCGCGGACGCCGTCTGTGGAGGAGAACGGGAGACGGCCGCATGTCCGGGGTTTTGCGTACCGCGCGGACGCTTGCTCAAAGAAGCGCGAGGACGCGGGTCGCAGGACTTAAAACAAAGTATAAATCAGCGATGAGGCTAGGCGCTGGGAGGGGGTGAGGCCTGCTCGAAGCCTGCGATGGGGCCTAATCGAACTTAGTAGCGCGAGTAGTAGTACGGATACGGGCGCGGGTAGTACACCGGACCGGGGGCATACACCGGGTATGCCGGGCGGCGGCGCAGATTTTGCGCGTTCTGCACACCGTAGCCGAGACGGTCCATCTCCTCCTGCGAGACGGTCGTGACCTCGGCGGGAGCGGTGAGATGGAAGCTGAGGATGGCTTCGGCGGGGATGATCGCCTGCCCGCCGCCGGACGCGGCCGAAGCTCCGACGCCGGCCACACCGCCGACGCCGGCGCCGATGGCTGCACCGGCGCCACCGCCAGCGACCGCCCCGATAATGGCGCCAAGGGCGCCGAGGCCGACGGCGGTGCCGACCGTGTTTCCGGTCTTGTCGCGGCCGTGGATGGACCACGTGTCGGAGGTGATGGGGAAGTTGCGTCCCGCAAGGTTGACGTTGGTGAGCCGGAGCGTGAGCTCGCCCTCGCCCTTCAGAGATCCCGCGTGCTCCGCGTCCGCGACGACGCCCTGCACCGAGGCCCCGCGCGGGATGGCGACCTCGTTTGCGGCGATCACATCATTCAGGACAACCGCCTCGAAAGGGGTTCCGGGCTGCGTGTGTTTGCTGTCCAGACTCTGGTTCAGCCGCACCCGGAGCAGGGCTCCGTTGGGCACGACGACGGCCTCGCCACCCACCTGCGAGCCATAGGGTCGAGCTGCCTGCCGGCCG
>CAXUIB010000006.1:18356-39626 GCA_964250945.1 uncultured Acidobacteriaceae bacterium
GACGACGGCCTCGCCACCCACCTGCGAGCCATAGGGTCGAGCTGCCTGCCGGCCGCCCTGTTGCGGATAGGGCGGCTGGCCTTGCGCATAGGGCTGCTGGCCTTGGGGATACTGCGACGGCTGAGGATAGGGCTGTCCCTGACCTGGGTAAGAGCCTCCCTGCTGCGGGTAGGGCTGCTGCTGAGGGTAGGTCTGCTGCTGAGGGTAGGTCTGCTGTCCTTGCTGCTGGGGGTAGGTCTGCTGCGGGTAGGTCTGCTGCTGCTGAGGAGTCGGATAGCCCTGGGCGTCGGGAGGCTGATTGCCGGCTTGACCGATCGGCTGCCCATACCCCTGGGGCGGCTCGGCGCTTTGCTGGGCAGAGTTGTCCTGGGACGGTGCAAGCGTACCATCCGACTGCAAGGTAGGATTGGTTCCCGCCGACGGGTCACCGGTCTGGGCCGGGCTGGTGCTCGGCGCGCCGACTGTGAGTTCGTCGATCACCTTTTTCACGCCGAAGGTGCGGGAGACGACATTTTCGGCCAAATTGCGGGAGTTCTCGTCGCGGACCGAGCCGCTCAGCGTGACGGTTCCGTAGACCGTGGTGGTGCTGATGGTCTGGTCTGCGAGCTGCGGTGTCGAAGCCAGGGCCTTGAGAACGTTGGACTCAACCTGGGCGTCCGGAACGTCCGACCGGGTTTGCGCAAACGCCGGGCTCGCGAGCGCAAGGGCCAGGACGGCGCCCGTGAACGTCCGGGAAGAGAGAGAAACGAAGCGGCCGAGGTCGTTCTGAAAAATCATGAGGCAGGTCTCCTGCTGCCGGAGGCTGTCAGCGCTTAGGCTCGAACTTCCTCCGGCTAGGTATGCAGACGCCGTTTTGAGCGAAAAGTTACGCTGCGACTGCCGTGGCTTGTCAGTCGCTCCTGAGCAAGTATGCGTGCATGCGTCCCTTCATGCAGATGCTTGATGCTTGGAGCGATGTCCAAGTCACAAAAGCTTACTGCGGGCAGAGCTGAGACATGAACTTCGAGAGCCGGTTTTGCGGGTCTGAACTGCCACATCTCCTGCTCTGCCCACGTTTGACCCGAGCGTTTTGTCGCGATATATTCATAGGGCGGGGTGGAGCAGCCCGGTAGCTCGTTGGGCTCATAACCCAAAGGTCGCAGGTTCAAATCCTGCCCCCGCAACCACTTAGCGAAAACGCCAACCCCAGATAACCCCAGATAAGAGCGCTCGACGAATAGGCGCGGGGTTGATCGAAAGCGGGTTGGCTTTTTGCATGGGCCTAAGTGCTCCTCAATGCCATTCTGACGACCTTGCTGTTGGCCTCACGCTTGGCCGTCATCAAGGCGTTTCCGTACACGTTCATCGTGGTAGAGACCTGCGCGTGCCGCATCAGCTTCTGCTGCACACCAGTTGGCGCTCCCGTGTCCTCCAGCCAGGAACGATAGGTATGGCGGAACGAATGCCACCCCACGCTGCTGTACTTTCCAGCAGCTTCCCACCGCTCATCGCGCAGCGGCAGGCGCTTCCCGTTCGGAGTCTTGCCGTCCTCGCGACACCAGGCTCCCGTCCCGGCACCGCACTTCGGGCAAGCCACAAGGCAGCAGCCAGCGGGACGAAGATAGTCCTGCTGGGCCGGAGCCGCATGGGAATGCCGTCCCGTGGAGGTGCTTGGGAAACAGCAGGTCCAACCCCATAAATGGGGGTGAAAACCCGTTTTGCGCCTCACGGTCCGCCTCCAACCTGCGCTTCCAGGTCAGAAGAATCTCCGCGAAGCCGGAATCAAGCGGCAACTCGTCCTCCGAATACTCGGTCTTCACGGTTTTGACTCGGCCATGAACGACCGCCCGTGTGACCCTCATGCTGAGGTTCTCGACGTCGATGTCCATGACCGCCAGGGTTGGATTTCTGCGTTGAGTTTGAGCACAAAAGATTCCAGATGCCGTTCAGCGGCGGTCTGCGTGGGGAACTTTTGGAGGCTCAGGAACAAGGATTTTCGTTTGTTGGTTGAGGGGTCTTGGTAGCGGTACTCCCAAGCCCATTGATTGTCGGCCCGCGCCACTTTGCGCAGGGTGCCTCGTTGAAAGCGTTGCCGTGTGAATTTCAAGAACAGACAATCGCTCCACTAGATGCTCAAGCTCACGGACGTTGCCTGGAAACGGATAGTGCTGGAGCTTGGCGATAGCGTCTTCGGTCAGACCTGCGAGCGGTGTGCCGTTCCGCTCGGCATAGCGGCGCAGAAAGTGCTCTGCCAGCGGAAGAACATCTGTGTTCCTTCTCGGCGAACCCGCCATGAGAATCCTGCGCACGTCCTATTCCATTATCGTCACTCTGAACTCTCCTTGTTTTCGGAGCTGCGGAGGTGCTAGACCCGGCTTTCCGCCCGCTTTCCGCACGGCGGCTGACCGCAAAGCGGGCAATTGCAAGGCGGGGCGCAGCGAGGAAAACGCGAAAACTCCCACGAAACCGAGATTGGCGATTTGGCCCTGTGATTGCCTTTACTCGGGCAAGGGGTACTCGTATGAACTCATCGTTCTCGTTCAAGACTCTAGTTGCAGGACTTGCACTCAGTGCATCCGCTCTGGCGCAAGCTCCACCTCCGAGTGGGCCTTCGCCTTTTCTGGGCCAGGCTCCTGAATCACCTATCGGAACGCCCATACCTGTCCAGCCAGGCCAACCCGTAACGCAATCCTCTCGCATTCGCGCCTTCAACCCTGGACCGGACAGTCAAGTACGCAGCATTTATCTTTCCAATGTACCGGCAAGCCCTGGAGCTTGCCCGAGGCGCCGAAGCCCTCGCCCATGTAAAGAAGCATGGTCCAGACGAACTCGTCGGCGAGAAAACCCGTCCGAAGCTGCCGAAACCGTAAACCCGATGCAATGACGGTCTGCGTTGTGCAGGCCTTTCCTTTGATCCGTGAAAAGCATGACCTTGAGATCGACAATCCCGCCGGAGAAGGACGGCAGCCTGAAGGCGCTGCAGGCGACCAATTTCTTTCTGGCGGACGTGCAAACCGGTCTTGGCCCATTCCTGGCCGCCTATCTCGCCGGCGCGGGGTGGGGGCCTGGCCGGGTCGGGATGGCCCTTACGCTCGGCGGTATGGTCTCCGTCGTCCTGCAGACACCAGCGGGCGCTGTGGTCGATCGAATCCGTTCGAAGCGGCTCCTGTTGGTGATCGCCTTGGCGGTCTTGGCCTGTGGCGCGGTTTTGTTATCCGTGTCGGCTGCGCCCTGGTCAGTCTATCCATCGCAGTTGTTGATTGGGGGAGCTGGGCCGTTTCTCGCCCCGACACTGGCAGCCGTCACGATGGGATTGGTTGGCCGCGAGCTGTTCGACCGGCAGTTCGGCAAGAATCAATCCTTCAACTCTGCCGGAAATGTCTTCTGCGCTCTGCTCATCGCCGGTGTGAGCAAACGGCCCACACGTAAAACAGCGGAACGCGATCAGGATAACGCATTGGAAGCGTGGCCGGAACACGGCTTGCTGGGAACGCAGCTCGGCCCCAACAAGAACGGGAGGAAGTGGTAGATGATCTCCCCTGGGCTGGGTCACATTCTGTTGCCACTCATCGTCGGAATCAGCATCGTGCTGATGCTCATCCGTCCGAAGAACGTTGCCGAGGTGTACTGGATCGGCGGGGGTGCGCTGCTGCTGGTTCTCTTACGCTTGGTTCCGTTCAAGCTCGCGGGCAAGGCGGTAGGCGAAGGTACGGATGTGTACCTGTTCCTGATCGGCATGATGCTGCTGTCCGAACTGGCGCGCGAGCACGGAGTGTTCGATTGGGTTTCTTCCGTTGCGGTCGAAGGCGCGCATGGCTCCTGCACCCGGCTCTTCACCCTGGTCTATGGCATCGGCACCCTGGTTACTATCTTCATGTCGAACGACGCGACAGCGGTCGTGCTCACACCGGCGATTCTGTCGGCTGTGCGCAAGGCGAAGGTCGAACCGCTACCGTATCTGTTCGTGTGCGCTCTCATCGCGAACGCGGCATCGTTCGTGTTGCCGATCTCGAATCCCGCGAACCTGGTGGTATTCCATGGCGGCGCCATGCCTCCCCTCGGGCGCTGGTTGCTATCGTTCGGCGTACCTTCCATTTTGTCAATTGCTGCTACATATGCAGTCATGCGATTCATCTACCGAAAGGACCTCCAGGCTTGCATTGAGGAGGAAGTGAAAGCAGAGCCGCTCAAGGCCGAAGGCAAATTAGTCCTCGCCGGTTTGGTGCTCATGGTAGCGGTCCTGCTCACGGCATCGACGCTGAAAAAGGACCTCGGGCTGCCCGCTTGTCTGGCCGCTCTCGTCGTGACCGCAGTGGTTTCCGTAAAGGCGAAGAGCAATCCGCTGAAGCTGGCCAAGGAGATCAGTTGGCCCACGTTGGTCTTGGTGGCGGGGCTATTCATCATGGTGGACGCCGTGGAAAGCATCGGAGCACTCCGGCTTACCCAAAGCTGGCTTGCTTCCGCCGAAACGCTCGGTGCTCCGATCGCCGCTCTGGTCGTTGGATTCGCCGTTGCGGTCGGGAACAATCTAGTGAATAACCTGCCACTTGGCCTGATCGCGGGCGGCACGCTGCAGACCGCGCATGTGCAAGGCTTGCTGTCCCATGCGGTGTTGATAGGCGTGGACCTTGGACCCAACCTTTCGGTGACCGGCTCCCTGGCCACCATCCTGTGGCTGCTGGCCTTGCGGAAAGAGAAGCTGGACGTGAGCTTCTGGGGATTCCTCAAAGTCGGTGCTGTCGCGATGCCTGTCGCTCTGCTGGTTTCTCTTGGCGGAGCGATCCTGATGCAAACGTTCGTGAAAACTCAATAGGAGGGAACACATGAAGGCTGCGTGGATCATACCTTTCATCATCATCGGCGGCGCTCTGCAGTCCTGCGGGGCCGCGATGAATGGTCAACTCTTCAAATCGCTCTTGAACCCCTGGCTCGCTTCAGCAGTTTCGTTTTCCCTGATAACGTTCTTCTTTGTGGGTGCTTTCCTCATCGTGCCGCACCCGCTGCCGACGATGGGTGACTTAGCGACCCTTCCGTGGTGGGCGCCAATCGGTGGTCTAGTCGGCGCCGTTCAGGTATACGCGGGTCTCACCCAGGTCAACAAGGTAGGAGCTGGACCGTTCATGGGGTTCACCGTCACGGCGGCCCTGATCGCTTCTCTAGCTATTGATCACCTCGGCTTTTTCCGCATGGAGCACCATCCGCTCAACATCTGGCGTGCGCTGGGCGGTGTGCTTGAGGGCGGTTTGACACTGCCGTATACAAATGGCTAGGAACGCCCGTTCGTAGAGCAGGTTAATCAGTTTCGCATGAGCACAAAGCTATTACTCATCTCTTCAGAGATGTGAGCTTTCCTCACGGTGCTGTCCGTTTTGCGCTCGCGTTCCGGGTCATTTGCGGAATAGAAACTAACGATTTGCTGGAAAACGATGAGATTAGGCGGGCGTTGGGAATGGTTACGCGATTGCATTCTCTAGGAACGAAATCGGTCCAAGACGGACCGGCCACAGACCTGCCCAACTAATCGCTGTTCAGACAAGAGGACAAACCGATGCTGATCCCACTCTATTCCAAAGCATTCAGCGCAATGAGCACCTTCGTCTTCATCGTTGCCTCAGTCGGCTTGTGCGCCGCACAGGCCACCTCACCATCAGTTCCGCGGCCTGTAAACCCGAGCGCAGAGAGTAAAGTCACAACCACGATCCAGAACTCAGGGGTCGCTTGGGCGGCTCCAGCGCGGCAAGGATGACGCTGGAGGTCTGCTGAATGACTTCCAAGCTCTCGGCCAGCAGCGAAGCATTGCCGTGGTACAGGTGGATGTAGTCGGCGGATGCGCTGCCCGTCACCAACCCAACGGCCTTGCCCACGACGAACGCAACGGCCTCAGCTTCCGTCTCCAGCACCGTCTTGGTGGTGGCGGTGCGCCGTTCGGCCTTGTGCAACATTTCATGCGCGGCTTCATGCACAAGTGTGCTGAACTCCTCGGCCTTCGTCTGACCCGGCAGGATGGCGATGCGTCCGCCGTAGCTCATGCCGAGCGCGGGGGCGATCTTCGGGTTGTAGACAAGCTGAATGCCCTGGGCTTTCAGAAACGCTGCCAACCTCCCGATACTCTCGCCGGGGTCGCCGGACACCTGATGCAACTCCGGCAGGTCAACGCCGTTGGTCTGCGAGATGTCGAACAGGTAGGCATTGCGGAAGCCAAGCAACACGCGGGTGTTCTGCTTGGTGATGTCCTTTCCGCTTCCTCATCCTCTTTGCGCTTCACTCCCACGATGGGCGCAAGGATGCGAATGCCCTTGGCTCCAGCGTTGACGCTGCGGCCAAGTTCTTTCCACTTCCAAAATCCGGCCACGCGGGTTGCTGTGGGCATCTGCCGTGCAATCTCCAGTACGTTGCCGAAGCTGTACTGGTGAAAGCGACTCATGGCTGTGAGGTAGTTGGTGAGGGCATCGGACTGCCCGGCCTCCAACTGCTCGATAAGCAGCTTGACGTTGGCGGCGATTAGCTCCTGCTTGGTGGTGGGCTTCTTGCTATTGAGGGTGGTGTCAGTGGTGCTCATGGTCTTGTCTCCTTGGTGTCGTGTGGTCGTGGTTTAGGCAAGGCGCGGATGATGTTTCGCGTCGTGCCAGTCGAGGACAGGGGTGATGTAAGTTGTGGTGAGGTCTCTCCACGCCGTAAAGTTCCATGGGGATATGCCCCAGGGCTTCTCCGCACGTTGGGCAAGAGACAGTGACCGTTTCGCCGCAAAAGCCGAGTTCTGCGAGGTCCACGGTGTCCTCGCCCAGGAGGTAGTCACCCATTCGCACGTTGGCAAAGCCCCGCCAAGTGAAAGGGTTTGGTGTGGTTGGTGGTGTCGTTCGCATTTCGCCTCCCGCTTTTGCCGTTGCATTTCCGCGTTGTGAAGCGCGGCATGTACATGCCGCAATAAGCGGAAGGGTTTAAGCAGGGCGGCAAGGCGCAATGGGGAGGGGTATCTCCTACCCGCAGGGGCGCGGTTTTATCGCGCTGATTTTTCGGAACGAAAAATTAATGGGGAGCCCCTTGCGCCGCGCCAGGGCGCAGCCCTCAGCGCTTTTGCCGTTGGGGCTGCCTTTTGAGAGGTCGGGTGCGCGTGGGCGCACCGGTTTTGAGGGCCGGCGTTGCGGGCAGGAACAGGCCCGCAGAGATGGGAGCGGAAGACGCTTTGCGCGGCTAGAGCGCGGGAAGAGTCTTCTTCCCGTCCAAAGTTGTTCGGAAACGCTAGACTTTGGGTTGGAACTTTATGTGCGGACGATATCTACGGAAAGCGGACAAACAACGGATCGCTGAGGCCTTTCGCTTGGGCAAGCTCCCGGAGAACTTTGTCCTTCCACCGGATTACAACGTAGCGCCCACGACGTTTCAGCCGGTGATTCGCTTGAACCGCGACACCGGGGAACGCGAGATGGTGATGATGCGATGGGGCTTGATCCCGTACTTCGCGAAGTCTGCAGCCGATTTCAAGGGTTTCAGCACGATCAACGCAAAAGCAGAGACGGTCCAAGAAAAAGCGCTGTGGCGAGGTTCATTCCGAAAGCGTCGCTGCCTTGTACCAGCGGACGGGTTTTACGAATGGCAGAAAATTGATCCAAAGACGAAGAAGCCCTATGTGTACACGCTGACCAAGGGAGAACCATTCGGGTTTGCGGGATTGTGGGACGCTTGGAAAGATCCGGCGACGGGCGAGTGGCTACAGACATTTGCCGTCATCACCACGATGGCTAACGAACTGACTGGACAGGTTCACGATCGTATGCCTGTGATCCTGCACCCGCGCGATTACGACCGTTGGCTGGACCGGGGCGAAACGGAACAGTTGCCGATTGACTTGCTGCGGCCTTACGAAGCAGACGCGATGCAAGCTGAAGCGTGTAACCCGGCGGTCGGAAGTGTCCGTAATAACGGGCCGGAACTCCTGCAATGTCCGAACCCCGAAGAGCCTCCATCATTGCTGAACAGCGCTTGAGATCGTCAACGAAGTACGTTGTAAGCGCGCTGCTCCGGCCAGAGCTTGCCCTTGTTCTGGGTGTTCCAGGAAAACTGGCGTCCGCAGACCGGATTGGAGCAAATGAGCTCTGAGGGACAGCCGGGCACAAAACGAAAGCTCCGTGTGTTGATGGTTGCATGGCAGTGTGGACACAGCCATAGCGAATCATAGCGAAGCTGATGAGCACGTCGAGGAAATGAAAGAATTTGGTGCGGAAGGTTTTCGTCATTCGCAGCGGTATGAAAACTGGCCCGAAAAGCGCAGGGACTCCATACAGGATGAAGGAACTGCAATTGATAACAAACAAAATGGCGGACGCCAGTCCAAGCATTAGCTGCACGATGAAGTAGCAAGAGATCTGCGTTGGTGCAGTAAAGGACGGGACTGGAGTGCCGTCTCCGGCGCTCTTTAAGAGCTGCAAGAGATTGTCGAGAGAGCTCTGATCGAAGGCTGCGACCATCGCCTGGGCGATGTAGGAAAAGAAGTGGTTGATACCGAAGCTCGCGCCGGGGAACGGATTCACCCAGTAGTTCAGTAGCAGCGAACAGGTGATCAGGCGCATGAGGAAGTTCACGAGATCGCCGGCGCGGACGGGCTCGTGATGAACACGAAAGGTCATCGTGCTCGTATTCCAGTTCACCACCATGCTGACCAAAACGAACAGAGAGATGGCGCTCAACTCAACTGCACCGAACTGCGTGAGCGCGCCGCCGTTTTGCGTCGTCAGATTCGTGAGGTTGTTGGTGAACTGGTAGAGCCAGTCAACCCCGGAGCCGGTAGACGGAAGTGCCTGCGCGAGCGCGATAACGGAAGCCATCTCAAATCTCTCTCGTTGTTATGGAATGTACGTCTTCCACGTCTTGCCTTCGTGGGCGGCGGCGGAGTTGTGGCGAGCGCGATTCTGTTCCACTTGCCGCGTTGAGCAGGTTCAACTGCTCGACTTCCGTGTTGGTCGCATCGCTCCCGTCCACCTGCTGTCCCGCCAACGTGCTGTTAGCTGAGGCGTTCTGACTCCGGGCGGTCCGGTACGGCCCCACGTACGTCAGACAGTCCGGCGAAACAGAGTCGGACATCTGCACCATCGCGAGCTGCGCCATACGGTCGTTCCCGAGCGCCTGTCCGGCGAGGTAGGTGCTTGTGCCGCTGTTCACGGACACAGTGGCAGCCTTCCAGCCCGTGATGGACGCGTTTGGAGAATTGGAGCTGAGTGCGATGTTGATGCCCGCGATTTCGCCGAACATGTTGGCGACGTTCACATGCTCCAAAGCTGTCAACGTGGTTTGCCACTGCTGTTTCCAGGAGAAGTGGGTGATGTTGTTCTTGAGCATGTTGTACTGCGTCTCCAGCGTTGTGAGCTGGGAGACAAGGCTGGCGTAGCTGGTCGGGTCGAAGACGATGTCTCCGAGACCGAACAGTGCGAAGCTGGGCGTTGCGGGCAGGAGCAACGCGGCTCCTGTGCCGATCAGCCATTTACGTTGTTTGGAAAGCGGCTTCATAAGACACTTCCTTTGCGCGAAAGCTAGTTGGACTCGGTCCAGGTTGGGTTCAGCCGTTCCGGGAGGAAGGTGAAATTCGTGACTACCCGGTGCGGTAGTACATCTTTGGGTGTTTGCGGACGATGAACCATGGAGAAATCGCAAGGGTCGGAAACGCCAGGGTTGCCAACAAACGGAAGCCGACGAGGAAAACCGTTACGCAGACGAATACGATCGCCATCCATGTTGTGAGGTCGAGTCCGAGCTTGGCTCTCGGCCGGTTCAACGCCTGATTGATCGGTAACGGTTCTCCCCGCTTGGCCATGTCGATGCACCTCCTACATCGACTGTCCGGTCAGAGAGCCGATCCAACCGGCTCCCCAGCCGAGAACTCCGGCGCCGAAAAGTGCGCCGAAGAGACCGGGAATTGCATCTTGGAATCGGCCTGACATCATGCGGATTCCCGCGAAGATGAGACCGCCGAAACAGATGACAGCACCGGCGTATATGGCGAACGTCTTGAACCATGAGACAAGAAAAGTCGGTCGGCTTACTTGTCCGGCTTTAGCGTGATCTCGGAGATTTGCTAATGGAGCCGTCCCGAGGCCGAAAGGCCGGCCGGCGCTGGGTGTGGAATGACTCCTTCTATGGAGGCGTCGATCCGGCCGTTGTTGTCCAAGATCGACAGCCGCTCTCCGATTAAGAGTGAATCGACGAAGATATCGAGACAGAAGCCTGATGGATGTGCGGCGCTGGGTCAGGTCCCCGACACGTGACAACACGCATTGAATTGTGAGTACAAGATCGGGGTTCCGCGGTACGCCTCTGAGCGGCCCATCAGCAGTCGTGAATAGCGCCTCAATCTCCATCATTGCCGTTAGTTGGCTGTCAGCGCAGTAGAGCACTGGAAAGGAGTTCGGAGCGTTATAGCGTCCACCGGACCGAAGTGATCCAGTCGCGGACAGTGGGAATTCGCGCCACTAAGATAGCCTGCTGATATGTGTAGTAGACTCCGAATCGGATCGAGCAGGAGTATTTCCAACCCCATTTCAACCCCAAATAAGGAATGCGACCAATCTACTTTCAACGACTTGCGACTCTCTAAGACGACCGATCACGCCTCGTAATCTGCGCGGCAGCTTCTTTGTCGCGCAGGGGATCGCCCCGGGATGATGCGGCATGGGTACGGTCGCATCATCAACATTGGGTCGGTCACGAGCGTCTTCGGGTATGCGGGGCTGGCGCCTTACGGAGCGAGTCGCGGCGGTGTGCGGCAGTTGACGATGAGTCTGGCCGACGACTGGGGGCGCCACGGCATTACGGTGAACTGCCTCGCTCCGGGGTGGTTCAAGACGGCCCAGAATGCGGTGCTTTACGAAGATCGCGAATGGGTGGAGTATTTGTTGGACCGGATTCCGCTGAAACGGCCGGGCAGCGCGGCCGACCTCGACGGTCCGATCGTGTTTCCGGCGTCGGAAGAGAGCCGGTACATGACGGGGCAGACGCTGCTGGTCGACGGCGGGATCTCGACCGGAGCTACGCGCGCCACAGTGCCGCAACGAACGGAAGCTACGTAGAGGAATGTGAGATGCAATTCGGGTGCAAGACAAGTTGGCTTCGAGCTCTTCTCGTCGCGGCTGTGCTGGGGGCCGCAACGGTGTGCGGATTCGCGCAGGCATCCACATCGGCTGACGCCGGTGGCAAGTTGCGGGTGTTCTTTATCGACGTCGAGGGCGGGCAGGCCACGCTGTTTGTAACGGCTGCGGGGCGATCGCTGCTGGTGGATACGGGGTGGCCCGGCAACGGCGGCCGGGACGCTGACCGGATCGTGGCGGCGGCCAAGAGCGCGGGCCTCAGCCGCATCGACGACGTCCTGATCACGCACTTTCACGACGACCACGTGGGCGGTGTGCCGCAGCTGGTCGAGAGGATTCCGGTTGGAACCTTTATCGATCACGGACCCAATCGCGAGCTCGACAAGGGCGTGACGGAGCGCGGGTTTGCGGCGTATGGGGCGGTGCTCGCCGGCGCTCAGGCAAAGCGGGTCGTGGCGAAGCCGGGCGATGTCTTGCCGGGGCTCGGACCGGAGGTCACGGCGACCGTGATCAGCGCGGATGGAGCTCTGATCGCGAGGCCACTTCCCGGTGGCGGCGGCCCCAACACCTTCTGCGCCGCCTCCGAGACCCGGCCGGCCGACCAGACCGAAAACGCACGCTCGCTCGGCATCGAGCTTACCTTTGGCAACTTCCGCATCTTGGATCTCGGCGACCTGACCTGGGACAAGGAGCGCGATCTGATGTGTCCGGTCAACAAGCTCGGGCGGGTGGATGTGTACGTCGTCTCGCACCACGGGTGGTACCAGAGCTCGAGCCCGGCGTTGGTGGACGCGATCGGCGCGCGGGTGGCCGTGATGGACAACGGCGCGACCAAGGGCGGGTCGGTCCCGACGTTCGTGACTCTGAAGGGGGCGCCGGGGCTTGAGGCGCTGTGGCAGCTGCACTTCTCGGACGAGGGCGGAGCCGCGAACAACCGAGCGGCGGAGTACATCGCCAATCTCCCCGGTCCGGACGCGGGTCACTCCCTTGAGTTGATTGCCGGGCGGGATGGCAGCTTCGCGATGCGAAACGAACGCACCGGCGAGACGAAGCGGTATCCGATTGCGCCCGCTACCGCGATGCGCTAAAGCAATTGGGTTGAGACCGGCTGGAGCGGGATCGGCTCAATGCGGCCGAGGAGAACGACGTAGCTGAGGATACCGACGAGCAGGTACCCGGCGGCGACGGCGAACGCCCATGCAAACGTCCCGGTGACCGCGATCAGGTAGCCGGTCAGGATCGGCGCCACGATGCCGGAGATCTGATTTGAGAAGTTGATGATCCCGCCCACCGCGCCGACGCTTCCGCTGGGTGCGATCAGCGACGGGATCGACCAGCCGATGGGAGCCGCGGCCGCGAGACCACCGATCGAAAGGCTGATCCAGAGGAGAGCGACGGTGGGCGTGTGCGCGTGCGCCGCTCCCAGGAGGCCCAGGCCGCTCGCCGTTCCGCCGATCAGGATGGTCTGCCGGACGCGGTTTGCGTTGTAGCCCTGCTTGATGAGCCAGTCGGCCAGCCAGCCACCGACGAACATGTCTGTCGCGGTCGCAAACAGCCAGGGGACGCCGGTGTAGAAAAACGATCGGCGAAGGTCCATGCCGAAGGTGTGCGAAAGATAGCTCGGCAGCCAGGTCAGCAGCAGATAGAAGATGTAGTTGTACGAGCCAAAGCCGATCGCCAGACCGAGCACCTTGGGCTCGGCCAAAAGAGATCGGAGCGGCAGTCGCTCTTCTGGGATGGGATCGGGCGAGGAGGGATCGGGCGAGGAACTCCCAGAGTTTGCGAGAAGTGGCGCCGGAGAGTGGATGTACTCGCGCTCGGCCAGGCTGAGGCCCGGGTCTTCTTCCGGATCGCGGTACCAAAGAAAAAACAGGAGAAAGTAGAGCAGACTGATCAGGCCGGTGGCCGCGAAGCTCCATCGCCAGCCCACGCGCAGGAGAAGCAGACCGATGAGCGGGACGCCGATCGCGGAGGCGAACTTCGCGGCGGAATCGAAGATGGAGGTTGCAAACGAGCGCTCGGTGGCCGGGAACCATCGGCCGATGGCCTTGGCGTTGGCGGGAAACGTAGGGGCCTCGCCCACGCCGAGCAAGAGCCGCGCTCCGAAGAAGGCGCCGAGGCCTGGAGCGATGGCGGCGGCGAAGGAGGCGAAGCTCCACAAGAGGGTGCTGACGCGGCCGATGCGGCGCACGCCGAAGCGGTCGAGCAGAACGCCGACCGGCAGCTGACACAGCGCGTAGGTCCAGTTGTACGCCGCCGACAAGAGGCCAAAGGTAAAGAAGGAGATGTGAAAAGTGTCGACCAGGGCGGCCTGGGAGACGGACAGATTGACCCGGTCGAAGTAGTTCACCAGCACGCCGAGAGCGAGCAGCCACGCGATGCCCCAGCGGCGGCCGGGAACGCGAAGTGGGTGCGGTCTCGGCGGCGCTCCGGGGATGGGCGGCGGCGAGCCGATCTGGTCTTTCCTGTCCGCCATCTCTGCCTGCTCCTCTGCCTCTCGCGGCCGCGCGCGACACGTGCTGCTCAAGGTACAGGAGGGGGTGGGGGGCGGCAAATTCCGTTGCTCGGACCGGGGCACTGCAGTCGTTGCCTATACCCGTGCCGAGAGACTAAGCTGGCGTCTGCTCTCGCGGTCCGAGAGATCGCGTGACAAATTTCGCGCAAGCCGGCGAAAATTCAGGAGATGTGGATGAGCATGATGGGGGCTGTACGAACTCTGGTGGCAGGCGCGGCGGCAGTATCGGCGATCGTGGCGGGGGCACAGACAAGCACGCCGGCCAACCTGAGCATCGACCTCAGCAAGCCGCTGCACAAGGTTAGTCCCATGCTCTACGGTTTGATGACCGAGGAGATCAACTACTCCTACGACGGCGGTCTGTACGCCGAGATGGTGCGCAACCGGACGTTTCAGGACCACGGTTTCGGCGGCGTGGCGCACTGGAACATCGTGCATGGCGGCAACTCGTCGGCCACGATGGCGGTAGATCTCACGGACGGTCCGAGCACGGCTCTCGATCACAGCCTCCAGATCGACGTGAAGCAGGCGGACCCCACAAACCAGGCCGGCGTTCTCAACAGCGGTTACTGGGGCATGGCGGCGCGCCCGGGGACTGAGTACCGCGGATCGCTGTACGCCAAGGCCGACTCCGCCGACATCGGTCCGATCACCGTTGCGTTGGTGAGCAACAACACAGGCAAACCGATCGCGACGGCAAAGGTGGACGGTGTCGGGACCGAGTGGAAGCGGTACACGTTTACGCTGCGGACCGGCAAGATAGAGGCGTCGTCTGAGAACCATCTGGAGCTCACCGTCGGGCACCCGGGCAAGCTCTGGATCGACGTCGTCTCGCTCTTCCCGCCGACCTACAAGAATCGTGAAAACGGCAATCGCATCGACATCATGGAGAAGTTGGCGGAGATGCATCCGCGCTTTCTGCGTCTGCCCGGCGGCAACTACCTTGAAGGCGACCAGATCGACGAGCGCTTCGACTGGAAGAACACGATCGGACCTCTGGTGGATCGGCCCACGCACCGCAGTCCGTGGGAGTACACCTCGTCGGACGGCATGGGTCTGCTCGAGTTCCTGGAGTGGACCGAAGATCTGAACATCCAGCCCGTGCTCGCGGTGTATGCCGGGTACTCGCTGAAGGGCGATCACATCCGTCCCGGCCCAGCGCTGACGCCGTTTGTCGACGACGTAATGGACGAGCTGGAATTTGTAACCGGCGATGCCTCAAGTACAAAATGGGGCGCGGTTCGCGCGAAGCTGGGCCACCCGGCGCCGTTCCCGCTCACCTATGTTGAGATCGGCAATGAGGACTGGTTCGACCGGTCGGGCAGCTACGAGGGCCGGTACGCGCAGTTTTACAAGGCGATCAAGGCCAGGTACCCGCAGCTGCAGCTGATTGCGACGGCGCCTCTGAAACGCATGAAGCCGGACGTCCTCGACGACCACTACTACCTGCGCACGGACGAGTTTCTGGGCGACTTGCAGCATTACGACAAGATCGACCGCAGCGGGCCGAAGATCTTTGTCGGCGAGTGGGCCACGCGCGAGGGATCTCCGACGACGAACATGGGCGCGGCTCTCGGCGATTCCGCCTGGATGACCGGCATGGAGCGGAACAGCGATGTGATCGTGATGGCCTCCTACGCCCCGCTGTTTGTCAACGTCAACCCCGGTGGCATGCAGTGGGAGTCCGACCTGATCGGCTACAACGCCATCGAGAGCTACGGCGCGCCCAGCTTCTATGCGCAGTCGATGTTTGCCCAGTATCTCGGGACGGAGGTGCCGACCTCGACGCTGACCGGCGGCGACGGCCACATCGCGTATTCGGTGACGGATGACCCGGCGAAGGGCACGGTCGACCTGAAGCTGGTCAACACCCGATCGACGGCGCAGCCGGTGGAGATCAGCGTCGCGGGAGCGAACCGGGTTGCGCGTGAGGCGACGCTGGTCACGCTCGGGGGCAGCAATCCGGAGGAGACCAACACCATCCTCGCGCCCACCCGCATCGTGCCGTCGACAACCCGGCTGCGGGGCCCGGGAACGCACTTCGAGCACACGGTGCCGCCGTATTCGGTTCAGGTGATCGAGCTGTCGACGAAGTAGACGCGGCGCATACGGTTGAGCTGTACGTCGATTATCCTCTTGGGATGCTGACAAATACTGGGCCGGAGCAGCGGGATTTCTTCGCGTTGACAGAGGTCCATACGCTGGTTCCGGTATATCGGACGGTCGCGGCGGATCTGGAGACGCCGGTGAGTGCGTTTCTGCGGATTGCGACCGGTGAGCCCGAGGCCTTTCTGCTGGAGTCGGTTGAAGGCGGCGAGCGAGTAGGGCGGTATACGTTTATCGGGATCGAACCGTACCGGCGTATGGTGGCGCGAGGTCGGCGGATCGTTGTCACGGAACGGCAGACCGTCGGCGATGGAGGTGCAGCCCGGCAAGCAGAGCCGCGGAGCTTTGAAGGAGATATCTTTCAGGAGCTCAAGGCGGCCTTGGGTGGGCATCGGCCGGCGACGCTGCCTGGGCTGCCTCCGTTTACAGCGGGAGCAGTCGGCTTCTTCAGCTACGACGTGGTGCGCCAGATCGAGCGTCTGCCGAAGCTGGCCGCCGATGAACTGGAGGTACCGGATGCTTACCTCATGTTCTTCGATCAGGTGATGGCGTTCGACCATGTGCGAAAGGAGATCTACCTGATTGCAACGGTGGATCTCTTGCGCGAGCAGATGGACGGCGCCTATGGGCGGGCGGTCGATCGGCTGGACCGGATGGAGGAGCGATTGCGGCGGGCTCTGCCGGAGGTGGCCAATCGGCGAAGCAGGGCAGTCCCGGCCGCTTTGGAACTGACGCCGCGGACACCCAAGCTGGAGTATCTGCGGGCAGTGGAGCAGGTGAAGGAGTACATCGCGGAGGGCGACATCTTTCAGTGCGTTCTGTCGCAGCGCTTTGATTGCGTTCCGGGGGTGGATGCGTTTGAGATCTATCGGGCGCTGCGGATTGTAAATCCATCGCCGTACCTGTATTTCCTGCGGTTTGAAATGGACGTCAGCGAGGAGCCAGGAAAGCCTGCGCGGACGGCGCATTTGGTGGGGTCTTCGCCGGAGCTTCTGGTGCGTGTGAAAGGTCGGCGGGTGGAGTATCGACCGATTGCGGGGACGCGCTGGAGGCACGCCGATGAGGCGGAGGATCAGCGACTGGAAGCGGAGCTGCGGGCGGATGCCAAGGAGGTGGCCGAGCACATCATGCTGGTCGACCTGGGGCGCAACGACCTGGGGAGAGTGAGCGAGTTCGGCTCGGTGAAAGTGAAGAACCTTATGTTTGTCGAGCGCTACTCGCACGTGATGCATCTGGTGAGCGCGCTGGAGGGCCAATTGAAGGACGGCTTCCGTGCGATCGATGCGTTTCGGGCATGTTTCCCGGCGGGGACGCTGAGCGGAGCTCCGAAGATTCGGGCCATGGAGATTATCGAGGAGCTGGAGCCGGCACGTCGGGGGGTGTACGGAGGGTCGATTTTGTATGCGGACTTCAGCGGCAATCTCGACAGCTGCATTGCGATCCGGACGCTGTTTATGGACGGCGAGCGCGGGTACATCCAGGCCGGGGGCGGGGTCGTAGCGGACTCGGTGCCGGAGAGCGAGTACGAGGAGAGTCGGAACAAGGCGCAGGCGGTGGTTCGGGCGATCGAGCGCGCTCGGGGGATGTTGTGAGCTTTTCTAGGCCGGCCCGTCCGCTGCCGGGGGCCGCGTGGCCGGTGCGGGCGGGCGGACTTTGCTGCGTTGAGCATGGAGAAATTCCACCAGATCTTTCACCTCGTCGGGCGCGAGCACATCGCCGAACGGTGGCATGCCGTTGCCTCCGTCGTGGATCTGGCGCTCGATCTGAGCGGATTTAAGATGACGCCCGACACCGGTCAGATTGGGGCCTCGGTCGGTGCCGGCGAGGTTGGCTCCGTGGCAGTGTTCGCAGCCTTTTTCATGGAAGAGGGCCGCTCCAGCCGCGCGGTCCGACTTTGAGGATGCCCTGACGGTGCTGGGTACGTGCGGGGCGAGGAGGAGGATAGCCGGCGAGAGCAGAGCGAGCACCCGGGCTGTGCTGCGAAGACGAGAGACGATGGACATTTCGTCGGATGCGAGTGCGGGCGGATTCACTGCTGAGTTGCGCTGAAAGCCGTAGGGAGCGGGCCGGTTGGACGAGCGACGGGAGCGTCCAGCTCATGGGCGTGCCAGACCACGCTTTCGTTGGCGACTTCCGTGTGGTTGCGAAGGTACTCGAGCGCGTAAGTGGAGGCGGTGGGGTCGTCCTTCTGATCGGCAAAGGTGGCGGCTTCGGCGCGGGCCTTGTCTTTGAGGCCGAGGCGACGGTAGAGGATCGCCAGGTTATAGTGCGCGGCCAGGTCGTCGGGGTCGATCGATTGGACCTGCAGGTATTCGTCGCGAGCCTGTTCGTACTTATGCAGCTGGTAGAAGGAGAAGCCGAGCTCGCGGTGGGCATCCCGCGAGCGCGGATAGGCTTTCGCGACGGCCTGCAGATCGAGGATGGCGCGGTCGAGGTTGCCTTCGTTACGTTCGACGAGGGCCCGATAGTAGAGCGCGCGGGCGTTGCCAGGAGCAAGGGCGAGGCTCTTTTCGAGGTGCGGACGGGCGTCGGCGTACTTCTCCCAGGCGATCTCGACGATCGCCATGTTGGTATAGACGTCGGGGTAGTCGGGACGGAGCTTCGCGACCTCGGAGAAGGCATGGACAGAGGCCGCGTACTGCTGCGCATCGAGCAGCGCGATGCCGTAGTTGTTCCATCGCATCCAGGTTGGAATCTGGGTTGGAATCTGGGTTGGAATCTGGGTCGACGTTGGTGTTGAGCGGGGTTTGTTCCCCGCCAGGCTCGGCGGCGTCGGCTTGTTCTCCCCGACAGCAATTGTCTGTGAGCTCGACGCCATCTCGATGACGGGCTGGTCGTAGTGCTTGCCGGCAGGCATGTTCATGCCGAAGTCCATGAAGTGCTGATCGAACCGGCGGTACTTGACCGTCGCGGTGATTGTAATGGGGCCGGCGGCCGGCATCTTGAACGCGTACCGCACGAGCTGCGATCGGCCGGACTGGACGGTGTTGCTATACGCGACGATGTGCGTGTTCCACACCTGATGCTCCGCGTTCAGGCCGCCTTTGACGTTGATGAGGCGGTTGGTGAAGGAATGCGCGCGGTCGTCGAGATCGCCGTTCGGTTTCAGGAAGCCGGACTCCTTGAGTACGTTGCCCGCAGCGTCCTTGACCGTGAAGTCGACCCAGGACTCGTACATGTCGCGCTGCTCGGGAACGTGCGAGTGAGCGATGCCCTTATTTTGGATCACGACATCGGCAGTGATGGTTTCGCCGGGCTTGACGGTATAGGCGACCTCGCCGAGGGGCGCGCTGACGTTGGGCAGTGTGGTGCTTCCCAGCGGGTCGCCATGCTCGATCGCAAACAGGTCGACGTTGAAGACGGATGTCTGGAGGAACTTGACGATGCGCTCTGCCTGCTCGTCGAAGCCGTAGAACTTGGGAAGGATGGTGTTGGCTCCGAGCCAGCGATGGCTGGCGAGCTGGCCGTGCTTGGCGCCCGGTTCCGGCAGCCTGGCCGGTTCGCGCTGCATGTGGCAGGTTTCGCAGGTCGAGACCGTCTCCTTGGTGTAGAAGGGCAGCGGCGACTGCTTGGCGAACGAGGAGTTCTGCCACTCGTCATAGAGCGAGATCGCGCGCTGCCACTTGTAGTCGTTCAACTGCCGCGGAAGGGCGGCCTTGTGGCAGGTCGAGCAGAACTCCGACGTCCGATAGAACGGCTTCATCACGGCAGCCGAATGGCGATCGAGATGGGCCAGGATCTCGCCGTCCGAGACGGGCCTGGTAATCGGCTGTCCAACCTCATCCAAGAGCACCGCCGGTGTGCCCAGGACGTAGGACCCGGTGCCGCGGGTGTCGACCTGCTGGACGGAGTGGCACACCGAGCAGGTAACGCCGTCGGCGTCAAAGGGCCGGCGCTTGGTGGAGCCCTGGGTGAGGTTGCCGGCGACCACGGCGATGGGGTCGTGGCAGCCTTCGCAGTGCCGGGAAAACTCGACGCCCTTTTGCTTATTCAGCAGATCCACGTTGCGCAGATACCAGGGCGCTCGGTTGGCGTTGGAGTGGGCGGACTGGCGCCACTGATGTTCCGTCTCCTGGTGGCAGTGGCCGCAATACCCCGCCGTCGGAAAGCTCTTCGGATCGAAGAACTCGCCCGTGTCGGTGGTGAGGTTGGAGGGGAGAAAGTGGGCGTTCTCGCCGAAGTGATCGTTGTACTTCTCGGCAATTTTTTCACTGTAGGCGTGCCGTTTGGCCACGGCCTCGTCGGTTTCGCTGCCTGCTTTGACGGCGGACGGAACAGACGCGAGCAGGACCGCTACGGCGGAGAGAGCCGCCAGGGTCTGTGCGAGCCGGATGCGATCGATTTTGGATGGGATCTTAGGCATACGCTGCGAAGAGAAATCTATATAGGAGCGGACGCCGGCGATCAAGAAATCTGAAGGACGCGCGCCGCTAAAGATAGTAGCGTAACGGAGGGACCGTCCGCCTCCACCTTTTGGAGGAGGCCCGGCCTGGACGCTACTGCGCCGCCTGGATCGTCGCCGGGCGGACATCCTGAACGGCGGGGTAGTAGCCCTTTTTGGCAATTACGTCGAGGTTGGGCCGGAGAACCTTGACCTCGATGGTGCGGTACTTGCCATCGATAAAGGGCTCGTGCGAGTAGTAACCGACGGTGTACTGGGTGCGCACTTCTTCGGTGATGCGAGCAAAGCTCTGTTCGATTCCCTTCTGGCGAAACTCGGGATCGATCTGGCCGCCGGTGGCATTGACGTAGACGGGAAGAATGTTGTCGCGCATCTGCAAGGGGAGGTGAAGGCTGTTCATAAAGCCGGTGCCTGGGATGGTGGGCAGATCGTGGACCAGCGTGGCGTAGACGGCGATTTGGTTGGTCTGGAGGTAACGGATGAGCTCTTTCTGCTTGACGGTCGAGCCGTACTCCTTGCCGTCGGAGATGACAAAGACGATGCGGCGACGTCCGCGGCCGGCGCGCGTGGTCTGCTTTGCAGCCTCGAAGATGGCGTCGTTGAGGGTGTGGACCTCTCTCGGGACGTTGAGCTGATTGCTCTGGCTGGTGCCGTGGGACGGGTTCACGTTGGGCATGATGTGGCTCTGGGCGTTGTCGTTGATATTGATGTTTTGCGACAACGGACCCGAAGTGTAGTTCATTGCCCCTTCACGGCCGGTGCTTTTGGCGCGATCAATGACCGCCTGCAGGCGGGCGCTCTGGCCGGCGAGGAAGTCCGGATTCTGCAGCTTGGGGCCGTTGTTGTAGGTGATCACGGCGACTTCGTCGTAAGTTGTGAAGGCTCCCTGGATGGCGCCGAGGGCGTTGTTGATCTTCGCCATGGTGTCAAACGTGACGGACTGATCGATGACGAGCGCGACCGAGAGCGGGAAGGGGTCGACCGTGAACAGACGCATCTGCTGACGGACGCCGTTTTCATAGACGCGGACGTCGCGCCACGTGATACCCGGCACCAGGCGCCCCTTGCTGTCCTTCACCGTAAAGGGGACGTCGACGAAGTTGACTCCGACGTTGAGGGTGAAGGCCTTGGTGCCCTCTCCCGGGATGGGGAGATCTGGGGCGGAACCGTCGTCGGCGTGGGTGGCCGGGGGG
>CAXUIB010000007.1:0-34338 GCA_964250945.1 uncultured Acidobacteriaceae bacterium
ACGCCGTTGTCGACGCCGATGACGACGCGGGGGAAGTTGGTGTCGGGGAAGACGGCGATGGGTACCTGAAACGCCGCATAGACTCCCGCGAGCGTGAGGATGGCGAGGAAGAAGAAGATGGGTTTTGCGGCGCGGGCGAGCCAGAAGTGCACCGTTGCCGGGGTGCCGATCCTCGGAGTTTGGGACGCCTGGATTGGGGGAGAGACGTCGATCATTTCTCGTCTGCGTCCTTGGCGCCCGATGTCGGCGCACCTGGCGCATCTCCGACGGGAGCGGCGCCGATTTTGACCGGAGTTCCGTCGTCCAGACCGTGTCCACCGCCGGTGATGACTTCGTCGGCGGTGGAGATCCCGCTCAGCACCTGGGTCCTTTCTGTCGTCTCGATGCCGAGATGCACGGGCTTGCGATGGGCCGCGCCATCCGGTCCGATGACGAGGACGGTTTTGCCGGTTCCGTCGGCGGACCCCTCGATGGCGCCGGTCGGGACGAGGAGCGCGCTGGGGACCTTTCGTCCCAGGATGGTGGCTCGAACCGGGGTTCCGGCCTTCAACGCTCCGGTCGGGTTGGGGACGCGCAGCCACAGCTCGACGGTTGTGCTTCCCGGGTCGAGCGCCGGGCTGATAAACGAGACCTTTGCGGGGAGCGGATCGGCGATGCCGGCGACGGCGATTGTGGCGTCGTTGCCGATGGCAATCTGCTGCGCCTCCCGTTGCCCGAGGTGCAGCTTCGCGAGCATCGCCGAGGTCTCCATGACTGTAATCAGAGGCGCTCCGGGGGCGGGCGTTTCACCGGCGAAGTAGGGCCGATCGGTGACGACGCCGTTGATGGGGCTGCGGATTTCGGTGTAGTTGACCTGCGCCTCGGCGCCGAGGTACTTGCCCTTGGCGGAGGTCAGCTGGCCCTTGGCGGTCTCAAGCGCTGCCTGTTTGCTGTACTTTTCGACGGCGGCGAGGCGTTGGGCGGCGAGATCGGCAGCGGCTTGCGCCTGGATGAGCGCGGCCTGGGCGGTGTCGAGATCGCGCCCCGGGATGGCTCCTTGGGCGACGAGATCTTTGCGGCTGCTGACGATTTTCCGGTTAAGGTCGAGGGTTGCCTGCGCCTGGATGAGATCGAGCTGCGCTTTGGTCGTCTCCTCGGGCACGGTTGCGCGGACGGCTGTTTCGTAGCTGCCTTTGGCGGCCGTGTAGGACCCCTGGATGTCGAGTGCGGCGGCCTTGAGGTCGCTGTTTTCGAGGATGGCGAGCAACTGTCCGGCGCGGACACGGGCTCCGCGGTGGACGAGAAATTGCCGGACGGGTGCGACGATTTTGGGCGAGATCGCTGCCTGAGCGAGCGGCGCCAGGACCGCGTCCGCCCCGATCTCTTCGGCGATCGGACCTACTTGCGGATTGGCCGCTTCGACGTACGCCACGGGCTTGGGCGCTGGGTCTTCGGCCTTTTTTTTGCACCCGGACAGGAGCAGCAGAGGCAGGAGCAGAGCGGAGATCGGGCGAGATCGGATCCAGAGTCGGGCTCGGGAACCTGTCCGGCTTGGCGTCATGGCAAGCTCCCGGTCAGGATCTGGAGGTTGGCCAGCGCCGTCCGGTAGCGCACATATCCGTCCGCGCTTGCATTTTCTGCCACGACCAACGAGTTCTGGGCGTCCACCACCTCGAGCACGGTTGCCTCGGCCGCACTGTAGCGCAGGCGCGTGAGACGAAGGCTTTCGGTCGCGGTCGTGACGCTTTCCGCGAGCGAATCGATCTGCTCGCGGGCGACGGATGCTTCCGCGTACGCTTCTTGGAGATCGGCGACCAGCCTCCGCTGGGTTGCCGAGAGCGCGACCTTGGCTGCGTCGCGCCCGATCTCAGCCTGTTTGACCCGGTGGGCGGTCGCGAGCCAGTCCCAGACCGGGATATCGAGGGTGGCGAAGGCGGAGTAGCCCAGATTGCGGGTGTTATCCGGACCATTGACGGCGACCTGCGCGGCGTCGATGCCGTAGGTGACGTTGAGCGCGAGATCGGGCAGGTACGCCGCGCGGGCCGCCGTGATGTCGAGGTTGGCCCCGCGCAGGGAGGCCAGAGCGCTCTCGATCTCCGGATTTTGGCGGGCAGCGGCGGCGTCGATCTCTGCCCGTGGCGGCAGCGTGGGCGGGGCGGTTTGCCTGAGGAGGCGGAACGGAGTTCGTGGGTCGGGAAACAGGAGCACGGCGAGATCCAGACGGGCCCGATCGACGGCGAGACCGGCATCGGCGAGCTCTCGCCGGCGCGCCTGCGCGGCCAGCTGTGCCTTGACCACATCGGCGTGTGCTGCCTCGCGGGCCTGTTCCCGCTGTTGCGTCTGGGTGGTGAAGGCGTTGGCCTCGGCGAGCGCGTGGGTTGCGACTTTGAAGCGATCTTCGGCCGCGAGATCTCCGAAGTAGAGGCCGACGACCGCCGCGACGAGGCCCCGGCGCGCGATTTCAAGCTCCGCCGCGGCCACCGCGGCCGCGGCGGCGGCACGCGAGACCGCCGTGACCTGCGCGAGACCGAGGGTCTCGGACACCACAGCTTGGCTGGTGTACTCGTGCACGGTGTTGTTGGCGATAAAGCGCGGGGCGGACTGGTTGCCGATGGCGCCGGCGCCGTTGCGGGCACCGTTGGGCTGCGTGTAGAGGAACTGGTTGTGATAGACCGCGGACGGAAGGAGACCGGCGCGCGCGATCGAGCGGTCGAGCGCTGCAACCCGCGCCGCTGCTCTGGCCGCGGCGAAGTTAGGCTCATTGCTCCGCGCCCGGGAGATCGCCTCGTTGAGCGAGATGGTCGGCCCGGCGGGCGCTATCGGGGGGTCTGGCGGCGGCTGCGACTGCGCTTCAGTGCACGCCCCCGTCCACAGGATTGCCAGATTGAACGCCTGTACTGCAGCAGCGAAGCGCATGGTTCTCCAGCTCGGCAAGCGCTTTAGCGGCCGATCACAAGCACCGAGAAGCTTCCCGGAACGATGGCCGGCCGGGGACGCGGGTTGTCGGGGGTCGGCGCGGGCCGCGGTCCCAGTTCGGCGACGGCGACGTACGTCCGACCGGTGGTTGCATCCCACGACATCGTTCGTCCGGACTTCTGGGTTGGGACGGTTTGGAGCACCGGGTAGCCCGGGTTGGCGGCGTCGATGATGGTCAGCGTGCCGTCCTGTCCGTTGGACGAGAAGGCCAGCTGATGCTCCGCATCGTAGTTTGCGGCATCGGGTCCGTTGCCGATCGCCGGCGTTGCCAAAAGCTTGCCGGTCCTGGTATCGACGACGGCCATCTTTTGGCCGTCGCAGACCGCAAACAGGCGGTGGCCGCTCACGTCGATGGCCAGCCCGGACGGCGACTCGAGGCCGGGGAGCGGCCATGTGGCCACGGGTGTCCAGGTGCCTGCGTCGAGCTTCACGATCTCGTTTTTGTCCTCGATATTGACGAAGACCGTCCCGGTTCCATCGACTGCTGGGAACTCGGGTTTGCCGGGCAGAGGGACGGTCGCCACTACCTTCTGGGTGGCCGCATCGATTACGGTTGCGTCTTTGCTGCGCCCGTTGAACGCCCACACTGTCCGCGTCTTCGGCTCAAAGACGATGCCGTCCGGGTTTGTGCCGGCCGGGATGGACCGCAGGGTCTGCAAGCTCCTGCGGTCAAAGACGACGACCGCGTTGGCGCCGCCGTCCGAGATGTAGCCCAGCTTGCCGTCGGGGTCGAGCGCCACGCCGTGTGTTCCTTTCAGGCCTGTGATGCTCCCGATCACCTTGCCCGAGGCGGTATCCAGCACCTCCACCCGCGGGCCATGTGTCACGTAGAGGCGGTGCGCCGGACCGTCGGCGAGGAGGTAATCCCATCCACCCTCGCCGCCGATCGTCCACCGCGTCTGGACAGCGAAAGGCTTCTGCGCGACAGCGGCGGCGGATGCGGCAACGATCGTCAGAGCGGCGAGGGCGGCGAGACTGCGTGCACGAAACGACGTCATTCGGGGTGATTCCTTTTCGGATGTCGGGCAATTCTGGAGATTTCGGACGTGAGCTTCGCACCGACCGAACCTTGTTGTGACTTTACTCTTTCACAACTCTGCCGTTTGTGTCGTGAATCTGTGCCGATGTGCCGGAGATCTGGACCTTTCCTTAGAATGCATTGGGGGCAGGGCTGCATTGGGGGCAGGCCGATGAAACGATCGGCCGGGTGGTGGCACGATCTTTTCGGAGGGCACGAAGGCGATTTTCGCCGGTCCCCCACGATCCTCTTCTCCGAGGCCAGCGCCATGCCCACCACCGTACCTTCGAAAACCCCTAAAAATATCGTCATCTGCTGCGACGGCACGGGAAACCAGTTCGGCCCGGAGAACTCAAACGTCGTGAAGCTGTACACGTGCCTGACCGTGGACCGGGAGCAGGTCGCGTACTACCACCCCGGCGTCGGCACGATGGGCGCTCCGAACCGGAGTACATGGATCGGCAAACAAAGCTCGCGCGCCGCCGGTCTGGCCTTTGGCTACGGGTTCACCGAGAACGTTGCAAGCGCTTACAAATTTCTGATGGACCAGTACGCCGAGGGCGATCGCATTTACCTTTTCGGATTCTCGCGTGGTGCCTACACGGTCCGAGCCCTGGCCGGTGCGCTCTATATGTACGGCCTGCTTTGCCCGGGAAACGAAGGCCATCTGCCGTATCTGCTCGCCATGTTTTCCGACGAGAGCCGAAAGGCGTACAACGCGGAAGGCACAAAGCAGATTAAGGAGTCGATTCGCTCCCGGAGCTTTCGCGAGACTTTTTCGCGCGTTGTTCCCATCCATTTTCTCGGCGTCTGGGATACTGTTTCGTCGGTCGGCTGGATCTACGATCCGGTGAAGCTGCTCTTTGATGGCCAGAACCCGATCGTCCGCAAGGGCCGTCATGCGATCTCGGTGGACGAGCGGCGCTGCTTCTTCCAGGACAACCTTTGGGGTCCGCCGCTGCCGCCCGACAAAACCCCGCTCTTGAAGGAGACCTACCCAAGCCCGGCGGATCACCGGCAGGACATTCTCCAGGTCTGGTTTCCCGGCGTCCACTCCGACGTTGGCGGAAGCTACAAACAGAGCGAATCCGGACCCGCAATGAACGCCTTCGGATGGATGCTCGAGGAGGCGGAGGCCGATGGTCTTCAACTTCACGATGGCAAGCGGAGGGCCATCCTCGGCCATGGGTGCGCCGAGTTTCCGGCGCTCAGCGCCTCCAATCAACGAGCTCAACCGCCCACCAACCGCTTTCATTCTTCGCTGACCTGGAAGTGGTGGCCGCTGGAGCTGTTTCCGCACAAGTACTTCGATATGGCCGGCAAAAAACACTGGCGCTGGATGCCGTGGCCACACCGCCGCGAGCTTCCGGACGGGGCGATTCTTCACCCGAGCGTGCGGGAGCGCCTTGAGCTGGACCCGAAGTACCGGCCGAGCAATCTCCCGGAGGGCTCGATCCGCAACTTTGCCGAGTCGGAAGATCTGCACCTCAGCCCAGGGGCCCTGAGACAACTCCGCGGGAACAGCTACGCTGTTTTCCGCACGCAGACCAGACCCGCACGGTCGCGGGCGCCGCAGAAACTGCGAGCGGTAGAGTAGAGCTACCAGAAGGGCGATCATCTATGCTAGGGATGGCAGCGAATTGCGTTTGCGCGCACCTCGCCGAGGGCCCATCTTGTGACCACCGCCTACCTTAATCGCATCGCGACGGCCGTTCCCAAGCACGACGTGCACACCGCATTTGTGAGCTTTGCGGACGGTATGCTCGAAGATCCGCGCGTCGGGAATGTCTTTCGCCGCATGTCCGCCCGGTCGGCGATTGAGCACCGGTTTTCCGTTCTCTCGCCGGTTCCGGTAACGGACGAGTTTGACATCGACGCGAACGAGTTTTACCGACGCGGCCGATTTCCGGGCACGGCGCATCGGATGCGAGTCTTCGAGCAGACTGCTCCGCGGCTGGCCAATGACGCGCTCGACCGGCTTGCTTTGAGCGCGGATGAGCGCCGGCGCACGACGCACGTCCTGGTGACCTGCTGCACCGGCCTCTACGCTCCCGGGCTCGATTTCGAGATCATCGATCACCTGGGTCTGTCGCCTTCGGTCGAACGCACCATGATCGGCTTTATGGGCTGCTATGCTGCCATCAATGCTCTGAAGCTTGCACGGCATATTGTTCGCTCCGAGCCTGAATCTGCCGTCCTGATCGTCAACCTTGAGCTTTGCACGCTGCATTTTCAGGAGACCCAGGATCTTGAACAGGTGCTTTCCTTTCTTGTGTTTGCCGATGGCTGTGCGGCTTCGCTCGTGACCTCTGAAACGGTTGGCTTGGCGCTCGACAGCTTCCGCTCGGTCGTGATTCCCGAGACCCGCGACCTGATCACGTGGCGCATCCGCGAGCTTGGGTTCGACATGCTGCTTTCGGGCCGCGTTCCGGTCGAGATCGGCAGATCGCTCCGCCTTGCGGCAGCCGAGATCACCGGGCCTAGCGGCACCGATGCGATCGATCTCTGGGCTGTGCATCCGGGCGGCCGGTCCGTGCTTGACGCCGTCCAGCATGGGCTCGATCTGCCGGCCGACGCGCTTCAAAGCTCACGCGACGTCTTGTGCCGGTTTGGCAATATGTCTTCGGCGACCATCATGTTTGTTCTGGCGCGCCTGCTCGAGACTGCGGGGAGCAATCAGCGCGGATGCGCGATGTCGTTTGGTCCCGGCCTGACGGCGGAGACGCTTTTGTTTCACACTGCCTGAGCGCGCTCGTGACCGAACATGCACGTACCTTCGTCAACCACGTCCCGGCCTACCCTCCTTCCCAACGACTTCCGTCAGCGGCTCGACCCGCTCGTTTGCGCCGAACGCATGGACGGGCCATGTTCTCCTGAAGATCTTGCGGCCTGTCTCCGGGATCTGGCCCGGATCAACCGCCTTTTTCTTTCTTATCGGCCGACTCTCGGATTTCTTCAGTCCGCGGCGGAGAGAAATAGCACGGAAGTACTACGCATTGTTGACGTGGGGTCGGGCTTCGGCGACACGCTTCGGCGGATTTATCGATGGGCCGCTCGCCGGCGGGTTCGGGTGCACCTCACGGGCATCGATCTCCATCCGCACTCTGCGGCGGCTGCCCGCGCCCAGACTGCCCGCGAGGAGCTTCCGCCGGACGCTATCACGTGGATCACGGGCGACGCTTACACGCTGTCGGCGACGCCTGCCCCGGACGTAATTATCAGTTCGCTGCTCGCCCATCACCTCACCGACCTGGAGATCGTGCGATTTCTCGGATGGATGGAGGGGACTGCCCGCCTGGGGTGGTTTATCAACGATTTGGAGCGCCAACCTATGCCTGCCCGGATGTTCGCTGTGTTGTCCCGCACGCTGCGCTGGCACCCGTTCGTGCAGCACGATGGACCGCTCTCGTTTCGCCGCGCCTTTCGTGCGGCGGACTGGACGGAGCTGCTCGCCCAGGCCGGCATTGCGAGCACGGCCGCTCGGATTGTTCCGACCTTTCCCGCCCGTCTGTGCGTCAGCCGACTTCGGGCCGAGCCGCTGAACGGATCCGAAGCCACATCCGTACCGGTCTAGTACTATGACCGACACCGGCCAATTTGGCTCCGCAACGTCTTTGCCCGAAGCTTTGATTCTGGGCGGGGGGATTGCCGGATCGACGCTTGCGATCCTGCTTGCGCGCGCCGGCCGCCCGGTGACACTGCTTGAACGGAACGCCGGCCCGCACGACAAAGTTTGCGGCGAGTTCCTTTCGGCCGAAGCTTTGTACTACCTCAGATCTCTCGGGCTTGACATGGCTGCGCTGGGGGCGATGGGCGCGGTTCCCATCACGCATCTTCGTCTGGCGACGGGCCGGACCGTCGTGTGTCGGCCGCTTCCTTTCCGCGCCTTATCGCTGAGCCGCCGCATGCTGGACGAAGCTCTGCTGGAGGTTGCTGCCGGGGCAGGCGCGACAGTTTGCCGAGGCGCGCACGTCCAGGCGCTGGCGTGGAGCGATGCTCTTTGGGAGGCGAAGCTTCGCCCTGCCTCGGGTGGTCTGACACCTGGGGACGAACTCCTTAGCTACCGGGCTCCGACGGTCTTTCTTGCGACGGGCAAGCACGATCTTCGGGGATACCGTCGGCCTCGTGGGCGTCAGAACTCGCTGATCGCGTTCAAACAATACTTTCGTCTCGCGCCGAGAGAGGCGGCGAGCCTCGCCGGTCACGTCGAGCTTGCTCTCTATGATGGCGGCTACACGGGCCTCCAGACCGTTGAAGGCGGACGCGCGAACCTTTCTGCGCTGATTGATCGCCAAGTGTACCGATCGATCGGCGGCACATGGGCGAGCCTCGTCGATCACATGACCTCGGCCACCCCGCACCTCCGGCGCCGCCTTTCCGGGGCCGAGACCCTGCTTGAGAAGCCGCTGGCGCTCGCCAACCTGCCGTACGGTTTGCTGTTTCGGTCGCCGCCTCCCGATGCTGCACAGGCCGCCCAGCCGCCCGGTCTCTGGCGCCTGGGCGATCAGACCGCGGTCATTCCATCGCTTTCGGGGGATGGCATGTCGATCGCCCTCCATACGGCTCACACCGCCGCTCAGATCTACCTTGGGGGCGGCGCTGCCGCGGATCTTGAAAGGTGTCTCCACGGCCAGTTGCGGCGGCAGGTGGGGCTGGCCACCCGGATCTCGCAAGCCATTGTCGCCCCGGCCGCGCATCCCCTGATTGAGGTGGCGGGCCGCGTTTTTCCTTCGCTGCTCCCCTTTTTTGCTCGGGCGACCCGCATCTCCGACCGCCTTCTTGTCCGATAGCGCAAAGGTTGTAGGCGAATAAAAGGCGAATAGGTGTACCCTCAAGATTAGGGTTTATGACCTGCGCGCTCCAATCCGATCGCTTCCGTTTTTTGCACATCGACCTTAACAGCTTCTTTGCGTCGGTCGAGCAGCAGTTGCATCCCGAGTACCGCAACCGTCCGCTGGCTGTCGTCCCCACCCGTGCCGACACGACCTGCTGCATTGCGGCGTCGTACGAAGCGAAAGCCCTGAAGATCAAGACTGGAACGCAGGTCGGCGAGGCCAGGAGGATCTGTCCCGAGATCATTCTTGTGGAAGGCAACCACAGCACCTATGCGGAGTTTTCGCACCGGATCGCCGCTGCCGTCGAGCGGTGCTGTCCGGTGGCGCACACACCGTCGATCGACGAGATGGTGTGCCAGCTGATCGGCCGCGAACAGGAGCCGCCACGCGCTCGGAAGATTGCTCTTGCGATCAAACAGGCCATTCGCGACGATGTCGGCGAGACGCTCCGCTGCTCGGTGGGGATGGCGCCGAATCGCTACCTAGCGAAGATCGCCTCTGACATGCAGAAGCCGGACGGTCTGATCGGGCTGTTGCCGTCGCAACTGCCGCGAGCGATCGCGCACCTGGAGCTTCGCGACCTGCCTGGGGTGGGCGCCCGCACCGAAGCTCGCCTGAACGCCAAGGGCATCACTACCATGCCGCAGCTCCTCGCCCTCGACCTCCCCGGGATGCGCCGGCTCTGGGACTCCGTTTGGGGCGACCGCATTTACCACTGGCTGCGGGGATACGACACCGGCGACGACGGCGCACCTGTCGCCTCCGACCTCCAGAAGTCGCTCGGCCACTCGCACGTTCTCGCTCCCGAGTTCCGTACGACTGAGGGGGCCTGGGCTGTTGCGCACAAGCTGCTGCACAAGGCGGCCATGCGGCTGCGGATGGAGAAGTTTTACACCACCACCCTCGGTCTCAGCATCAAGTTTTCCCTTAGCCGGGAGCAGGCCGTTGAAGCCGCCGCCCGGGTCCGCCGTCATTACAGCGGCGTTCGCACGCTTGGCTGGGCCATGGAGGCCCGCTTTGTCCCTTGCCAAGACACGTTTACGCTGATGGAAGCGCTTCGCGGCATGTGGTCCCAGTGCCCCCGGACGCACCTTTTCCAGCGTCCCTTCTACGTCGATATTGTGTTCAACACGCTGCTCCGGGAGACGGAACTCCAACCGAGCCTGTTCCCCGAACCTCCGCACCTGGCACAGCTTTCCGCCACCATGGACAGGCTGAATCTTAAGTTTGGCCACACCACGGTGCATTTTGCCGGCATGCTCCCGGCGCGGGAATCCGCCCCGACGCGCATTGCGTTTACGCAGATTCCTGTGCAGTACGGCGTGGAGTATATGTAGGTGGGCGAGAGAAGGACTCAGCGCAAGCGGAGCTCGCCGAAGCAGTCGAACTGCAGCCTTGAATCGCACCCTCTCGGACTTGTGGCCAGCGTCTCACGAGATGGGTTTGGTCGTAAATTCAAGAACGTCTCTGCCCGCGTTGACCGGATCTTCATACTTCCCTCTTCTACTTCAGACGTGCACCTGCACGAGGTGATGCGCGTGGCCAAGTCGATCAGCACCAGACAGAGCGATTTCTCGGAGATGGATAACGCCGGCATCTCCAAAGAACACTGGAAGATCATGTTTATCTCCGGAATGGGCTTCTTTACCGATGCCTACGATCTTTTCATCATCGGCGTGGTGATGGCTGTGCTGAAGCCCATGTGGCGAGTTGGAAAGTTTGAAGAAGGTCTGGTTGAGTCCACGGCTCTGCTGGCTGCTGCGATGGGCGCGCTGCTTTTCGGCCGGATCGCGGACATGCTTGGCCGCAAACGCATCTACGGCGTCGAGGTGCTGGTTCTTGCGGCCGGCGCCATCGCCTGCGCCTTTTCCCCGAACATCTGGTGGCTGATCGGCTTTCGCTTTGTTCTCGGCATCGGCATTGGCGGGGACTACCCTGTCTCGGCCACGATCATGAGCGAGTACGCCGGCAAGGCAAATCGAGGCATGCTTGTGAGTCTGGTGTTCGCGATGCAGGCCGCGGGACTGATCGTCGGACCGCTTCTTGCGGCTGCATTGCTTTCCACGCACATCTCGCACGACATTATCTGGCGCATTCTGGTTTCGGCCGGCGCTCTGCCCGCGCTGGCCGTCTATGGGGCACGTCGACACCTTCGGGAGACGCCGCGTTTCCTGAAAGCTGCCGCTCAAGAGGAAGACGAATCCGGAAAACTTCGGAAGTCGGATCACTTCGATAAGAAGACCCACTCGGTCTCGTTCTGGGATGGCTTCCACCGCCTTAGTGACAGCAAGATGATTCTGTATCGGCTGCTCGGTGCGAGCGGCGCCTGGTTTCTCCTGGACTTCGCCTATTACGGCAACACGGTGTCGAGCCCGCTCGTGCTTTCCGCTCTCGGCAACGACCACACCATTCTCGAGAAGACCCTGACCCAACTCGGCATCTTTGCCGTCTTCGCGGCGCCCGGTTATGCCGTTGCCGCACTCACAATGGATAAGCTCGGCCGCAAGACCATCCAGTGCCTCGGGTTCGGCATGATGGCGCTCAGCTTCGGTCTCATTGCCTTTATTCCCAATGTTGAGAAGTTGACGTACACCTTTCTGACGATCTATGGCTTCAGCTATTTTTTCAGTGAATTCGGTCCCAACGCCACCACCTTTGTCTATCCGTCGGAGATCTTTCCGGTGAAAGTGCGCACGACTGGGCACGGCATCGCCGCCGCCACGGGCAAGATCGGTGGCTTCCTCGGTGTTTTCACGTTTCCCTTCTTTATGCACTGGCACGGCCTCTTGGCCGCTGAGAGCGCAGCCGCCATGGTCAGCGTCGCCGGCCTGATCGTCACGATTTTTCTTCTGCCGGAGACCAAGGGAAAGAGCCTCGAAGAACTCTCTGAGGAACCTGCAACGCCGATGGAGAAGGCCGCCTAGAGCGGATCTCCTGTCCCTGCATCGCTTGAGCCGCATGGACGGTCCTCACCTTGGGGCCGCCGCAGAGCAGGTGGCCTGCCAGGGTCCGAGCCTTGGGCAAATCTTTCCGCGCATAGGTCCGAAAACGGCGATGTGGAGGCGGCCCAGACCTCGATCGCTCCCCCATCCCCGCCAAACCGCCGGGCAAACGTGGCATAAGTCGCTGCGACTTTTGCGCGATGAAGGACCCGCCCCCGAGCAAGCAGACTAGTCGAGAACAGACGATCTCATCAACGATCGACCTTTGCTCGAGGAAATCACATTGCATCGCTTGAACGGCTGGCAAGTATCTTTGGTTATGGTTTTGGGTGTGTTGCCCTTTTTTCTGCTCATCGGTTGCGGTTCGCTGGAGAAGAGCCTTCTCGATCCGGCGAGCACGGTAAAGCTACAGGGCATGGTGCGGGGCGGGCAGCACGCGATCGCGGGCTCGATGGTGCAGATGTACGCGGCGGGCTCGACTGGAAACGGATCTTCGGCAAAGGCGCTTCTCGCGCATCCCGTTCAGACCGGCAGCGATGGTGGATTCACCATCTCGGGCCCGCTCGCCTGCCCTCTCGCGAGTTCTCCTGTGTACCTTGTTGCGACGGGTGGTAGCCCCGGTCTCTCCTCCGGTGTCGAAAATCCTTCGATTGCTCTGATGGCTAACCTGGGTTCCTGCGGAGACCTTTCCAAGGTGTCCTTTGCGACGATCAATGAGGTCACGACGGTGGGCTCGATCTGGCCTCTCGCGGCGTACGCTCGATCCGCGTCGCAGATCGGCTTCGGCACCATGGATGTGCAGGGTTTCGACGCGGCGGAGGAGAGCCTGGGCAAGCTCGTGAACGTGGCAGACGGAACGGCTCCCGGCCCCATGCTGGTGACCGGCGACGTCCCACCGACGGCCAAGCTCCATACGCTCGCGAACATCCTGGCAGCCTGCGTGGACTCGACCGGCGGCCGGGCCGGGGATGGAAGTGCGTGTGGCCGACTCTTTCTGACCGCAGCTTCCGAGGGCTCGGCGGCGCCCTCGGATACGCTGGCTGCGGCGATCGCGATCTCGCAGAACCCGGCACGCAATGTTGATCAGATCTACAGCCTCAGACCGTCGACCGGAGCCTTTGGTCCAGATCTCCTCGCACCTCCCGCGGATTGGACGCTTCCGGTTCTGTCTGTTCCGGCAGCACCCTCTATCTCGCCTGACACCGGGATCATCGGCCAAACGGTGACGATCACGGCGGGCTCGCCGGACTCGCTGCTTTTCTACACCACCGACGGAAGTGTACCGACAGCATCCTCCGCTTCGTACTCGGCACCGATCGCCCTCACCAGCTCTCAGACGATCCAGGCGGTGGCGGTTAGGGGCGGCCTGAGCAGCGCCGTTGCTTCCAGAACGTTTAAGCTCAGCTCCTTACCCCTGGTCGTGACACCCGGAGCCTTGACGCTGACCGCCACGAAACAGCAGAAGTTCACGGCGGCGCTGGGAGGTGTCCCGCAACGGGCGGTCGCCTGGTCGCTGAGCCCGGCTGTCGGCACCATTTCCTCGGCCGGCCTCTACATTGCGCCGGCGTCGATCAGTTCTGCGCAGACCGTCACTGTGACGGCAACCACCCTGACCGGCGCTTCCAACTCGGGCAGCGCGAGCATCTCGCTGGCGCCTCCGGTCAGTGTGACCGTCACGCCGGGGAGCGCAACCCTGACCTCTTCCGGAACACAGGCGTTCACGGCGGGGGTTGCCGGCACATCCAATACCGCGGTCACCTGGTCCCTGAACCCGGCAGTGGGGAGCATCTCGACGGCCGGCGTCTACACTGCCCCGGCGACGATCTCCGGGGCGCAGACCGTCTCCGTCACCGCCACCAGCGTTGCCGACAGTACGAAGTCAGCCAGCGCCAGCGTTTCTCTGGTTGTCAACAACGGCCCCATCTCGACCTTCTACGTCGACAATGTGAATGGCAACGACGCAAACCGGGGCGATAGCCCGACCACTGCCTTTGCCACGATCGCGAAGGTCAACTCGCTCGCTCTGACCGGTGGGCAAACCGTTGCCTTCAAGGCAGGTGACGAGTGGCACGAGGTCCTCACCGTTTCTCACTCGGGGATCTCCGGAGCCCCGATCACCTACACGTCCTTTGGCAGCGGAGCGCAACCCATCCTCAGTGCGGCCGATGCGGTCTCCGGATGGACGCAGGGAACCGGTGTCGCCGCGCAGGAGACGTGTCTGGCTCCAGCTTTTTGTTCCGGCTTTGAGGCTCCAGGGTTCAGCGATTGGACCTCGGCCAGCACAAGCAACAACGACAGCTACGTCAACCTTTCCACCGCCCGATCCAATCACGGCGCCACTTCGATGGCCCTGACTTCGGCCAACGGGAGCGACACGCGCGGTTGGGTGACGCGAAGCATCGCGGCTCCCGGTCCCAACGGCACGCTTTCGGTTCGCTGGTACTTCCTTGCGCCCGCGGGCAGCCTGAAGCCGAACAATGGTCTCCGGATGCTGTATCTCACCAGCCGCGGAACTCAGGTGGGATTCGCCACCCTGACGACCGACGGGACCGGCACGCCAAGTGCGATCGATTTTTACGACACGGAGCACTCCCTCCGGATACTGAACCCCACGCCCCTGACCGGCTACGTCGCCGGACAGTGGAATGAAGTCGAGATCGACATTGCCATCTCCGGCACAAACGGTGGAGGAACGGTCTACCTGAACGGCAATCTCCTCTCGCAGCTCAACAACATCGACACCAGCGGCGACGGGGGCATCGACGCCGTGTCCTTGGGCAACCTGGTCTACGGCGGGGCCGTTGCGCCGGGCGGAACGATCTACTTCGATGACGTCAAGATATCCACCTCGGCCAACGTCGGCACCTTTAGCGGCGGGATTCCCACCAACGTCTGGTACCGCGGCCAAACGACCGACCCGAAGCTGATCAACTTCAGCGGACAGGCGGGTACGCCGGTGAGCTCCGTCGGAGCGATCACAGCGGTGAACCAATTTTCCTGGGACGGTTCCAGACTGTACGTCTACTCGGCGCAAAACCCGGCAAATCTGGTGGAAGTGCCGCAGCGGGACTCCGCCGTGACCAGTTCGGGCGCCTCCTACATCACCTTCCAGAATTTGCAGTTTCAGGGAGGCCGCACCTACAACGTCTTCTGCGGACAGAGCGTCAGATCCTGCGATCATTGGGACTTTGAAACCGATACGTTTACCGCCGGCTACTCCAATGAGCTCTACATCCAGCCGTACCCGGGCACAGTGCCGGCTGGGCCGACCGTTCGCAACAGCATTTTCAAAGGCAGTGGCGCCAACGGCATCGCGCTCGCCGGCCCCGGTGCGACAGGAGCCTACATCGTGAACAACGAGTTCTATGATCTCAGTAAGATCTACAACACTGCCTACAGCCAAAACACCTGGAGCGACGCTATCGAGGGCTACTCGGGGAACGCGTCTGACGGCGCCGGAACCTATATCGGCTACAACAACATCCACGACATCGGGGTTGGTCAGTCGCAGATCTATGGCGGAGGGATCCATCCCGACACGGTCACCGGTTGGACGATCGAGCACAACACCCTCCGCAATATAAACGCCGGGGGGATCAACCTTGAGAAAGGCTCCAACAACACAGCTCGCTACAACCTGATCGTGAACGGCGGCCAGCTTCCCTACCAGGCAGGCTTGGTGATCCGCGCAGGCGACGGATCGAGCGTCAGCAACGCGTTGGTCGAATACAACACGATGTACGGTGGATGGTGGGCGTGCAACCTGCAGATCCAGCAGAACGCCGGCGCTGTGGCAGCGACCAACATCACCTTTCGCAAGAATATCTGCGCGGGCGCCAACTCGAACACCCAGTTCTACGCGGATGCAGGCTGGAACGGCGGCGGAAACAGCATCACGAACAACAATTTCGGTGTCGCAGCCAACTACTGGGTGATTCTTGGGCAGACGATCTACTCCAGCTACAGCAACCTTTCCGCGCCGATTACGGGAAGCATTCCGGGCGATCCGCTCTTTGTCAATCCGGCTGGGGGAAACTTCACGCTCCAAGCCACCTCGCCCGCCAGCGGGATCGGAGCCTTCCCCCAAAACTAGACTCGACTCGCAAGCCTGAGAGCCGCCTCTTGCAGGAAATTCGATGGGACCGCGTACGCTAGGACGTCAGCGTCGCGGTCCCCATCGAACTCGAGCAGTTGCCTGAAACCACCTGAATCGAAGTGAGCGTCAGCGTCTTTCCTGTGGGATCCAACGTGCCTGCTAAAGCCACCGTCGACCCGCCGGTCTCGTTGCTGGCGATCGTCAACGAAACGTGCTGCCCGGCGATTGTACTCTCGATGGCTTGTAGCGTACCTCCGGTAAAGCACGACACCCCGCTAAAGGTGGCCGAGCCTCCGACGTGGAAGTATCCCAAACCGTCTGAAAAGGAGTCCTGAGCCAGAGTAAGGTTTATCGTTCTGCCCGAGGATGATCCACCGTTCCATGCACCCGCGTAGGTTCCCGACATTGCCGCGATCTTGGTCCCAGCCAGCTTTCCCTTCACACCGTCGGAGCAGCCGCCAGAGATTGAGAAGGTGCCCGCAAGCTTGTCTGCCGTGCTTCCATTCCCTCCGGTCAGGGTGAGGTACTGCCCGGCAACCGACAGAGAGACCAGCGACAAGGAGGTTGTCGACACATTGCCTTGCAGAGGCACCGTCGCGAGACCCAGGAAGCATGACGTTGGGGCGACTGGCTGCAACTCCGCCACGACCGGACTTGGACCGCTCGCCGGCGGAGCTTCCTGCAAAATAGAACCGGAAAGGGCCGAGAACGGCGAGGTTCCGGACGTTGTTGTAACAGCAATTTCCCAGTTGCCCGTCAGGGTGCTGCTCCCTGGCGACACCGGAGTGGAGTTGATGGTGTAGCCGACCACACCGCAGCCCGCCATCGCCAATGTTGCCACCGTTGCTGCGATGCCTCGGGCGAGCCCTGCCAAGCGAGAGATCAGATTGACCTTCTGTTGTGTAACCGTAACTTCTCTGTCGGGCAGTTGCATTCTAGTCCGTCAATTCGATGCGTTTCGGCAGATGCGTTATTGCGTCAGCGAGAGCCTGGATCCGTTGAACGAATCCAGACAGTTGCTTCCGGCGAGATTGATACTGTTTACCGTCAGGGTCGTGGCGCCTGAATCGATGGTGCCGTCCAGGGTGAGGGGCGCCCCGCTGGTGGAATCTGTTGCCGCAACGAGGTGGAGCGAGCTGCCCGAGAGCGAGCTCTGAACTTCATCGATCGTGCCCGAGGTTAGGCATCCAGCCCCCGTGAAAGACGTGGACCCGGAGACCTGAAAGCTACCCTGCCCCGTACCCTGAGACGCCTGCTTGATCGTGATGTGGAGTGCAGGAGAGGCGCCGGCATCGGTTTGAAATGTGCCCGAAAGGGTAGCGTACTTGGTTCCAACAATCGTTCCAGTTGCCTTATCGGCGCAGCCACCAGCTACCGTATACGACCCGCAGAGCGATACTCCTGTACAGTTCTGACTCAAATTGAGGGTCACCGTCTGTGAGTCGTACGGGAAAGCAGTGAGCTCGGACAACGGCGACTTTGTGAATCCCCCGAGATCGAGCACCTTGATGTCTGCGAAACAAGCGTTGGATTGGACTTGCAGCGAGGCTGTTATTGCGTACGAACCGTCTGTCGATGCATTTGCTTCGTTGACGAAGCCCGAAAGCGTATTGAACGGAACCGTTCCGGTCGACGAAGCCTGAAACCGATAGTTCCCCGTCAGAGAGACAGCCGGCGGAACAGGGGGTGCGGTCCCGCCACCACCGCCCGAGCCGGAGCCGGAGCCGCCCGAAGACGACGAACACCCCACCGCCTCGATTGCGATCACGCCGACCAAAACGGTCCGAAGTAAATTCCCTGCCGCAGTCATCGCATTACCCCGGAGCTCCCTTAACCAAACCATGTCTAAACCACGGACAGAATCCTAGATACCAAAACACACTCTACAAAGCGAAGTTCCTCTGCAAGTGCGCCGAAATGGGTGACCTGCTGAGGCAAACCCAGACCCTTGATGACCGACGAAGCAGTTTAACATAAGGGACCCTAAAGCGTCTCCCCTTCAGTCGATGCTGCGACCGCTGCTTCGAATCTCCAACGTTCCTCTTCTCGGGTCGGCCGGTGCGCGGAAGCCCGGAGCCCGTCTACATCGCGAAGGTTGCACAAGCTCTGAAGGCCGACATCGCGAGCTAAACCCAGGTAGAGAATCTCAACTCTACTCAGGGTCGCACCTTCATATAGTGCGCCGGGAATCCGCCGCGTCTGCCCGATTCTGCGCGATTGTTAGTCAAAACTTCTGGATTTTGGGTTTTTATTCCCATTCCGGCAGAACCCTCTATCCAGTTAGTATCAGTTATGGCTTTATTTCTGGCTTTTTCCCTCGCGTTAGGGCACGCGGAAGTAAATACGCGTGTCCCCGAAATGAGTAGGATGACTCCTCCTGTGTCTGCTCCGAGAAACCAGTTGATTGCGGCTAATTCGGATCTGCCGCCCTCCCAGAACTCAGACGAACCAAGCGGCAATGGATCGTCGCCCGGGACCACTTACTACGTCGATAACCAAAACGGCAGTGATTCCAGCCGCGGTGACACCCCATCGCAGCCGTTTGCCACCATTGCGAAGATTAATTCGCTCCAGCTTTCCCCTGGTCAGACCGTCGCGTTCAAAGCTGGAGACGAATGGCACGAGCAACTCAACATCTCGCAATCCGGCACATCCGGCGCTCCCATCACCTACACCTCTTACGGAGATGGAGCGCAGCCGATCCTGAGCGCAGCCGATCCTGCCAGCGGTTGGAAACGGGGCAGCGGCGCAGCACCACAGGAAGTCTGTGGCGCTCCAGCCTTCTGTTCGGGATTTGAGTCGGGAAACTTTGGCGGATGGACCGGCTATTACAGCAACAACGACACCACCGTTTCGATCACCACCTCCCAAAGCGCACACGGCACGTCCTCCATGGCCATCTACTCAAATTGGGGCGTCGACACGCGGTCCTCAGTCACTCAGAAGGTCGCGGCTTCGGGACCGAATAGCACACTTGCCTTCCGCTGGTACTTTCTTGCTCCACGCGGAAGCCTCAAATCCAACAGTATTCTCAGGATGCTCACTCTCGCGAGCCACGGAGCGCAGGGCGGATTCGCCACCATGACGACCGATGCCTCCGGCAATCCCAGCACGCTGGACTTTTACGATACCCGGCACGGGCTCAGGATCCTAAATCCCACACCTTTAACCGGCTATCTCCCCGGACAGTGGAACGAGATCGAGATAGACCTTGCTATCTCCGCCACCTCGGGCGGTGGATCGCTCTATCTCAATGGAAATCCTCTTTCCCAAATCAACAACATAGATACCAGCTCCGACCAAGACGTGGATTCGGCTGAACTGGGCAACACGGCCTTCGGTGGCGCTATCACTCCGGGCGGTACGATCTACTTCGACGATGTAAAGATATCGACTTCGGCAAACGTCGGTCCTTACAATGCTGGCCTTGCTACCAATGTCTGGTACCGCTCCCAGGCCACAGACCCAAAGTTGATCAACTTCAACGGCCAGGCAGGAACTCCAGAAAACTCGTCGGGCGCAATCACAGATCCTAATCAGTTCTACTGGGACGGATCTACCTTATACGTTTATTCCCTTACCGACCCTTCCGGAATCGTAGAAATCCCGCAACGCAGCTACGCTATCCAGAGCCAGGGTAACGCCTACATCACAGTCTCTGGACTTGAACTTCGAGGCGCGCAGTTATACGACCTCTTCTGCACAAATTCTTGTTCCCATTGGACTGTTCAGAACAACACCCTCAATGATAGCTACTCGACCGCCGCCTTCTTTGAGGTAGATGGAGGCAGTTCTGTGGACGGCCTCTCCATCGTGAATAACATCGTCAAAGGCGGCGGCGCCGGCGGCATCCAGGTCAATAATGGCGTCGGCACGGTCAACATCGTAGGAAACGACGTCTCGGACTTCGCCAAGATGTACAGCACCTCGAATGGAACACAGAACATGTACGCCGACGGCATCGAGATGTACTCCCAGAGCGGGCGCGAAGGGACTGGATATATCTACTATAATAATGTGCATGAGGGCGGCGTAGGTTCCTCTCAGGACTACGGCGGAGGAATTCACGCCGACACGATAGCGGGTGTAGACATCGAGCTAAATCACATTCGCAACGTCAACGGCGACGGAATCCAGATTGAGAAAGGTTCAGGCAGTGTCGCTCGCTATAACCTCATTGTGAACTCCGGCACACACCCCTACGACGCGGGGCTCGTCATCCGTGCAGGCGAAGGCAGCAATGTCACGAACCAGCTCGTTGAGTGGAATACCGCCTACGGTGGATGGTGGGCCTGCAGTCTTGGGATTGCAGAAAATGCCTCCTACGTTACAGCCACTAACATCACTTTTCGGAAGAACATCTGCACCGGCGCCGCCTCCGGGACGCAGTTCTATGCCGATCAAGGTGCGAATAACACCGGCAACGTCTTCTTCGATAACGGCTTCGGTGTCGCCACTGCTAACTTCATCTTATTCAACCTAGTTCACGGGGCCACGTATGCTGATTTTGATTTCGCTGTAGGCACATGGACCGGAAGTGTGGAAGGTGACCCGCAATTTTTCGATCCAACTCATGGCGACTTTACGCTTCAGACGACGTCTCCCGCGCGTGGCATCGGAGCCTATCCGTAACTTGAGTTTTAGAAAGGACGAGGGAGCCGGTATGCATGTCCTTCTATCGGCTTACGCATGTAGGCCCGGCAGCGGAACGGAAGCCGGCAATGGTTGGGGCTGGGCCACAAACTTAGCGGCCCGCGGACTGCGCGTTCACGTGCTTACTGTCGCGAGCAGTCGAGACCTGATCGAGACGGAGTTACAAAGCTCGCCCATGCCAGGTCTCACTTTCTCTTTTGTAGAACCAGCGCGGAAGATCGGGTACGAAGGCGGCGGATCCCACTATCTGGCTTGGCAATTTGCTGCGCTCAAAGCTGCCCGGACCCTGCACAGATCCGATCCCTTCGACGTCGTACACCATGTTACCTACGGCAGCATCCACGTGCCGTCACAGCTATGGAGACTCAAAATTCCTGTCATCTTTGGGCCGGTCGGTGGTGGTCAGACCTCGCCGTGCAGCATGGGGTCCTACTTCGGCGCCGATCAGAGAAAAGAATTAGCGCGGACCATAACTACTCTTCTGCTTCCATACTCTCCACTTCACCGGTACTGGATGGGCCGTATGGCCGTGGTTTTTGCTACCAACGACGAGACACTCTCATTGATGCGAAGGCTCGGCAGGAAAGATGCTGTTCTGAGTATGGATACAGGCTTGCCCGAAGCATATTTTGCAGAAACTCCGAGACGCTTTCTTGAGCAGAAAGACTCGCTGCGTCTACTTTGGGTTGGTCGCATGTTACCCAGAAAAGCTCTAGCACTTACTCTCGATGCTCTCGCTCAAACAAAGGTGGATTTTACTCTTACCGTTTTAGGTGACGGCTTACCCGAGAACGTCGTGCGGCGGATGATCGCCGAGAGAGGACTCGGTGAGAAGGTGATCTGGAGCGGCAAGCGCTCCTCGTGGTCGGAGGTCCGAGAAGCTTATCAGATTCATGATGCCTTTCTCTTCAACAGTCTGCGAGATTCCATGGGATCCCAGCTCCTCGAGGCCATGGCGCTCGGCCTGCCGATCATTACACTCGATCACCAGGGCGCGCATTCCCTAGTTCCCTCTGAAGCCGGAATTAAGGTCCCAGTCTCCGATCAACTTACTACAATCAGGGCGATCGCACAGGCAATCGAGACATTTGCTCTATCGTCTCCACAAGCGAGAGAGGACATGTCAACTGCCGGCTGGAACGCTGCTCGTAAGCTGGCGTGGGGTCCGCGTACGCAGCGTGCGGAAGATCTTTATCGGCGAGTGGTGAGTGCCTATCAGACGCCTGGAATCCGCCGGCGCAGCATACCCGGAGTGATCGAGATCTAGAGTGTCCGCTTAGAACTGAAAGTACAGAAACGATGATCCTTCAGAGATCAACATCAGGGATGCAATGAAAAGGACACATAGACCGGCTGCCCAAGCCAGGTTAGGCTTCCAGTAAACATTCGGCAGCAGACTCGAGTGACGGCGCGCGCCTTTCTCGAGCTGGTTCAGAATCTCTTGGGTATTGGGTAGTCCCCAAACTACAAAAAAGCAGAAGAGTAGGGCTGCGACGGCGCCAGCCGGACGAAGTAAAAACAAAGAATATGTAGGCATTTTCGCCAACAAAGGATCACTAAGCAACGGCGACCCACCGCCATGCAGACCAAGCAAACTCCCCAAGACATAGAATGCATCCCCGACAGAATTAGCGCGAAAAAACACCTGCCCAATAAGCACGCCACCAAAGGTGAGAAACAGGCCAACTATCGACGGAAATGACTTCTGCCAAGGAGAATCCTCCGGAACAAACGTGCGAAACGCATGGTTGATGACCAGATAAATTCCGTGCACAACCCCAAACAGTACAAACTGCATACCGGCGCCATGCCAGATACCGGCTAACAACATCGTCGACAAGAGGGAAAAGGCGATCATCTGCACAAACCCCTCGATCGTCTTTGTAGCCCGCTTGTTTGCTTTCTTCCCTTGCTGGATCCGGCGGCGTGTCATACGCAGAGAGATTGGGTTATAGAGGTACGCACCTAGGTAGCGTGACAGGGTCATATGCCAGCGCTGCCAAAATTCGATAATGCTCGTCGATTTGTACGGCGAGTTGAAGTTCACCGGAAAGGAGATCGAGAACATTCGCGCAAGACCCAGCGCCATATCCGAGTATCCCGAAAAATCGAAGTAAAGCTGAAAAGCATAGCAGAGCAAACCAAGCCAACTGCCCGCGAAGCCAAAAGCGTGCGGGCGAGCGTAGAGGGCGTCCGCCATAGGACCAAGCCGGTCAGCCAGCAAAACCTTCTTCCCAAGACCTAGAAGGAACCACGTAATCCCAACAGCAAGATCGTCGCTGCGAAGTCCGGTCTGATGATGCTTTGCAAACTGAGGCATCATCTCGCTGTGGTGGATGATCGGTCCCGCTATCAGGTGCGGAAAAAACGTTACAAATAGGATGTAGGAAAGTAGGTCCTGCCGCGGTGTGACGTCTTGAGCTAAGTCGATGAGATAAGCGATCTGTGTAAAGGTAAAGAAGGATATTCCTAACGGCAGGATGATGCTACCGAAGCTTCGGCCGAGCCAGCCGGCATTATGAAAGTACCCCAGCATTGGAAACAGGTACTTGAACCAAAAGAGCAAAGCTAGATTTGCAGCAATGGCCGTCACCAGAATGCGCGTCTTCGCCGCCTCAATCGATCGAGAGATCCACATGGAAAATAGGTAATTTACGGCGATGGATGCAAGGAGGAGAACAACATAAGGAGGGTTCCAATACCCGTAGAAGAAAAGCGAGGCAAGCGCGAGCCACGAGAACAACGGAACACGGCCGAATCGACTTGCAATCTGGAAGCCTAAGAGCGTAATGGGTAGGAACAGGAAAATGAAGGCGTTGGACGAAAAAAGCATCTCTTAGCGAGTCCGCCCGGCCTGCTGCTGCGCGTTAATTTGATCTGCAATACTGGCGGTGAGATGCCCCCAACCTTCTGACGATCCCAGGTGGAAGTGACCGCTTTGCGTATACCATCGAGTTGGAAAAATTTGGAGACGATTGTCAGTGATGCCAGTGCCCGGAGCAAACTCCCGCATGTACGTCGTCTGAGCGGGATCGCAATCGGGAACCGGTGTCACGTCAACCAGCACATGCGTGCCCTCGACGCCATACCTTGTGCGAAAACCATCCACCCACTCCCGGCTGGGTGGATTGATGCGAGCGTCTGTCAGACATGTAGTCATGCGTTCTGAAGCATCGGGGTATCGCCCGCGGTTGTCGTCCCGCCCGCGAACAATACTTGCTGGCAGAGGAGGATGGATAATCCACGTCAGGACAAATCTACCCGATGTTCCGATCGCGGGTAAGATGTCATCTCCATGACGGATCACGGCGTAGAGCAGCCCGAGATCCGGCTTTTCCCGCACCCGCATCAGCACAGCTTCGTAGTTGCCTTCGTGCAACCAGGTCGGTCTCATGCCGTTCGGAGAGAGAAGCAGGATGAGATACGTCGGCCGAGGATTGCGGGTTAGATAGGTGTCGAGCACCATAGTCCCATTGAGTCGCATTACACCGGCGGGTTCAGCAATGTTACATGCAGAGAGACCAGTTTCCTTGCTCAGGATGCCAGGATCCACACCTTCCATGGCGGACGAATCCCCGAAAACCAGTATCTGGCAGTCAGCATTTCTGAGTCGCAGACCATAACCCATCTGGGCCAGATAAATATTCTGCGTGCGTTTTAGAAAGAACTCAGACCGCATCACAAAGAAACAGACCGTTATATAAGCAAACGGGACGATAAGAAGAGCGCCGACATAAAGACGTAGACGCCTAAGTGGAGCAGGAGGTTCAGTATGCGGGTCAGTGAGCGCAATCCCATCAGGAGCTGTGTTGAGTTCCGGGACGAGCTCGGATTCGGATCCGCGATTAAACATAGGAGACACACATCCGTCTGAGGTCGTGAGCCGGTCGGATCTGCACGTCAGAGCGTCTTAAGCTCGATGAGGCGAACCATCTCGCCGACATCTTTCAACGACTCCAACTCAGCCGTCTTTAGCTTGATATGGAACTCCTGCTCGACCGCCACGATCAAATTGATATGGTTTACGGAGTCCCAACCCTTGATGTCATGCGCCGTTGTGTTCGGCGACAACACGATCGCGTCATTATCAAATGTGTCATGAAAGATCGAAGTAAGACGTCGATAGATTTCTTCCTGCTGCATAAGAGAAACGCTCCTGCCAAAGGCATCTTAGGCGTGAACCGGCGCGACAAATCGAGATACCTTCATCGGGACCGGCCTTTGTTGGTACGCATCTAGTTCGAGCTCGAATCTCTGCTCAGCGGAAGGCCGCTCTGAGAAACGTTCCGAAAAGCCCAGCCGCGAATAATGGTCACGAACCATCGCATTCTTTTCTGTCGGCCTATACTCACCTATCAGACGAGTTACACCGTGATCTTTACAAGCTCCGACCAGCGCGTTCAGGCAGGCTTCTTCGACGCGACGACCAAGAACCCGGCAACTCATGAGCCACGTATCAATCACAGCTTCGCGATCTGGCCCCACTCTGGCGATCAACACGGCAATCATGCCATTGTCCCCAAACCGATCGGTCAGCCGCGCTTGCAGGGTAATCACTTCTGCTGAATGAGCCAGAGAGCGCGTCTCAGCCTCCGTATATCGTCGCGTGGTCAAGTTGAACTGATTCGTCTTGTTGATTAGCTGCGTCGTTCGGGCCAGCCCGAGTTCACTGAAAGGTTCGACCATGAGTTCCATTTCAAGGCTTTTCAGATAGCCCTCGACATCGGTTACCTGCTCCCGCATCCGTGCGCGTTCGGAGTTGGCCTGATACTGCTGCCTACGGTCCTTATCCTCGGATGTAACGTTCAAACCTTCGAAGTAACCCGCCCTCGCTATAGTATTCGCATAGAGAGCCGGGTCCTCCGGTAACTCAGGTACTTGTACCAATGGTAATTCCTTGCGAATAAGCGCACGCTCGGCTGGATTGTCATCGGCAAATACGAGAGAGTCCATGCCGATATTCAAAGTCGTGGCAATCTGACGCAAGTTAGATGCTTTATCCTGCCAGTTCGCAACAAAGCACGCAATATCCCTCTCGCGAAGAACCATCTCCGTGTGTTTCGCAAAAGGAAGTCGCGCGTTCCCCTCATCGTTCTTCGAACATACTGCCAGGATCACGCCGCGGGAGGCAAGCGCCAGGCAGTAACGCTGAAAGTGAAGGTATGCTTCCCCTACCGCACTTCCCTGCCCTAGAACGATTCCTTCTAGGCCATCATCTCCGATCACTCCACCCCACAGGGTATTGTCAAGATCGAGCACAAGACACTTCGATGACAGTCCACGGAGAGCGGCTAACTCACGTGCTACCTGATCACCATAGACAACGGAGGCGCGAGGATGCACCTCGTGCTTGGACTTATACCAGAGAGCCGGCTCATACCAGGCAGCTAGTCCCTCCGTTCGGCAGAAACTATCCAAAGTAAGTAGGTGCACGCCTGCCGCATCCGCTCTCTTTCTAAGTTCGGCATTTATTTCGTCGACGATACGGGCGGGCGAATCAGAAAGCCGCTGCTCATTGTTTCCAAGGTATGGAGGAAACACCGGCAATACGGTTTGCTGCAGCACAGCGCACTGAAGATGCCTAGCAGCTAGATCCCAGCACTGCTCCATCAGCGACAAGGCGCCCGCTGCGCTCGCTCCAGGGGCGTTGGCCAGATGATGCGCATCGAGAGCAATCAGGAGTGCGTCCGGCTTAAAGGCACGTAGCGCCGATCCGGGATCGGATAGTTCGTGCATGTACATCCCATAGTTGCCTTCGTATACCTCCACCAGAAGACCTCGCCGAAACGCGGCGACACGGATCGCAGGAGCCAGATGCGACGTCGTCGCGGAGCCGACCAGCGCAAGCCGAACGCTAGAAAGGCCTGCGCGTCCGCCCTCCTGCTCGAGCGCTTGGGTGATGGCACGGTCTAACTTGCCTACCTGAACAAAGGAGAGCTGTGTCTCTGCGAGTTCACGGAGCGCACTGATGGCCGCCGCACCGGAGAGAGTTTTGGTTTCCGCAAATTGTTCAGGCCAGTTTTCCCGAAGCGGCAAGAAATCAAGAGTCATAAGAGGGGTTGGATTTAATCCTACAGCAAGTTGTCGCGCATAAGCTCTGTCTGCCCTAGGAGAGCTCCACTTTTTCAGCGAATGACATAGAACCTGCCGCTGAGAATTGTTTGTGGCGCCTTAGCCGAATCGGACCTCCGTGAGGGGCTTGTCTGCGTTTCCGAGACTTGGCCTCCAGATCCGCAGCCATTGTGCGACAAAAAGCCCTACAAATTGGCTGTTAGTGAAGAGATACCTGCGCCACAATCGGCGCGGCTCTTGGCAAAGCCGGTAAAACCACTGCAAACCCAAGCGCTGAACGAGAGCCGGTGGTTCGTTGAGGAGCCCCGAGTAGTAGTCGAATGCGGCTCCCACAGCCAGCACAGGCATCTGGAGATGCTGGCTCATCTCGTAAGTAAAGACCTCCTGCCTTGGGCATCCGAGACCAACCAACAGGATCTTTGCGCCGGAGCTCCGTATCTGTTCTACCGCAGCCATCTGCTCCTCGGCCGAGAGCTTGCGGAACTGCGAAGGCCGCGCACCGGCAATTTGGAGACCCGGGCAAAGCTCCTTCATGCGCGTGCAAAGCCGATCCAGAACCTCCGGCTTGCTTCCGTAAAAGAACACCGGGACGCCCTGCCGCGCCGCTTCTTGCGCGACCATCAACGTCATGTTCGGACCGTAAACCCGGTCGCGAAGCTTGGTCCCATAGAGCAGATTCAGGGCCCAGCGCACGGGTTGGCCGTCTGGAGTCACAAGATCAAACGTGTTGAGTCGGTACCGATGGACGCGGTCCAGCGCCCCTGTGATAACGCCATGAACGGCCAGCGCGGTCGTGGCCCATCGCTGACCGAGTTTCGCGTGCTCCAGGATCGAAGCGACCGCAAACTCGTAGTCCACTGCGCTGATGCCAACGCCAAGTAAGTTCTGCTTTCCTTGATTAATCACGCCCGCTCACTTGCCCATCGGTCTGCGTTGTTATCGAAGATCTGTTGCAGGATAGCGGCGACATTATACTTCTGCTTCCAGTCGGGATAGTGTCGGGCAAATTTTCCGGTGTCACTGATCCACCAGATATGATCTCCGATGCGATTGGCTTCCTTGTAGGTCTGATCTAGTTTTTTGCCGGCGACCTTCTCGCAGATCTCAATCGACTCCAGCATGGAAGCATTGCTAAACCTTCCACCGCCTATGTTATAGACCTCGGCGCTCCGTGGATTTTTGTAGTAGTGATAGAAGCAGTCGATCAAGTCTGCACTATGAATATTGTCACGCACCTGTTTGCCGTGATAGCCAAACACCGTGTAGGGCCGGCCGGTGGCTGTGCAGCGCATCAGGTAGGCTAGAAATCCATGGAGCGCGGTGCCACTGTGATTCGGCCCGGTCAGGCACCCACCGCGGAAGCATGCGGTCTTCATCCCGAAGTATCGGCCATACTCCTGCACAAGCACGTCTGCTGCTACTTTCGATGCGCCAAACAAGCTATGTAACGTCTGGTCGATCGACATCTCCTCATCGATACCGACCGCGTACTTGTGCGAGGGGTCAATCTCCCAACGCGTCTCGAGTTCCATCAGAGGCAATCGATTCGGCGTATCGCCGTACACCTTGTTGGTCGAGGTAAAGATAAACACCGCGTCTGGACAGAACTTCCGTGTTGCTTCCAGCAGATTCAAAGTGCCGTTCGCGTTCACCGAGAAGTCCATGTGCGGATCGCGTGCGGCCCAATCGTGAGAGGGCTGGGCGGCTGTATGGATCACCAGAGCGATGTCTTTTCCGAGATCGGCAAACAAGCGCTCGACATGCTCTCGATCGCGGATGTCAAAATTTTCGTGACGATACCTTGATCCAAGCTCCTCTTTGAGCCGCTGCTGGTTCCACGCAGTAGACGCTTCGGCGCCGAAAAACTCACGCCGCATATCGTTCTCAATGCCCACCACCTCAAATCCGAGGTTAGCAAAAAATACGCTAGCCTCCGAACCAATCAGACCTGCAGATCCCGTAATTACAGCAATGCTCATCCAGGTACTCCTATGAAAAACTTCCCTTGAGGAAGGGACTTAGTACGTGCACCGAACAAAGGAACACATGTAAGCGACTCAGTGCTGCACCAAGTACGTTGCATTATCTTTCTTAGTCGCTGATCATACCACCGACATCTGCGTACCCCAGCTCGGCGCATCCACGATTTACCCCCTGTTTACTACATCCGAGTTACTGCCGGCATGCCTCTCAGGAGGGATAGCAGTGTCTCCGGCGGGTTACACGGCCGCAGCATGTTTCGCACCTGGGCTGCCGCGCACCAACCGAGCGATCGCTCCTTGCGCTGCTGCCGCAACCTCCTCCCGGCGATGCGAGGTCATACAGACAAGCCCATGCGGGCACTCCGCCGGCTTCTCCAATTCACAGTAGAAACACGGAGGTTTGTGGTAGAAAAATCGATCCGCAGGTCGATCCGAGTACCACTTGCCTGGTGGATTTCGGGCGCTGTAGACACCGACAACGCGCGTGTCTACCGCGGCCGCCAGATGCAGCGTGCCGGTATCGTGCCCCAGAAACACCTCCGCCCGCTCGATCAGAGCCGCGGTCTCGCGCGGCGTCAGGCGGCCACAAGAGTTCAACTTCGGCCCTGCCCACGCTCCAGCAAGGCGGTCGTTCCGCTCGCGCTCATCGGCCGAGCCCACCAAGACCAGGCCCAGATCCGGGTTCTCCGCCGACAGTGCGGACAACACCGCAGCCCAGTTTTCATCGCCCCAGTTGTTGATCGGCACCTTGCCACCGACGGAAAGCGCCACAAAGCGAGGCCTACCAGCCATCTCGCCGATCAGACCCGCCGCCGCGGCTCTCTCCTCATGGGTAAGATCAAGCGACCGGTCCGCCGGCTCAGGTGGACCCGGCATTCGCTCGGGGTCGAGCGTCCGCAGGAGCCGCGATGCCTCGGACTCCCAAAGCTGCCCCGGAACAATCTCCCTCGGATATCGCAGGTCGCGTGACCATGGAATCGCAGCAACTCTCCGAACTCCGCAGACCTTGAAGAACGTGCAGTGCCTCACCAGATTGACAAGGCTCTTCTCCGGCGTCAGATAGTACAGGATGTCGATTTTGAGAGCTCGAAGCTTCCGATACAGCTTCGCCATCTCCTTCGCGTCGCGAAGCGGCATCGGATACTCCACCGACCCCTCGATCAGACCACAGGGACGCAACAGAGCTTCCGCCTGGACCATCTTTGTTCCGATGGGAAAGTTCGTAAGCAGATACCGCTCCGCATCCGGATGACGCCGGGCGATCTCCCGGTAACACGGCATGGAGATAATCGTATCGCCCAGACTTCCAATTTGGTAGATCAAGACCTTCAATTTACGAGCCATTAATCCATAACCTCAGAGTTCTATACACCTCAATGCCGTTGTACCTCGCAACATACGGAGGTCTAACCATCTCTACCACCGCGGTCATTATACGAGAGTGCAGTTGCTTCACAGAAGCTGACACCGGCCGTCTCAGCACGGCTTCAGAATAAGTAACCTGTTCGGTTCGCGTTCTGCTAAGGTGACAGAGTGCAGCCACCCGCGCGACTTACGGTCGTTATGCCAGTGTATAACGCCATGCCGTATCTCCAGGAAGCCGTCTCGGCCGTTCTCCATCAGACCTTTCGCGAGTTTCAGATCTTTGCGGTCGACGATGGCTCAACCGATGCTTCCTTGAAGTATCTCCTCTCCATCGAGGACCCACGGTTGACCGTGCTGCAGATGGAGGGTCGTCAAGGGCAAGGCGCAGCCCGCAACAGAGTGATCGAGGCTTGTAACACCGAGTACTTGGCCTTTGTCGATGCAGATGATGTACCTCTGCCACATCGATTCGAACGCCAGATCGCCTATATGGATCAACACTCCCCGGTCGGCATGTTGGGAACTCGATTTGCCTACATCGGCGAGGCTGGACGGCCGGGTCCGACACCGCCGTTGGCTCTCGATCACGATCAGATCCGGCGCGACCTTTTGCTGGGTCGCCATGCCGTGGCCAACTCTACGCTCATGTTTCGCACCTCCGTATTCCAAGGAAGGGGAGCCTTTCGTATCAACGGCGCCGGCGAAGATCTTGACCTGTTTCTACGCATGACCGAGCAGACCCGAGTCGCCAACCTCGATGATGTGCTATCGCATTACAGACTGCACTCCACAAGCACAAACTCCCAGCAGGCGCAGACATTGCTCGATCGCTACTCGCATGCGATCGAGTGCGCGCACCATCGCGAGCGAGGCCATCCGGAGAGCAGCTTTGACGATTTCCGTGCTCGGCAGGGGCGGCGGCCCTTCTGGGTCCGCTCACTTGAACGGATGGATCTCCTCTCAGGCATACAGTATCGCAAGGCGATAGTGCAAATTCTAAGTGGATCTAAAATCAGAGGAACCATAAGACTCGCGTTCGCCGCTCTTTTGTCGCCGAAGCGACTCGCGCAAAGGGTCCAACGCGCGATACGAGAAAAGACGAAGTTACGCAGCGTTGAGAACCTCGCCGGGAAATCGGCTTGATCAGATCTTTTTTTTAGAAGTTAGCTTTTCACGCCCTCTCCAGGATCGTCGACTTACCGCCCTTGAGAAGGGGGCGCGCTGCTACTCTCCCAGGAACGGACACCTCTACCGCTTTCCCGGAAACAACTAGAACACAGATCAGCAAAGCCAGGTAAAACGTCACGATCGAGGGCTTGACGATGAGGAGCGCCTCGAGATAGCCACCCACAAGATAAATCGCGCAGAGACTCGCCGCTAGATAGCAGGCCAGATTTTGCGTCGATCGAAAGAGCCGCGTTCCTTCGAGCACACCGATCAGAAGGGCGCCGGTATGCAACACCATGCCGATGATTCCGATCGTCAGCATGCTTTCGATGTACTCCGAGTGTGCGGAATTGGTAGCCCAATGTTGATGCTTGAAGATGTCGTCGATGGTCGCCACGGTCCAGAAACTCTCGTATCCATAGCCCAGCCACGGTCGATCTTGCACGTAGCCCATCAACTCTGCCCACAGGGGCGTCCTCCCGGTGAAGTTCTGGCCTCCCTCCCCACCCCGGTTGAGCGCATCGGCGATCACCGGTAGCACGCCCGTCCCCATCAGTATCAGGCCTGTAGTCCCCAGGAGAAGAACAGTAAGTACTTTCCTCCGAATATCCAGGACAACAAAAAAGTAAAGGAATAAGGCGACCGCCAGCGCAGTGAGAGCGCCCCTGGAACGGGTGAGTAACATAAACACCAGGCCATAGCACGCTGAGCAATAGTAGAGCAGGCTTGCCGATCTGCGTTTACTTAGCGTGCGGGCGACGCATACTGAGGCCACGACCAGCACCATGCACAGGTAGCCCTCTTCGTTGGCAGTCATCGTGCCTGAAAAACGGTAGGCTCCGGAGAGCGGCGCGAAATACCCACCTGTAACTTCGTCGAAGACTCCGATGGAAAGGTTAATTGCGCTGCTTAGAGCGATAAATTTGAGGATTTCGACGCTTGTCCATGAGAGCGCAAGCCCAAAGCCGCCCAGGAACATAAGACCGACGACAAACAGCCGCTTGGCAGCAACCATCCATATATCGCTCCAGAAAAGACTAAGGAAACACCATCCGAGGAGCAGGGCAAGCGGCACAAGCATGCGGGCGTTCCAGGGCACGGCGCCCTGCTTTTCCTTGTAGCCATGGTAGACGCCGAGCAGGCCTACAAACCCCAGAACCAGAAAGGCAATCTGCCGTCCGGCGTTTCCTTGTTGCTCGCCTACTACGTAATTTGCATCCACTCCACCGCCCTGCATCACGGAAGCCGGATAGTGTTGAGTGAAGTATAGGCAGATTGTAAGCAGAAGAAGCAGATAAGTGGAGTATCGGACCGGGTTTGACCCATGGTCGGTACCCGTCTTTTTCGTCAACAAACCAGAGTGATGCCGCGTTGGCCAGGCACGTCTTACGTCATCCAGGGGGATTGCATTTGCCTCAAGCCGTGATCCCGCCGAGTTCGACCGCAGTCCAGCCAAGCCGGATCTTCGTATCTGTGTCATCAGGGGATTGGGTTGTAGAAGATACCTACGTTGACGATCTTGACGAGACGTTCGACCTTGCTGAGATTGGAGGTCGGCACCACGATAATGTCTCCTGCTTGAAGTGCATCGAAGGTAACTTCCCCTTTACCCTTCTCCAGTCGCTTGTAGTTAATCAGGGAAGCGACGCCGGTCGTTTCGTCGATAGGGTGAATCAGGATGATGTTTTTGTGCCGCGCATTGAGGTTGAGGCCACCGGCGACCGCCAGGCCGTCCGCGACGCGCAAAGGTCCTCGAAGGTCATACTTACCCGGCTTGAATACATCTCCGAGCACCGTGAACTGAGGCCTCAGGTAATCGCGAAGTGTGATGAAGACCTCTGGTTCATTCAACCCCGATCGAGAAGCCGCTTCGGCGATCCGGGCGCGCGCCGCGGAGACGGTCAAGCCGCCCACCTTTACCGGCCCTACTCTTGTCAGACCGACAACGCCGTCGGGCGACACCAGAACGGTCTGGTTGTACTCAGGGGTATACGTGTACGTCACCTCGAAGCTATCGCCTGCCTGGAGAACGTAAGCATCGTGGACAGCCGGGGATTCTACCCCGGTCTGGGCGCGGACCACACCTGAAACCGTCAAAAACAGAATAAGCAGAAAACGAAACATGAAAGTTCCTAACTGACGGAAAGCCGAGCCCAGACAAGGAGCGCGTTCCGCTGCATTCGAGGATAGCATCGAGATCGAAGGCTATAAAACAGATTTCGGTTCTTGTGTCGTTCCGAAATGGCGGCTCATTAGCGATCGGAGCTTCGCGACCGGCAAAGACTCAGATGTATTTGGGATCGCCGGGATGCGAGTCGCATGGGAGAATAGCCCAGGACAACGAGTGAACTCCACTGTCTAGTTCGCCCACCCTGATCACCGACACATCGATCTGCCATCTCTGTCCAAAGAGGCTACTCAAGATGCCGGATGCAACTGCAATCGTTACATGTATGACCGACGCAGAACGACCTTTTCTCCGGGAAACGCTTGAGTCGGTCTACAACCAGACTGTTTCTTGCGAAATCATCGTTGTCGTCTCGGACTCGAACTCCTGGATTGACGGAGTGATCGAAGAGTTTCCGGGCACTCACGTAATTCGACGACCTCTAGGCTGGCTCGGAGCAGTGCGGAACACGGGCGTTGCAGCCGCGTCCTCTGAGTTTGTAGCTTTTCTGGATGGGGACGATGTCTGGCTGCCGACCAAAATGGAACGACAGATAGATTTCCTACGCAGATCACAGCAGGACTTCGTGGCCGTGGATCATATGCTGATTACCGAGGCCGGCAAAGTGTACGCCTTCGCCCTGGCGCGGCATCTGCCGATGCCAAGTTCGTGGATGGTGCGTCGTCAGACGATGCTGCAACACCCGTTCAATCCTGATTTGGCTACCATGGAAGATGCCGACTGGTGGTTTAGCACATGGCACTCGGTACGCAAATGCCGCCTTCCTGAACCTCTGATCCGCTACCGTGTTCGCGGCCAGTCCCTGTCGGCTGCAAGCCGGAGCAAGCGTCGAAAGCTCGCGGTCGCACGAATAAGTGGGATGCCCGCCGCGCGACCTTTGGTCCTTGCAGCGACATACGTTATGCATCGCCTCTCGCGACGTAGTGACTATGTGCCCGCAAGGGATTGGACTGTGCCGCCAGACCCCGAGCTGACGCACAGCTAGAGCGGTTTTCCTGTAGGTGTATACCGAAATAACAGGTCTCATGGCCGTTTTCCCCAATGAAAACGGCACTCCCATACTCT
>CAXUIB010000008.1:0-31944 GCA_964250945.1 uncultured Acidobacteriaceae bacterium
CCCCTCGCCCAAATCTTCGGCGTCCTCGCCGGAGGAGAACTCGGTGGCGTCGTCGGCGCCCTCATCTCCGTCCCCGTCATCGCCATCCTCCGCATCCTTTGGCGACGCATGAGCAGCGATCAAAGTGCGGACGCCCCCGCCACGTCCACCGTGCCCGCCGGCGAGCCCCACGGCGAACCTCACGCCCCCCACTATCCCGAAAGCCTCGCCGCCCTCAAAGCCGGCGCCGGCCGTCGCTCCTAGCGGCGGTCTCATCGAATGTTTGAGCAACAGCAGTTGTAGGGCCTTCCTTTTGTTGTCATACCCGAAGGGAATCTGCTGTTGTTCTTGCGGTTGTCTGTTCTTTACACGCGCCCACGACACCGAACCCCACCGGCCATACGAGCATTCTCTCGACCTACTCCCAGCTCACCGTAGATGTCCCCGCATGATCGAACTCGACCGACCGCGTATCGCCGCTCCGGTCCAACCGCATCGACGCGCCGTTCACGGTGACCCGTCCGGCCTGGTTGAAGCGGAGCCGTACCGTCACTCGCGCCGGGTCGCCGGAGATCTTGAGCACATTGCCCTTGCGCTCAATCTTTCGGCCCTCAAAATCGGTGATTACCGTCGGGGCCTCACCTGGGTCCCCGAAGACCTCATACACCCGCCGCTTATCCAACGACTTCACGCCATCCACCGGCGCCAGCGTCATCACATCCTCCGGAATCCTCGGGATCACCGCCCCTGCCCGCACAAACACGGGCAGCAGATCCATCGGCGCATCCACCACCGCCGTCCGTCCACCCGCCGTCTCCACCCCCGTCCAGAGATCGATCCAACGGCCCTCCGGCAGATACACCGGCCGCTGGGTTCCCTCGTCCACCACCGGAGCCACCAGAAAATCCGGCCCAAACATATACTCGGCCGGAGCTACTCGCGCCTTGGCGTCGTTCTGATAGAGCAGCGGCAACGCTCGCAGGATCGGCATCCCCGTCCGCGCCGCTTCCTGCGCCGCCGCATACCGATACGGAAACAAACTCATATGCAGCACCGCATACTTCCGATAGAGGTCGAGCGCTCTTGTCCCGCCGGTTGTCGCATCCCACTTCCACGGCGGCAGATTCGTCTGGGACAAGAGCTCCATCGTCGGCGAGAACGCCGCAAACTCCGTCCATCGCATGAGAAGACGCGGGTCTGGACCGCCCGGCATGGCGATGTACCCGCCCAGGTCCGCCGTCCACAGCGGCATGCCGCTCATGCCCGCATTCAGTCCCGCCGTCACCACCGTCGGCAGACCGTTCTCGCGGCTAAAGCTCGATTCGTTGTCGCCCGCCCACAAAAATCCCAGACCGTTCGCCCCCGTCGTCGTGCTCCGCGCCAGAACCACGCCGTTGCCCTTTAGATCCTTCCGAATTAGCTCCTCCACAGCATTCTGATACAGCAAAGCGTACCGATTGCGCATCAACTCCTTGCTCGTCCCATCGGCAAACGTCACGTCGCCGAGGAAGTTCCCCTCAGCGTCATCATCCTTGAAGCCGTCTGCCCCGGCCTGGATCGCCTGCCGCACCTGGTTTTGCCACCATGCCTTTGCCTGCACATTGGTGAAGTCGATCAGCGACCCCATCCCCTTCCACCACCGCCCGACATACGGCGTCCCATCCGGCCGCTTCACAAAAAATCCATGCTGCGCCGCCTCGTCGTAATTCTCGCCGTGCGGCGCAATCTTTCCCGCAAACCCCGCCTCCCCCGGCGCGTCCGTCTGCGTGTTGATCCACGGCGTCTGCCAGAGCACAAGTTTGTAGCCGGCCTCATGCAGATGCTTGACCATCGCGGGCGCATCGGTAAATTGCTTCGGATCGAATTTGTAACTGTTATAGGACGTCTCCCAGGGCGAGTCGATCAGGATCACGCTCGCCGGCAGACCCAGATCGCGTCCTCGATCCACATCTTCCCGCACCTCCGCGTCGTTCTGGTAGAAGTCGCGTCCCATCCACGGCGCAAAGGCCCAGTACGGCGGCACGATCGCTCGCTGCGTCAGACCTGTGAACTGTTCGAGGATCTTCGGAAACTCGGGCCCGCGAAACAGAACAACCCGCAGCTTCTCCGCCGCAACGGTTACGATCACATCCGTCGAGCTGGTCGCGTTCATGTCAAACGTGGCGTCCGCGGTCGTATCCACCCAAACGCCGTAGCCGGTCGTGCTCATCCAGAATGGCGCGGGCTTGTAACTCGATCCACCCTTTGCGTACGGGTTGTCTTGGGAAGCGTTGCGCACGGTCGTCCGCGCGTGATTCAGCGTGTTGAAGCGCTCCCCAAAGCCGTAATAGTCGGCCCGGTCGGACAGAGAGAACTGCCACTCTCCCACCGAGTAGGCGACGCTCGTCACCTCCACCACGCCCGGCCCAAGCTCGCGCAGATGCAACTTGCTGGTCGGCACCGGATCGCCGTTGAAATCGAAGTGGTGCAAGGAGAGATCGCGCGCCGGGCTCCCCGCCGATCCCGCCAGAGCAAACGCCAGCGTCTCGTTATCCTTGCGCACAAACCCGGCAACCGGAGCTTCTGAGCGGCGGAGCGCTGGACTTCCTGGATCCGGCCCGGCACCCACGCCCGGCGCCTGCGTCCCTACCTGGGTCCAGGCCGGCGAGAAACCCATCATCCCCACAAAAAACAAGCAGATCCACAGCGGAGGCACTGCTCTACACATCGCCCTCTTCAACCCGTACCATCCCTCGCGAAGCAAATAGAAAAGCCTGCAGATCAATCGTCTGCAGGCCCATTCTAGAGCAGATTTGCTCAGGCTTTAGTACGGCCGGGGTCCACCACCGCCCCCATACATGTGCTGCACGCCGATGTTGTAGCCCCGGCGGAATCCGTCGCGATAGTCACGACGGAGGTTACGGGGAACGTTGGGATGACGGAACTCATCGCGATTGTTCACATTGGGCCGACGGTGATTCTCGAAGTCTTTCCGGGCGCCTTCAATGCCGTCGCGGAAGCCCTGACGCTGCACCTCGCGATACTCCTGTGGAGGCGCATCCCAGCCACCCCGGTCCTGTCCGTAGCCACCCGGCGGCGGGCCGCCCTGCGGTGGTCCATACTGCGCATGCGCGACGGCAGAGCCGCCCATCAAGGCAAGTGTAAGTGCCAGTGTCGATGCTGTCTTTTTTGCTGCCAGAGTTTTTGCTGCCAGAGTTGCCATTTTCATTGTCGTACCCTCACGTTCCTAAACCCGCATTCCGAGCATATGACGCGGCGCAAACAGGCACCGTTGCACTCGATCCCATCCGCGCCCCACCAAAGGTACTGGTACAACAGTTCCCAGCAGTTACATATTCGTCTGACCGCCGCGCATCGACTCATTGAACGACGGCTTCAAGGAAAGCAAGACCTCCTGCATCTCCGCCGTGTACTTGGATCGCTCGGCCACTAACAGCTCAGTCGCCGCCCCAAACTCCCCATTGCCGACGAGGTTGACGAGCTTTCCCTCTGCCATCTGTTGCGCACTCTTCCCCAGCTCCGCCACTGTCGTGTTTAGATACTGTGCATCCCGCGGGTCGAGCAGCCACACCGGCTCGCCGCCGCCCAGCACCCCCGACATCCAGAACAGCTTTGCCGACAGATACTCGGTCCTCTGCCCTTCCGTCGTGTCGTTGAAGATAAACCTGTTCTGCTTGGCGCTGAAGTAGCGGGTCGTCACCGGCACCGGCTGGCGATTGCCGCTCTTTACCATCTCCAGCTGCCCCTGGTCCATCGTCTTTCGTACGGCGTTGAAGATAAATCCCTCGGCAAACGGCTGCTCCATCGCCGCCACGACCTCTTTGAACGTCTGCGTCATCGCCGCCGAAACCTTGGCATGCAACGGGCTCTGCTCCCCATCCGCCAGCCAAACCTCGCCGTGCACAAGAAACGTGTCCGCGCCCGAGGTCGACGCGTGAAACGGCCATCCGAAGTTGCGAAACTCGAGCGGCAGACCGCTGATCGAAACGTAGCAATCCGGTCGAGGATTTCTGAGCCGCAGCGCCGTCTCCCGCAGATAGCGTGCAAGCTCCTCCCCGAGCGCGGGCCGACTGTCGAGATCGAGCCCCGCACTCAGCTCCAGCATCTGCGTGCGCTCCGGAGCCCCCAAGCGTGCCATCCGAAACCGCACCGTCTCGTCCCCGGAAAAGTCCTGCCCTGCCTCCGTGTGCGTTACCTGAAGCCCGGCTATGCTCGCCGCCGCTTCGATCTTTGCCGCCAACCCTGCTTCCACTTCCGTTGCCATTCCTGTTGTCCCTCTCGTTGCGAACCTCTCCACATTCTACGTTTGCCGCTCACTCGCGCTACCCTGATGCCTGTGCTCCAACCCAAACCCCAAACCGCCGACCTCGCCGATCTCGCCACCGAGGCCCTCAATCCCCGCTCGGCAGACATCGACCAGATCCCCACGCTCCAGATGCTCGTGATCATCAACGACGCAGACGCGACCGTCGCTGCCGCCGTTCGCGCCGAACTTCCGCGCATTGCCGCGGCAGTGGACGCCATCGCCGATCGCTTCCGCCGCGGCGGCCGCCTGTTCTACGTCGGCGCCGGAACCAGCGGACGTCTCGGAGTCCTCGATGCCAGCGAGTGCCCGCCCACCTTTTCCGTCGCGCCCGATCTCTTTCACGCCGTCATCGCCGGCGGCGACACCGCGCTCCGAACCTCCAGCGAAGCCTCCGAAGACTCGGCCGAACTCGGCGCGCACGACCTCAAGGCGGCCGGCTTCGGAGATGCACCCACGGGCCAAACAGAAGACACACTGGTCGGCATCGCCGCCAGCGGCCGAACGCCCTACGTCCTCGGCGCGCTTCGGCACGCGCGGACCATCGGCGCCCTCACCATCGCCCTGACGTGCACGCCGAGCTCGCCGATGGCGGAGCTCGCCGAGATTGCCATCACGCCGCTCACCGGGCCCGAAGTCCTCACCGGAAGCACGCGCCTGAAAGCAGGCACCGCCACCAAGCTCGTCCTCAACATGCTCTCCACCGGCGTCATGATCCGCTCCGGAGCGGTCTTCGGGAACCTCATGGTCAACGTCCAACCCAGCAACGCCAAGCTTGTGGATCGCGCCGAGCGCATCATCGAGAGCGCTGGGAGGTGCGACCGCGCAACCGCCCACGCTCTGCTCCAAACCTCCGGGGACGTCAAACTTGCCATCATCATGGCCCGCCTCCAGATCCCGCTTGCCGGCGCCCGCGCCCGCCTCTCCGACGCAGGCGGCAACCTCCGCGGGGCCCTCCGCGAGCCGGCGGCCCACAGCTCGCCGTCCACCTAGAGCGGTTCTCCTGTAGGTGTATAGCGCTGTGCTATGCTCATTAAGTCGAGAAGAGAGCTCACCCGTGCTCTCTCATGTCTACTTGCATCGCCTGCGCGAACCTCCCCGGGCTCAGACGCAAGCCAGCCCTCACGACATACATACGCACCCACAGGATCGGAGCAGGTTATGGCACAGAAGTGTGAACTTTGCGGCAAAGGACCACAGTTCGGCAACAACATCTCTCATGCGCACAACACCACGCGGCGGCGCTGGAATGTCAACCTCCAGGCCGTCAAGGCGCTAGTCAACGGCGGGAGCAGGCGCATGCGCGTCTGCACCAGCTGCATCAAGGCCGGCAAGATCGTGAAAGCCGCCTAGTCTAGGGAGTTCTCTCGCAACAGAACTTACCTTGGGCGCCAGACAGCAAGAGCCCCGATCCTTGTGATCGGGGCTTCTGTTCTGGATTCGAGCTTCTCTTTTATTCTTTTCCGCGCTCTACTTCCCACCCTGTTTCTGAAACCCAAGCGAAGCGCTGTTGATGCAGTACCGCAGACCGCTCGGCTTGGGACCATCCGGAAACACGTGCCCCAGATGCCCACCGCACGTCGCACACGTCACCTCCACGCGCCGCATCCCGTGCGAAACATCCTCGTGCGCCTCGATCGCGTCCGAGCTCACCGGGTGCCAGAAGCTCGGCCAACCCGAGCCTGAATCGAACTTTTTGTCGGACGAAAACAGCGGTGCATCGCACGCCCCGCAGTGATACATCCCGTCCTCGTGATTGCTGTTCAGAGCGCCCGTCCACGCCCGCTCCGTGCCTTTCTGCCGCAAAATCTGGAACTGCTCGGGCGTCAAAAGCGACCTCCACTCCGCGTCCGTCTTCTGAATCTTCTGCTTCGGTACCACTGCCGTCGACGTCTCTGCCATGGTCGTTTGCTCCTAGTGTTTAGATGCCGAAGGCCCACCCGTCGCTTCGTCCCGCTCACGTCCGCTCCCGAGCGCCAAACAGCCCACCTCAGGCCTCCGCCGGCGCCTTCGCGATCACCTCGATTTCCACCAGGGCGTCCTTCGGCAACGCCGCCACCTCAACCGTCGAGCGCGCCGGCGGGACCACGCCAGCCGGCGCAAAGTAGAGCGCATACACCTCGTTCATCGCCGCAAAATCTTTCATGTGTTTCAGGTAAACCGTCGTCTTCAACACGTGCGCCATGTCGACCCCCGCCGCCGCCAGCACGGCCTTCAGGTTCTCCAGCACACGCACGGTCTGTTCCGTGATGCCGCCCGGCACGAGCGCCCCGGTCGCCGGATCGAGCGCCACCTGCCCTGACGTATACAAGGTGTCGCCCACCCGCACCGCCTGCGAGTACGGCCCGATCGCCGCAGGCGCTCCCTTTGTACTCACCGCCGACTTCGTCTGATTCATGCAGTTGATTGTTGCCGGTCCCACCGCGTTTGCGCAAGCGCGCGCACCTCAGATCGCGCCCCCCTGGTTCAACCTCGATCCGCGTGCTCCCGGTGAAGCTCGCGCTCCACAATGGAAAGGGATCGACGCTTCATCTGCAAATACATCCGCCCAAGATACTCGCCGATAATCCCTAGCAAGAGAGCGTTCATCCCCAGCGAAAACAGGATCAGCACGGTCGTGGTCGTAAACCCCGCCGGGGCTCGAAACCCCGTCCAAAAGTACGCGATCACATACCCAAAGATCGCCACCACGGTAATAGCCGACACCAGCATCCCCACGTACGTCGCCATCCGCAACGGCACCACCGATTGATTCACAATGCCGTCCAGCGCGAGCATGATGTTGTCGTAAAACGAAAACTTCGACTCACCTAGGGCGCGCGCCCTTCGCGCATAATCCACTCCCGTCTGCTGAAACCCGAGCGTCGCGATCGTCCCGCGGAGGTACGGCCTGGGCTCGTCGATGCGCCGTAGCTCTTCGATCACACGCCGGCTCACCAGCCGGAAATCGCCCGCATCCCGTGGGATCGGATCCTCCGATAAAAAGTCGACCAGCCAGTAGAATACCCGGCGCGCGAGGCTCCACCGACGCGCCTCCAGACGCGACTTGCGCACGCCATACACCACATCCGAGCCCGCCCGCCAATGCGCTAGGAAGACCGGAATCAGCTCCGGCGGGTCCTGCAGATCGCAGTCCAATTGGATGGCCGCCGAACCCTCCGACCGCAAGTACGCCGTCAAAATCGATCGCTGATACCCGAAGTTGCGCGAGAACCGAAACGCCCGCACCCGCCGGTCCACATGCGCAAGATCCCGCAATATCTGCGGCGTCCGGTCGACTGAGTGATTGTCTGTAAACACAAACTCAAACATGTACTCATCCCGCAAACCGTCGAGGACGCGACACACCGCCTCGTAGAACAGCACGATGTTGGCTTCTTCATTGAAGACCGGAACGACCAGCGAGATCAGCGGCTTGTCCCCCGTCTGCTCTCCGGCTCTGCGAGCGATGTCCATCAGGACGCCTGGCGCACAAACGCCTCGAGATCCGTCGCGCAATCGCGCAGACTCTCGCCCACCGTCCGCATCACAATCTGCGGTCGATCTCGCCGCAACTTCTCGGTTCTCAACCCCGCCCGGAGCGGCCGCGGCGCACGCTGTCCCAGCTCGGCCGTCGCGACACCGTCCAGCAGATCCGCGTTGAGTCCCAACAAACGCGCAATCTCCCGCGCAAACTCCATGCGCCCGAACAGCTCCGGTCCGCAGACATGGTAGATACCCGTAGCACCGGCCGCAACCAGAGCACACGTCGCCCGGACGAAATCTCGGTTGTACGTCGGCGTCGAAATCTGGTCAGACGGAACCCGCATCCGCCGCCCCTCTCGCAGATTTCGCACCACACTGTAGAGGTAGTTCTTCCCCTGGGCGTCCGGACCGTACACCACCGTTGTCCGCAAGATCAGCGCGTCGGGGTGCTCTACCCGCACCCTCTCCTCGCCGGCCAACTTGCTCTGCCCATACACACTCAGCGGATGGGTCTGGTCCACCTCGCTGTACGGTCCGGGACGATCGTCCGACCCGTCAAAGACATACTCGGTCGACACATACACGAACGGCACCCGCCGGCTCCACGCATACCCTGCCAGAAACCCCGGCCCCCGCGCATTGGTCCGGAACGCCGCCTCGGGCACATCTTCACACGCCTCGACGTTGGTCATCCCGCCGATACAAAATACCCGGTCCGGCCGCACCTCCGCCAGCTTCTGCTCCGCGTCCGCAACACTCCGGAGCTCGGCCAGATCGAGCTCCGGGCCGGAACTCGCCCGAGCCCCGCCGGACCGAGCCGTCACCGCCGTATGCTCGTCTCCAAGCGCGCGCAGGATCTGCGCCCCCACCTGCCCGCTCGCACCGACCAGCAGCGTCAGTCCGGACAGGTCGGACTGACCGGGCATGGGCGCCGCCAAGTCAGACGTACCGGAGCCGCTCAGCATGGGAACCCGCTTCGGCAGATCTCATCGCCCTTAATCTCATCTCCTTAGGGGATGTACGCCCGGACGTCAGGCTCATCCCTGGCGACCATCGTCGGCCGTTTCGCCCCGCGGCGAGACATACCGGAACGGCGTTTCATACTCGGCCAGTGTCGGAAACCCGGCGTCCCGCGCGGACACAATCGGCTTCTCGCCCGGCCACGCCGCCCCAAACGAGTTCCAGTGCACACCGGCATCGCGCGCCGGATCGTGCTCCGTCGTCACGTGGTACACCACCACCGACGGCGCCTCCTGCACGTAAAATCCGTGCGCAATTCCGCTCGGGAGATAGATCGCATTGTTGGCCTCGCTGGTCAGCTCATAGACCTCGTGCTCGCTAAAGGTCGGCGACCCGGCGCGAAGATCCAGCGCCACGTCTGAGATCGACCCGGCCAGGCAGTACACCAGCTTGGCATGATCGCTCGGCGGCGCCTGAAAGTGCATCCCGCGCAACACATCTTTCTCCGAAGTCGTGTAAAACACCTCGGCAAAGTCCGACCGGAGACCATGCGCCGCAAACGCGGATCGCTGGATCGCCTTCACCAACGAACCGCGATGGTCCGAAAACTTTGGAAACTCTACGACAAAGCACCCCGGCAGCCGAGCTTCGCGAAACCGCAGCTCACGCGCTGGCGGCGGTGCGCTCTCGAGGGGAAGGGAATCGATCGGGATTGCGAAGCTGGCGGCCATTAACCCTGCACAGATGGGAGATTCGGAACTTCTGGTAACAGTATTCTACGTGACTTTGGTGTTCAAAGGTGTCAAAGATGAGCTGAGGCTATCACAAACGCCACCCGGACTCAGGCTCCCATCCACCCGCACCAACGCAGAAGGCCCGAACCATTTGGTCCGAGCCTCCTTCTTTTCCACGCAACGGGGCACACCAGGCCTTGGAGCCTACTGCACCGAGGTCGGCGTCGCGGCAAACACCACAAACTGCGTTTCCGTGCCCACGGGCGTTCCAGCCGACGTCACCTGCCCGCCAAAGATAGAGTTCAACGCGCTCGCTCCCGCAGCATCGATCGTCACCGAGATGCCGCTCAGATTCGCCACGCCCGATCCCGGCATCGCGGTAAAGGTAAAGCTCGATGTCGCCTGCAGATCAAACAGCACCACACGGCCATACACCGTGTCGTTCACCACAAACAAGGCGCTGATTACCGGATGCGAGGTGTTGGTCGTATCGATGATGAAGTCCTGGACCCGTACCGCCTGTCCTGCACCCGAAAGCAGGTAGCCACCCGAATGCATGATCTCGCCGGCCTTGCTGCTGGTGTTCAGGGCGCCGCCTACGGCCGTCAACGTGGTTCCGGCGGCTGTGATCATGTTGCCGCTGTTCAGGTCCGTCAGAGTCGCACCCGATCGAGTAAGCGAGTCGAGAAACGCTTGGCTCATGGTGACGGTGGTGCGGCCAAAAGCCACATTCTGCGTCTGCTGCTGCGCATGGGCAGCAGCAGACGCGCCGGCGACGGCGAGGACGACGACAAGCTTTCCGAAGAGAGTTTTCATAAGGTTCTCCGCATGGATCCTGGGACGATCGACGCTGGGGTAAGTGCACAGAACGGCTTCACAGGAGGTCTGAAGTTCGAAATCCGTGCAGGCAAAGGTTGGACAGGCGATGGCGAGCGAGATCGAGCGCAGCAACTTCGGGAGAAGTCCCGCTCAGGCCTCCTAGCGGGTCCAGAGAGCTCTGCGGCGGCAGTACCCTCCCACTTCATTTATAACAGGGAGGCTCGATCAGGCCGCCCGTGTGCCGACATCAAGCCCACGCCCGATGGTGGGAGTAGCGGCGCGAAAACGCCGTTCCTGAGCAAGGAGTATCGTCCTCGTACCGGTCCAAACGCAGCCCACAGCAACCTCTACCGACCTCCACAGATTTCCCGACATCTCCAAGCAGTCAGGAGCACAACGATGCCGAACTCCCGCTTGCGCTTCGCCATCCTGGGCTTCGGCCACCACGCTCTCCGCCGCCTCGTGCCCGCTTTTCAGCACTCCGCCCACGCCGTCCTCAAGGGTGCTTGGCGCCGGGACACCTCCGCGCTGGCACGCGACTGCGCCGCCCACCACATCCCGCTGGCCTTTCCGACGAAAGAAGCTCTTTGCGCCTCGGCCGAGATCGACGCGGTCTTCATCACCTCGCCCGACGCGCTCCACTGCGAAGACGCCCTGCTCGCCTTTGCGCACGGCAAGGCGGTCCTCTGCGAAAAGCCGCTCAGCATGAACGCCGCCGAGGCCGAAACCATGGTCGCCGCCGCCGAACACGCCCACGCGCTCTTCGGCGTCGCCCAGAACTTCCGCTACAACCGGAGCCTCGCGTGGATCGCCGAACAGATCCAGTCCGGCCGCATCGGCGACCCGCAACTCGCCCTCGCCCAGTTCTGCTACCCGGCCGACCGGGCGCCACGCACCTGGATCGCCGACCCATCGCTCGCCTGCGGCGGTCCCATCGGCGACGTCGGCGTCCACTGCATCGACGCCCTCCGCTTTGTCCTCGAGCAGGAGGTCCTCCAAGTCCGCACCCTTGCCCGCCGCGACACCCAGAACAGACATCCGAGCGGCGTCGAAGCAATCGCCTCGCTTCAACTCAAGATGTCCGGCGAAATCTTCTCCGACGTCACCGTCAGCGCCCGCGCGAGTTACCGGACCCTTCTTGAAGTCTCCGGCTCGGACGGCGTTCTCACGGCCGAAAACGCCTTCAACGTCGAGCGTTCCTCCGAACTCTCGCTGCACCGGTCCGGAGATCTGATCGAGCGCCTCACCGTCTCGAACGCCGACGGCTACACCCGCATGCTCGACAGCTTCGCCCAGGCCTCCCGGGACGAGACCGACCTTCGCGCGCCTGGCACGGATGGTCTTCAGAACATGCGCATCCTCGACGCCGCCTACCGGAGCTGGCATACCGGCCAGGCAGAAACCGTCTCCTCGCGGTAAAGCTCGCATTTGGGCGCTACGAAGCAGCGTTCCCCTAGGCGCGCCGAAGTGTTTGCCGGCGTTTCTTGACCGACCTTTGAAAATAGCGGACCGTCAAAACAATTCCAGTTAGGCTCAACAGAAATCCGCCAATGCTCAGAACAATAACAACTAGATCCCAAAGCGGACGCCTGTAAATAAGAAATGGAAAGTCGAGACTATGGAGGCCGTTGTAAAGCCACCTCTCCCACCGACTTCTTTCTGTGTAACGCGCTTGTATGAGCGCTGTTTTGGGATTGATGTAAAGCCAAGTCCCCTTGGGGTCGGAGAGACGCACACGCACCACCGGCAGTGGCTTTTGAAACTTTCGGTCATAGTAGTAATTGTCATAACTACTCAGCGTGTCTATGGATAGAGTTGGAGCATCTTCCCCAACTCTTTTGCCGGCTGCCACGAGCTGGTTGAGCGGCATCTGCAACAAACAGGATGGAGCATCCACCGCCGCCGGGAGAAGACGTACGTCCGACACAGTATCACGACCTATATAGTAGGGCTCGCCATTGAACATGATAAGTTCCATCTCTTTAAGCGGAAGGCACTGGCGAAGTTGGACCCATGCCTCCTTCGGAGTTGTCTTGAAGGCGGAGGGGCGGAGCGATGCTCCGGCAAAAGAATGGATCTCAGCGCGTGAGGCGTCCGGCCCCGGACTCCATGAACCGGGATTCATCGAGAAGAGGCCGCTCAAGATCCAGGTAAAAGTAATCACTCCGAAGCCGTACCCCAAAATGTAATGCCATCGCTTCATCCCGACATGAGGGACCGAGGAGTAGCGTGGCCCAGGGAACCTGTACCGTTTCGACGGTGAATATCGCATAGTTCCCGCCGCGATGCCGAAGATGCACATAAGCACTCCCCAACCCGAGGCGATAATCATCACCCAATGCCACATCGAGTTGTTGGAGCGAAGTGCGGTGATGTACCACCAATGCGGAATAGCGCCGCACCATGCAAGCAAACGGCCTCGGGAGGTGGTTGTGAGATAAACCGCGCCGGTCCCTGCAGAGACGTAATACTTTGTGTGCCGCGGGTCATTTCCCTTGATGATCTGAAACGGCAGAAATACCCTTGATGCGGGGTATACCGTCCATTGATCGACATCCGCGATCTCGTCGGCAAAGGAAAGGGCGCTGGCGGGTTGGCCGCTGAACTGAGCCGCTGTCCGGATCGCAGAACTTCGATCCACGGTGCCGACCGCGGATCCATCATCTGCATAGACGGAAAACCATGGTCCCGTACTCGGAAGAATCCGATAGACAGGGCGGCCGTTGAGCATTCCAACCGTGATCCTTTCCGCCTGCACCGATGCTGGAAGTTTGGATGGGAACGATGCCGCCGTACTCAGATCCAGCGACGGAAGCCGGTTGAGACGACCAGCTTCGGTAAGCTCCGGCATCCGCGCATACATCATCACAACGCCACTGAGAAACCAGATTCCGAAAAAGAGACAGGAAGGCAATGCCAGGAGACGGTGCCAGACGATAAATCTTCCAAGCATCTTTTTCATGGTTCAGCATTCGAGTGTTTCGGCCCGGACTAGCGCAGCTAGTCCCTGAGTGGAAGTACTCCGCTCAGGGACTCTGGCTTGGGCAGTATTAAGTGCACCTGAGGCTTAGAAATGTCCTGTAAAAGAGAGCATATAAGAGCGTGGCGCGCCGAGGATGATCTCGGTCGGGTAGTTGATGTCTGCAAAGGATGCATAAGCCTTGTTGGTCAGGTTCTTCCCCCGAGCGGAGAAGTCGACCCGCTCCTTCAAATGATAGGTCGCGTAGATATCGAGGGTGGCATAGCGGTTGAGAGTGATATCGTTTTGATTGTTCGCGTAGCGGGCGCCAAGAAACCGAAGGCCCGCGCCTACCTCGATCGGCAGGCTTCCGACCTTGCGCGTGTCGACCCAAAGATTCGCGCTCGTCGTGGGCACATCGGCGGGAACCAGGCCGGTGTCGTTATCGCCTGTGTTTGGATCGAAGAACCGACCGTATCTGGCGTGCGTGTATGCTGTGTTGAAGTTGACATCCACAAAATGCACTGGATGAAGAATAGTAGAAAATTCAATGCCTTTGGACCTTTGTTGTCCGTTATCGGTCGAGACGCTGTTTTGAGTTACAGTCAGGATGTTGTTTACGCTGATGTCATAGAATGCGAGCGTCATTTCTCCGAAGTTGTTCGGGAAATTATCTTTTAGTCCTACTTCTCCTTCCTTCGCTCCGGAGAGCCTAAACGGAGCGCCAGGTACATTATTTACGAGAAAGATGTTACTTCCGGGAGGCGCGTTCGCAGTGGTGAACTGACCATACGCAGTAAGACCTTTATAGAGATCGTAAACTGCGCCGACGCGGAAGCTGAAGGGATGATAGGTGCCGCTGAAGTTGTTCGCAAGCTGCGGTGCACCCGTAGGCCCGAAGTTGAGACGATTCAGGTAAAAGTTTTCGAAGTGGATGCCGGTTACGACGTTTAGCTTGGGAGCAACCTTCAGTGAATCTTCCGCATAGACCGCATTGTCTGTGATCCTGGTCGGCGCGATTCTGGCTGCATTGTCGCCTGGGTCGTAAGGAACAGCATAACTCCCCTGGACCGGATGGAGAGCGTCGACGAAGTCCGCGTAGTTATTGGCGAAGTTGAAGCCCCGCGCACGGGAGAAGCTCACATGGTAAAACTCGTAGCCGGCTGAAAACTTGTTGCTCCGCCCGAACAGTGTGTGGGCGTAGGCAAGATTGATGCTGTCGCCCGGAAGCTGCTGATTGTGGTGAACCTGGAAACGGTCTCGCTCAATCTCGTTGATAGGGGCGATGCCACCATTCCCATCCACCGTTCCAACGGGAACAAAGATGTATTGTTCGGCGTTCATCCAGTTTCGCGCGGCGTGATAGTAGTAGGTCTGGTTTGTAATAATTAGATTAGATGTGGCTTGCCAGTTGATGGTCAAAGACGGCTGATAACTGGAAGAGTTCAGGACCGCATCGCGCACGTTGTAGTTGTTGAAACGCATACGCGAATCGAGAGCAAGGCCGATGTCGTCGGTGATGACGCCCTTGAGAGGGCTGGTGGCGAAGGCTGTGGTCACAAGTGGCGTGCCATAGTACGAGGGCAGCTTGTCTTTCAACACATCGAGCGCGAGCAGGAAGCTCAGCGTCTTTGTCGGCGCATACAGCAGAGAACCCGTACCGTTCAGGTTTTTCGGGTCTGCGTTGAGGACATACCCGTGGCTCTGGTAGTAGCTGAGGTCGCTGCGAAAGGCCATTGTCTTATTCATCTGGCCGCCTGCGCCGAAGCCTTCCTCAAAGGTGCTGAAACTGCCAAGGACGCTATACGCGTCAAAGCTGAGCGGCGCAAAGATCGGTTTCTTCGTGAGGACGTTGACGGTTCCACCGACCGCGCCTTGACCGTACAGCACCGAGCTTGGCCCCGACAGGAGATCGACACTCTGTAAATTGAACGCGTTCTCTGCGCGGGTGACCATGTTGGCCGGTCCGACGTAGATGCCGTCGCGAAGCAGAGACACGTAGTTGCCCACAAATCCGCGGACAACGAATTGGGAGGGGTCCGCGGGCGAACCGCCGGAAGTGACACCGGGCAGGCTGTCCACGGCGTCCTCAATCTGTATATACCCTCGCCGTTCAATCGTATCGGGCGTGATGGAGAAGACCTGAGCCGGTGTTTCGAGAGGCGTCAGGCCGAGTCGGCTACCCGTCGCTTCCGGCTCCAGCAACTGGTTATCCGCGGTAACCGTGACGGACTGCGTCAAAGGTGCGATGGCGGGCTGCTGCGGAGAGGGCAGGGGCTGTCCAGGTTGGACGGGGTGCTGACCGACGGGAGTCGACGTCTGTGCCGGAGCCACGCCTGCGACAAGGAAAGTGGTAGATGCGGTCAACGCAAGCAAACACCGGCTGGCCAGGCTTCGGTCTAAGGAGCGGCTTCGTGTAGGCGGTGCGGTCTGGATGGAGAGACGCGGGGGTGCGATCCTGGACTGTTGCTGCATGAAACCTCCTACAGAGTAACGGTGAGTCGGCTCGGAGATAACCAGCGTCGTGCCTTGGGTTGAGAAGCTTAGAGGTACAGTAATCCTTCAGCACGCAGGTTAGCGGCTAGAGCCGAGCTCCCAGGATGGAGGGAATATCGATCAACCAGCCTGGATGTCTCGTGTTTTATGGTTTTGTGAATACTGCTACCATTACGCAGCCGAGCCTATCTGTCCAATGAATTGTTTAGATGGAAGCCATGCACGGCAGCGATTGGGGTCCGCGTGGAATTCCGTCAGTTGAACATCTTCCGAATCCTGGCCCATGAACTCAACTTCACACGAGCCGCGAAGCGAGCCCACTGTGTGCAGTCCAACGTAAGCGTACAAATCAGGGCCATGGAGCAGGAACTGGGAGTTCCCCTGTTCGAGCGATTGGGCCAGCAAGTGCGACTGACAGCGCATGGTTCACTTCTGCTGCCGTACGCCGAGCGAATGCTTCATCTGCTGGAAGAAGCCAACACCGTGACGAAAGGCGGCGATCATCCAGCGGGGAATTTGATCATCGGTTCGCCGGAATCGGTCCTTACATATCGCCTTCCCCCTGTGCTGAAGCTGTTTCGCGCGCAGTACCCTCAAGTTAATCTCCTGTTCCGAGGCGTGGCTTCTGCGGAACTCATCACGCACCTGGAACGGGGAGATCTCGATCTTGGACTTGTGATCGACGACGATCTGAAAGATGTTCGTCTGCATGTGGAGCACGTCTGTCTGGAGGCTATGGTCCTGGTGGCGCAGGTCAAACATCCGCTTCTGAGTCGCGCGCGCATCGGTCCAAAAGATCTGGCGGGACAGACCTTTCTCTTGACCGACGTCGGTTGTTCCTATCGGACAAAACTGGAACACGCCTTGGCCCAGGCAGATGTTGAAGCCGAGACCGTCATGGAATTTTCCAGTGTTGAAACCATCAAGCAATGTACAGCGCTGGGCATGGGTATCGCCTGTTTGCCCGGATTGGTTGTAGAGGAGGAGATCGCGACAGGAAAACTGGCCGTCATCCCATGGGACGGCAGCAAACTGACCATGCAAACGATCGTCGCCTGGCATAAGGACAAATGGCTTTCTCCTGCAATGAAGGCGTTTCTGTCTCTCCTGCGCCAACAGCTCGCACCGGCAGTTCGCCGCGCGCCTGAAAGAAGCCGTGCAAGAACCGTCCGGGCGAAATCGTGATCCGAGTCGCGCCGAATCTGCTCACCGCATCAGCGCCTCGATACACGACGACGCATGTCTCAATTCGGCGATGGGAACGCACTCGCGGGAGCTATGCGCAGTCCTGATATCTCCTGGTCCGAACACAACCACCTCCTCAGCTACCGTCGCAAAGACGCTTGCCTCTGACCCAAACGGAATCGAGATAGGGGGCTTGCCGGTAAGCTGTTCGATAGCGAGCACAAGCTCCGATCCGGCGTGCGTTTCAAAGCCGGGCTGCTGACGATGCACGGTGAAGTCGTACTGAAGTTCTGGGTCTTTCCGCTTCAAAGTTTTCAACAGACGTCGGATGCCATCAGGCACATGCTCGGGCGATTGGCCCGGTATCGGTCGCCATTCGACCAGAAATCTGCACTCGGCCGGAACGATGTTCTTGGCAGTCCCACCTCGGATTGTTCCGATGTTGAGGGTGGTGTAGGGCGGGTCGAAGAACGGGTTGGTCTGATGCGTTAAATGCTCGGCGAACTGTTCGATGGCGCGGATCACCTTGGCCGCATCGTAGATTGCAGACCGCCCCTGGCCAGGGTAAGCGCTGTGCGCTTCTGCGCCGAAGATCGTCATCTCGGCCAGGCAATATCCCTTGCCCGCCCGGGCCGGATGGAGAGAAGTCGGTTCACCGATAATGAGAGACCGGGGGCGGAGCAAGCCTTCGGCCAGCAGCTGATGCGAACCCAGGCAGCCGATCTCTTCGTCTGCTGTAAGCGCAATGCGCAGGCCGTTTCGATAGATCGCGTCCGCTGTCGCACCGGCCGATGCAAGGAGGCACGCGAGAAATCCTTTGACATCGCAAGCGCCGCATCCGTGGAGATCGCCGTCTTTGATCACGGGCTCAAGCGCCGCTGTCCAACCGCTCGCAGGCGGCACTGTATCGGTGTGACAGACGAAGGCGCGATCGACGACCGGATCGCGGATCTGTCCCGGAGGAGCTGCAACGAGGTTGATCTTTTCCGCGCCGGAGGGGTCAACGTAGGCTGATGTGGTGGTGTTCCAACCGGCATGATGCAATGCGGACCGCGCGTACTCGACAACCGCTCGATTCGAGAGCGAAGACGCAGACGGAATGCGGACGAGGTCCTGAAGGATATCGACAACGTCCTTCACCGTGTTGCCCCGATCGGCGTGGCGTGCCACACGCGCGAGTGGAGATCCTGATAACGAGCGACAATCTCTCCTTCAAGAGCATGCCTCCGGTCACGCACAACGTATCGGCCATTGACCAGGACATCGCGAATGGCGGACCGATTCATAGAGAACACGAGGATCGGCAGGAGGTCGTCCGGCGACTGACCGGCAATCGACAGATCATCGAGATCGATCGTGAAACCATCGGCGAGTTGCCCCTCGCGAAACTCTCCGGTCGGTACGTCGAGCGCGAGTGCTCCGTTCCGCGTGGCGCAACAGAAGAGGCGCTCTGCAAGCGGACGTCCGTCGATTGGATCGAGGATCGCTCTCTCTCCGTCACGGAGACGCAGATGGTACTCGAGTTCGCGAGCGTCTTCCAAAGGATCGATCTGGGCCTGGCTGTCCGAGCCCAAGGCAACTCGGATTGCCGAAGCCATCACCTGATCGGCGGCAAAGATACCATCTCCAAGATTGCGTTCTGTGGTGGGACACGAACAGACGGTGGCTCCGGCGTCCGCAAGTTGCGCAACCTCATCCGGCTGGATATGAATGGCATGAACCGCGGTGAATCGGCTTGTCAGAATGCGATTACGGCTCAACAGTTGGACGGGCGTGCAGCCGTACTCCTGAACGCAGGCCGTGTTTTCAGCGATTTGTTCGGAGACATGCATGTGCAGCGGCAGCCGCTCTGCTTCGGTCCATGCCGCAATGTCCTTGAGATCCTCCAGGGGCATCGCACGGATGCTGTGTGGTGCAACGCCGAAGCGTACATCCGCCGACCCATGCGAATACTCTCTGAGCAGTGCCTGCATGTTGCGAAGAAATTCGGTCTTCGACTCAAAGAACCGGGTTTGGCCTCCATCGCGAGGAAGATTGAACCCGGATCGAAGGTAGGCTGTCCGCAGCAGCACAATCCGTATACCCACGGATCGTGCCGCTTCTATAACCTGCTTGCTTAAGAGGTTGGGGTCGATGTACGGCTTGCCGGTCGGGTCCGTGTGAAGGTAGTGAAACTCCCCGACGGTCGTAGTTCCTGCAAGCAACATCTCCAGGAAAGCCATACGGGCAACGTCGTAGACCTCTTCAGGACTCAGTTTGGCGGCGGCATGGTACATGGTGCCTCGCCAACTCCAGAAGTCCTTTCCGCTGACGATCCTCGACTCCGATTTGCCGCGGATCAGACGCTGGAAGGCGTGCGAGTGTGTGTTCGTGAATCCTGGCAGCAGCGCCTTGCGAGGGAGATCGACGATGGTGGCACTGCCGGCAGTTTGCCTGGTTGCGATGCGCTCGATGCGTCCCGCATCCTCGACGAGGACGCCCTTGCCATGGACGAAGTTGCCATCGAGATAGAGAAGCTCCGGCAAGTAAAAGGTGCTCACGCAGACTCCGTCCGGGTCGCCGCTGACGTCTCGACCTTTTTGCCGGCGATCCATATCTCTCTCACCGGGTTCGCACCCAAGGTGTACACCAGGTCACGCCAGTCCTTCTCTTCGAGCACGAGAAAATCTGCTCGCAAACCTGCTTCCAGCCTGCCTGTGTCGTGTAAGCCCAGGGCGGAGGCAGAGTTCACGGTGCCGGCTACCAGCGCCTCGGTTGCCGTAAGTCCATTCAACCGGGTGGCGAGTGCAAGTGCCGCGGACATCGAGAATAACGGGCTCGATCCAGGGTTGAGATCCGTCCCGACTGCGACCGCGGCGCCGGCATCGATGAGCTTTCGACCGGGCGCCGCCGGGATGCCGAGATGGAGTGTTACGCCCGGAAGAATCGTTGCAACGGTATCGCTGTTCGCCAGCAGCCTGAACTGTTCGGGTTCGCAGGCCTCCAGGTGATCGACGCTAAGAGCACCTAACTCGACGGCTAGCTCCAGTCCACCCACACGCTGAAATTGCTCTGAATGTACCTTGATCGCAAGCCCGTGCTGCCTGGCACATCGCAGCATGACGTCAGCTTCCTCGAGATGCCAGGCCTCCCGTTCGATGAACACATCAAACGCCGACGCTAGACCTCTGCCCACGACCTCCGGAATGAGATCCTTGCAGACAGCAGCGACGTATTTTGCACGATCGACGTCCTCTCGAGGCGGGATGTGGATCAGCAACGTAGAAAGGATCCGGGCCGGCGTCAGCGGGCGGAGATCACAGATCGCTCTGAGCATCTCTAACTCCGCCGAAGGCTCGAAACCGTAGCCGGACTTCACTTCAATGGTCCCCGCACCGGAGCGCAAAAGTGCCGCGATGCGAGGCTTGGCAAGCTGAACGAGCTCCGGTCGCGTTGCTGCCGCGGAAGCCCGAATGCTGCTGCGAATCCCTCCGCCTGCACGAAGAATCTCCTCATAGCTGCGACTTGACGACCTTGCTTCGAAGTCAGCAAGCCGGTCCCCCGCCCACACCGCGTGCGTGTGTGGGTCGATCAGCGCCGGGAGCAGGGCTCTGCCTTCGATATCTATTTTCTCCGACGATTGCCCTGCCCACTCGCTCAGCTTGCCTGTCCAGACAATCAGGCCGTCGGCGATGGCCAGGGCGGCATTGTCTGTCACCTCAAGCTCGCGCATGGCGGCTCCATGTTTCGGACCGGGCCCTTTCGCGGTAGCAAGCTGCGAGATCCCTGTGATGAGCAGATCGGCCTCGATCCCTGGTGTCATCGGATGCTCGGCAAGTCGAGACCACGCCTCTGCGCTGTGTCCAAGGCTATCTCATAGCCGGCATCTGCGTGACGAACAACGCCCATCGCGGGATCGTTTTTCAGGCAGAGCCGTAAGCGTTCCTCCGCCTCGTCGCTGCCGTCCGCTACGGCAACCAGGCCCGCGTGCTGGCTGTAGCCCATCCCGACACCGCCGCCGTGATGGAAGCTCATCCACGCCGCACCGCTCGCGATGCCGGTGGCAAAGTTGAGCAAAGCCCAGTCGGAGACAGCGTCCGAGCCGTCTCGCATCGCCTCGGTCTCCCGATGTGGACTCGCAACGGAACCGGCATCGAGATGGTCGCGCCCGATCACAATGGGAGCCTTGAGAGTTCCGTCGCGAACCATCTGATTGAAGAGCAAACCGGCGCGGTCGCGGTCGCCGTACCCAAGCCAGCAGATACGCGCAGGCAGACCCTGAAAGGCAATCTCCTTTGAGGCGAACCTGAGCCACTCTTGCAGGCGCTTGTCTTCCGGAAACAGATGGAGCAACGCCCCATCGGTCTTTGCAATGTCCTCCGGATCGCCGGAAAGCGCTACCCAGCGAAACGGACCTCGACCTCTGCAGAAGGAATCCCGAATAAAGGCCGGCACAAAACCGGGATAGGAGAAGGCATCGGTAACACCGGCGAGCTTTGCCTGCGTGCGGAGATTGTTGCCATAGTCGAACGCAATCGCACCGCGCCTCTGCATCTCCAGAATGGCCTCGACATGCTGTGCGATCGAGGCTCGAACACGATTGGCGTAGATCTCCGGCTGCTGAGCCCGCATGGTGTTCAGGTCCTCGTCCGCGCGCGCGATCGGCAGATATCCCCACTTGGGATCGTGAGAGCTTGTCTGATCCGTGACAAGATCTGGAGTGAACCCGAGCCTCACCATCTTTGGAAGAAGTTCGGCCGCGTTGCCTAGAAGACCGATGGAAGCAGCGTCCTTCCTGGCCTTCGATGCGACGGCCCACTGGATCGCTTCGTCGAGGGACGCGGTCGCCTTGTCCAGGTAGCGGGTCTCGATGCGACGCTGAATGCGTCCCGGATCGATCTCGACGCAGAGACTCACTCCACCGGCCAGCTTGACGGCGAGTGGCTGTGCGCCGCCCATGCCTCCCAATCCCGCAGTCACCGTGATAGTGCCGGCCAGCGTGTCGTTGAAGTGGAGCTTTGCCGCGCCGCGAAACGTCTCATAGGTTCCCTGCAAAATACCCTGTGTGCCGATGTAAATCCATGAGCCTGCCGTCATCTGGCCGTACATCATCAGGCCGGCGGCGTCCAGGCGATCAAACTCTTCCCACGTCGCCCACTTCGGCACGAGGTTGGAGTTGGCAATCAGCACACGCGGGGACATACGGTGCGTTTCCAGCACGGCGACAGCTTTGCCCGATTGCACAAGGAGCGTCTGATGATTCTCCAGCCGATCCAGCGTGGCTACAAGCGTGTGGTAGCACTCCCAGTTGCGAGCCGCTTTGCCGCGCCCACCGTAGACAATCAAGTCCTCCGGCTTCTCTGCGACCTCCGCATCCAGGTTGTTCATCAGCATCCGCTTCGCTGCTTCCTGAATCCAGCCTTTGGCAGAGCGTACGTTGCCGCGCGCAGCCCGAACGGGTGTGTAAGCCTCGGTCATCGAACAGCCTCCTCAATCGCACGGATGTCGATGGACGCAAAAGGGGCGTCCCCAAGAAATCTCGAAGCCTCTTCCATCCAGATCGAAAGAACACAGTCCCCTTGCCAGGCCGGAACACGCGATCGAAACAAGCTGCGCGCCTCTTCGAGTTGTTCGGTAGAGCGATCTCCGCGAAGGTCGAGCGCCCGAGTTGCGGCCAGGAGCTCGATCGCGATCACCGTTCTGCCTAACGTCACCGCCTGCGCCAGCTTCAGCGCAGACGTCATCCCCATGCTAACGAAATCTTCCTGATTTCCACTGGTTGGAATGGAACCCGTTGAGGCGGGGGATGCCAGAACTCGCAACTCGGCGACCAGAGCGGCGGCTGTGACCTGTGCCATCATCAGGCCCGATTCGAGACCCGGCTGCGATGCCAGAAATGCCGGAAGACCTTCGTTCAAACTCGGATTGAGCAGCCGCTCCGTCCGTCGCTCAGAGATGCCGGCAAGCTGGCACAGCGCAATTGCGAGAAAATCCAAAGCGAGAGCGAGCGGCGCACCGTGGAAGTTTCCGCCCGACAGGATTGCCTCGTCAAACACCAAGGGATTGTCCGTCGCACTGTTAAGTTCAATCTCAAAGATGTTGCGTGCATGCGCCAGCGTGTCCCACGCCGCTCCATGCACCTGCGGAATACAACGCAGGCAATAAGCATCCTGGATACGGCTGCCCTCACCGTGGGTGCGCGGGATCGAACTCCCTTTGAGGAACTGCAGGAGGTGACTTGCACTGTATTGCTGACCCACATGCGGCCTGGCTGCATGAAGCCGCGGGTCAAACGCCGCGGAGGTCCCGCGGAGAGCTTCGATACTGAGCGCCGCCGTGATCTGCGTCGAGGTCCAAAGCTGCTCCAGTGCGTGAAGTTGCAGACATCCGATAGAAAGCATGGCCTGCGTTCCGTTCAGCAACGATATGCCTTCCTTGCCGAGCAGCCGAAGCGGCTCCAGACCGGCATCTTGAAAGCATTCAAGGGCAGGCCGAATCTGTCCTTTGTACTCGGCGTGGCCCTCGCCGATCAGGACCAAGGCCATGTGGGCCAAGGGAGCAAGGTCACCGCTCGCGCCTACACTGCCGCGCGAAGGAATGACCGGCGTAATCTGATGATTGAGAAGGTCGCAGATGCGCTCGGCAACGACTGGCCTGATCCCTGAAAGACCCTTGGCCAGCACATTCGCGCGGATCACCATCATTCCGCGAACCACGCCGGCTTCAAGCGGTGTGCCGACTCCGCAGCAATGGGAACGGATCAGGTTCACCTGCATCGCTTCAATCTCCGTCTCATCGAGACGGATGTTTGCCAGCAGACCAACTCCGGTGTTCAGGGCATAGACAGGCCTCATTCCTCCCATCGCTGCGTCCACCTGAAGACGCGATCGATTCATACGATCGAGAGCAGACGGATCGATCTCGACGGCTGTCGAGCACTTCGCTACTGCAACAACATCCTCAATCGACAGCGTGGAACCGTCCAGATCGATCATGTTGCCGATCGTACGAAGTCTGCCGGGACAAGGGAATGCAGCTTCAATGGTATTTGGCGGTGCGAAGCATTGATTCAATGGTGGGATGGACTCGGCAGGACCTTTTATGGAGAGACGCCTCTCATGTCATGCTTCATACTTGGGAAGGGAGACCGGGATGCGAATCGATAGCGGAATCGATCTTATCGGAGAAAAGATCCTTCAGGAGCTCGCCACGGACGGTCGTCTACCGTTTGCCGAACTGGGAAGGAAGGTGGGGCTCTCCCCGTCGGCCACGGCCGAGCGCGTACGTCATCTTGAGAGCCTGGGCGTCATCCGCGGGTATCGCGCGGAGATCGATCTACAGGCACTCGGCTATACCGTAAAGGCATTCGTCCGGTTGACGTGCGAAGGGAACCGGTACCGCCAGTTCCTCAAGTTCCTTCCCACACTCCAGGCCGTCCATCAATGCCACCACCTGACGGGCACCGACGCTTTCCTGCTCAAGGTGATGCTATCGTCGATGGCGGAGTTGGAAGCGCTTATCGAGAGTCTGCTTCCGTACGGAAGTCCGACAACCAGCATGGTTCTCTCGACGCCGCTAGAACGTCAGCCCGCGCTGACTTTCTTGAAAGATGTCTAGTTCCACTAAGAATGTTCCGTCGATCGGCTTCTTACGGCCTCACCCATCTCAGATGGGACCGACTTATTCGAGATCCTGCGGCCCAAAGTTTCTAGTTGATTTCTCAAGGAATCTCCGATAGGTTTGGGGCACATCATCAACTAAGCGGTCCCATAAGGGACTATTCTGCCGTGCACCTATCAGGTTGCAAGGTCATTGCATTACTGCATCTGCACAATCTCCCCGCGAGTGTGCAGCACAGGAGACGCAAACGATGGGCTATCTCTCAAAGATGTCGCTAACGTCCTGCGCCGTCCTGATTTCCACTGCCATTGCCGGTGCGCAAACCTTTCGGGGTTCGTTGACAGGTACCGTCACGGATTCCTCTGGAGCAACCATACCGAATGCGTCGGTTGTGTTAACCAACCCTGCAACGAACGAGGTCCTGAGCAACAAGGCCAATAGCAGCGGTGACTTTAACTTTCCGGAGATAGCGGTAGGCAGTTATAGGCTGCAGATCTCCGCGCCCGGATTTGCAACTAAAAACGTAGATCGGGTGGAGATCGAGATCTCGAAGGTAAACAACCAGAACATCCAGCTCACGGTGGGCTCCGAATCCACTGTGATCGACGTAACTGCCTCCGGCGTAAGCCTGGATACGACGACGAGCTCGCTGATTGCGGTGGTGGACTCGACGTCGGTGCAGCAGATTCCACTCAACGGCCGTAACTTCACGCAAATGACGAAGCTGGCTCCGGGAGTGGGCGCCTACAGCAACACCGTCAACGGGTCGCGTACCGCCGGCGTCAACTTTCAGATCGATGGCGCGGACAATAACGATCCCTGGTCGAATGCTGTTGCGTCAAATCAGGGTGGCGTGGCGGGTGTGGCGGGGGGCCTGATCCCGATCGAAGCCATCGACCAGTTCAGCATGCAGGCCGGAGGCGAGGCCGATGTAGGTCGGAATGGCGGCGCCAACAGCAATATGGTCATCAAGGGAGGCACAAACTCATTTCACGGCGATGTCTTCTATTACGATCGCAACGAGTACTTTGCCTGGCTCAACCCTACGGTGGCCAAGCATAGTCGAGTGCCGGAAATCCGCAATCACCAGGGCGGCTTCACCGTGGGCGGACCGATCGTCAAAGACAAGACATTTTTCTTCGTTGCAGGCGAAGTTCAGATTGCGAACGCTAACAACAGCATCGCGGACACGGTGCTGAACAACGAATGGGTCGCGGGTGGTACAGCACTTCTGGCGCAGCAGAACAGAGCTGTCAATCCAGTCTCGACCAACCTGTATACCATGCTATTTCCGGCCGACAGTCGCACCAGCAGCGGCTACCAGTCGCAGTACCAAAGTATCGGACGTAACACCTATAACAGCTACAACGGAATTGTTAAGCTAGACCACAACTTCAGTGATCGATACACCTTGTCGCTGCGGTATTTAGGAACTACGGGGACCCAGTCGGCCGACGTGGGTTCTCACTTCGCAGAATACTTTCAGACCGCGCCTATGCACATCCATAACGTCTCGATCGTGCAGAACAGCACCTTCTCGAGCAGGATCGTCAATCAGGTGACGTTTGCAGCTGCGTCGTTTCTGCAGACCTTCAACGATCGCGATCAGAACTTCAATGTGCAGGCGGCTGGGCTCAACCTCGGCCTGACTGGAATCTTAGCGTCAGGCGCCACGCAGTTGAGGGTCGGTTCCTTTGACTACACCGGCGCGACTCCGCCACTGGGTCGACAGGACGTTACAGGTCACGTCACCGACCAGATGCATTGGACCTTGGGAAACCACGATCTGAAGTTCGGTGGGGAATACCGCCACGCCAATCTCAACGTAGCTTACTTCACCAACGGACGCGGTGTGTTCACCTTCGACGGAACCCGCGGCGGCTACACCAACGCACAATGCGATGCGGTCGGCTTCACGTCAGCCAACAACAGTACCATCGGGAAGAACTGCTCCACGCTGAAGCAGGTCGCGGATTACCTGGCGGGTACGCCGCAGAGCACGTCGGGCGCGCAGATCTTACGGAATAACCCTCAACGCGTGTATCTGGTAAATACGTTCGATTTATATGCCGCGGACGACTACAAACTAAGCCAGCGCCTCACTCTGAACTATGGTTTGCGCTGGAGCTATCCCGGCGTCGTGCATGACGACCGGGATTCTCTCTATAACTTCGAGCCATCGCGCGGCTTCTTTCCAGAGCCACTTTACAAGCAGAACTTAGGCAATGTTGCGCCGCGTTTGGGCTTTGCCTGGTCGCCATTTCGGGAAAATAATACAACCGTTCTGCGCGGCGGCTTTGGATGGTTCTTTGATCAACCTACTGTCGGTCAGTTCGTCTACAACAACATCGGCAACACGGGATCTCCGGGCATCTATGGCAACCCGGCCGGACCGACTCCTGTGCTGAATGTAATTGGGACGAATTACACATTTGGGCAATCTACGTTTCCCGCCGGACTTACACCGACTACAATCACCGGCGTTCTTGCCATCAATCCGAACTACCGTGCCGGTTACATGCAGAACTATAACCTTAATGTAGAGCAGCAGTTTTCCCGAAGCACACTGGTGACGTTCGCCTACGTGGGCAGCGTAGGTCGGCGTTTGGCCTACGTCCTGGACATCAACCAGATCAGCCTCACTGACCCACTGCACCATCGTCCCTTGAACGTCGTGAATCCCGCACAGTATGGCAATTTCGCCGCCGTGAACCAGGTCAATAGTGGAGCGACGTCCAATTACAACTCCATGCAGATATCGCTGAAGCAGGCGAACTGGCACAACATCAACGCCACGCTGTACTACACCTGGGCGAAGTCGTTCGATACGGTGTCGAGCGCGACTACACCGATGAACAGCCTGAATCTGCGCCAAGATTATGGCTTGTCCACCTTTGACGTTCGTAACACGGTCACAGGTTTTTCCAGCTATGCGCTGCCCACGTTGTCGCATCGCCTGCCACGTCTGACAGGTGGGTATCAAGCCACTGCCTTGTACACCTTTGCAGGTGGGCTGCCCATCAACATCCTGGCCGGCTCAAATATCAGCGGTACCGGCGAGAACAAGGATCGTCCAAATCGTGTTGCGGGTCGGATCCCCTATACTCCGCGGGTGGAGACGGCCACGTCGAAGACCCGAAGCTACACCTACCTGAACAAGGCGGCGTGGGCATCACCGGTTCCGGCCGGTACGACCATCTGCTATTGCTATGGCAACGAGCGTCGCGACAGCGTGATTGGGCCTGGCTTCGGTTCGGTCGATCTGTCCATGTTCAAGCGCACCGCCATCACGGAAAGAGTCAGCACCGAGCTGCGCGCGGAGATCTTCAACCTGTTCAACCAGGCCAACTTCGCGAACCCGAGCGGCAGCCTTACTTCTTCGAGCTTTGGCGTGCTGAACTCCACCCGCAACGGATCGTCAGCCCCCGGTCTGGGCGCCGGGGAGCCTCGCAACATGCAGTTCGCTCTCAAGATAAGCTTCTAAGCAAAACATTCGGACGGCCCCCCCCCCGGCCCGCTGTATGTTGCCCCGCTCTATGCTGCATGAATTCGCAATATTCCGTGGGTCTTTTTGCTTCTTATTCCTAATGGGAGAACACCTTTGACGCACTTACAAACCAAGCTTTCTGCATCGCTGTTTACGGCGCTGTTTGCTCTGGCTCCGCTTGCACCTGCGCAGACCGACACCGGAGAACGGTTGGACCTGGACGCGCTTACTAGCATCAAACGCGAAGCCTTCAATCGCCCGCAGGTGATGGAAAACCTGTACTACATCAGCGAGGTGTATGGGCCGCGCGTGAACAACAGTCGCAACCATCGCGCCGCTGCCGAATGGGCGATGCAACAGATGAAGGCGTGGGGTCTCCAGAACGTGCACCTCGAAACGTGGGGGCCATTCGGCTATGGATGGCAGATCAAAAAGTTCTACGGCGCACTGGAGACGCCGGCCTACGCTCCGCTCATCGGATTTCCGCTGGCGTGGACCCCCGGAACGAACGGCCCGCTTACGGCCGAAGCTGTACTGGCGCCGCTCCATACCGAAAGCGACTTCTCGAAGTACAAAGGCAAGCTCAAAGGCAAGATCGTCCTGATCTTTGATCCGCGCGAGTTGGAGATGCACACGGAGCCCGAGGCACATCGACTCACCGACGCTGAGATCGAAACGCGGGCAAAGACGCCTGATCCATCGCGCACCGGCTTTGGTGGCGGTCGACCGAATGCGTCGGCGCCTCGTCCTGGCGACATCACGCCTGCGACGCTGTCGACAGCCGCGGCTAGCGGCGGCGTGCTGCGCAACAAGGTCAATCAGTTCCTGAAGGAGGAAGGCGCTGCGATGGTATTGACGCCGGGCTACAACGGCGACGGCGGAACCGTGTTCGCTACCTTTGGAGGATCCCAGAACCCGAAGGACCCAATCCCTCCGCCGATGGCAGCCATTACATCGGAGCAGTACAACCGCATCTGCCGCCTGTTGAATCATGGCGTCGCGCCCAGGCTGACCTTTGACATCGAAACGGAGTACCAGAAAGACGATCAGATGGGTTTCAATGTCATCGGCGAAATTCCAGGAACGACCAAGCCGGATGAGGTCGTGATGGTGGGTGGACATTTCGACAGCTGGCAAGGCGGCACGGGTGCGACCGACAACGGAACGGGTTCGTCCGTTGCCATGGAGGCGATGCGCATTCTGGCGGCGCTGCACAAGCCGATGGCGCGCACAATCCGTATCGCGCTCTGGGGAGGCGAGGAGGAAGGTCTGTACGGCTCGTTGGCCTACGTGCAGCAACACTTCGCTCCCCGCGACACCATGAAGAAGACTCCTGAATACGACAAGCTGGACGTGTACTTCAACGACGACAACGGCAGCGGACGGTTTCGTGGAGTGCAAGCGCTCGGAAACGTCCAGCTCGCGGCCATCTTTCAGTCGTGGATCGTTCCGATTCGCGATCTTGAGATCACCGCGGTCACCGGCGCTACGGCAGGACCGACAGCGCAGCCGGGCGGCACGGATTCCACTTCGTTCTCCTGGATAGGCCTGAATGGCGTCGGTTTCATGCAGGATCCGCTCGAGTACGGAACGCGCACGCACCACAGCAACATGGACCTGTATGACCGCGTGCAGAAGGGCGACGTGATGCAGGCTGCGGCCATAGAAGCTTGGTTTGCCTACAACGCCGCCACCCGGCCGGATCTGCTCCCACGCATGGAAACCCCTCTTCCGCTCCCTGACAAGAAGTAGCACTCGCGCCGCTGGCCAGAGCTTTCGAGGACCAAAAGGCTGTAAGGATTGTCAACGGCGCCATCCAACAGAAGGCTCGCATCACTTGCGCTGGAGAAGGTCTTTGAACTGCTGCGGAATTTCTACACCTTGCGCGAGGTCTGCCAAAAGCCGACCGCCCGCGAGCACAGGAGCGAAGACCACATCCGCGGCTGCAAGCTCCAACGGTCGAATGCTTCTGCGGGAACTGGCGATCGAGATGACCTTGATGCGCGCGTCGATGTTCTTCACGAGAAGAGTTGAAAACGCATTTCTTCCATCGTCGTCATGCGCTGCAATGACGGTTTTCGCCCGTTCCACACCTGCTTTGCGGAGGCCGGCTTCTTCGTCGGTATCGATTCGTTCAAAGGGCTGGTTGGGTGTGACCGGATCCACGGTCGGCCCCAAGAGCTGGACAAAGACAGCGCCTCTCCGCGCAAGTTCCATCGCGGTAACACGCGCGAAAAGTCCGTCGCCTACAACAATGATGTGATCCGTGAAGTTCACTTTGTCCTTTCTTGTTTCCAAGAGCCGGGAAAGTTCTCCGGAAACTAAGGGTCCCAGAACCGACGCCAGAGCTGTGGCAAAAACGCCAATCCCGACCACCAGCAACGTCATCACAAAAATGCGAGCCTCTTCGCTGACCGCTACGATGTCTCCATAGCCGACGGTCGAAAGACTTACAAGTGTGAAGTACCATGCGGTGCTTATTTTGCCGATGTGCGGCTGAAATCCGCTTCCCAGAATATAGCTGCCCATCACACCGTAAGCCAGCGTTCCTACTACGCAGACCAGAGAGATCAGGCTGCTTGCAAACCGGGTGACCCGTGTGAAACTTCCGCGGGCAAAGACGAGACAAACAAGCATAATGAGCGGCAGAACGAATTCCGGGCCCCAGCGGTGCAGAGTGGCGTTTGCCGCCAAGGTGAGAGCAAGGATCAAAATCGCAAACACCCACATAGTCCGCAGGCGCGACCAGAGCCCAACTCCTATCAGCACCAGAACGATGCCGAGGATGACCTCCCCTGTCGCTCCTACTGCGGGCAACGGGTCCTTGAGCTCGGACAAGGAACCCATCCGGGGCAGCGAAAATCGCAAGCCGACAAGCACGTTTAAGCCGCCGCACAGCATAATCGCTATGCTGAGCAGTTCCACCAACCAACCTGACCACATCGTTCGGGAAACAGCCAAAACGCGCCGCGGCTTGTTTACAGGGGGGACAGGTGGCGTGCTCATAGAGCTATGTTAGTAAACAAAGAGCGTTCTTGCGACGTTCCCAGAAGCGTTCTTGTTCGGGACACATCACAGGCGATTACCGTAAGCGCCAGACCGAAGCTCAGCCGCTTACGGCGTAGCCCGCACAATCGCCTGCGGCTGCAGAACTCCACCCGGCAAACCCCGCGGCAACGCCTCCGCAAACGGCTGTGCCGCAGGCAGCATCGCGGGCGGCAGGTACTTCCGGTACACGCTGATGTGGAAACACGACTGCTGAAACTCCTCCTCCACATCCACCTTGCCCGCCTCCACCAGCGGCCGAAGATACGCGCGCATCCACGCAATCTCCGGCAGCGACAGCCCCCGCTTCGCCAGATCGATCGCCTGCCCCGTCAAGTGCGGCGACGCCGTCTCACCCTCCGCCGGCGCGGCATTGCCGTTGCGTCGCATCAGCTTCTGCTGAAACTCCACCGTCCGCACCGCCGAGTTCACCTGCAACGCCGTCCCAAACCGCTCGAAATGCGCTCGCGCCACATCCGCCAGGAACTGCGCCGTCCACGCCCGGCAGTACCGCCGATTCTCCGGCAGTCGATCATCCACCCGCAAACCGTCCGAGACCGGCAGCGCCACCAGCATCCGCTTGCCCCGCATCGCCAGAAGATCCGCGTCGTTCTGCACCCGCCCCAGGCCATCCATATCCGCCACCTCGTTCTGGTGCAGCAAAATCTGCCGCGACCCAAACATCGGCGCCGGCACCACAAGCCGCCCGCGATCGTCGTAGAGACTCGGCAACACCACCGGCGAAAGCACCGCATCCATCAGGCTCGGCATCTGTGGATGCTCCGCCGTCGGTCGAATCACACTCACCACCGACACCGCTCCACTCGCCGGCCCAGCTCCGCGTCCCGCACCCAGATCCGGTCGGGAACGTCCCTCCAGATCCCGCCCGCGCGCTCCCCGATCCCGTCGGAGA
>CAXUIB010000009.1:0-31643 GCA_964250945.1 uncultured Acidobacteriaceae bacterium
GCCGTTCTTTGCGCTGTTTACGGCGGAGGATATCCGAGCCTCGCACAGGGATCTGCACACGGCGGCGGCGGAGGCATAGGGGGTGACGCGGAACTCTCCCCCGTCCCTGGGAGAATTCTCCCACCTTTGGCGTATATCCGGTGGCCGGGCCGGCGTTTACCGTGAGATCCAAGGCCCGGCAACATAGAGGCCGGACGGCGAACTCTGCCAACCTTTGCAGCCCTGCTGTACCTGATCTGCTGAACGTCCGTGCTCGCCGAGCCAGCCTCGCGAGCGATCTCTGTCGTTCTCTCTCTTACAGCGATCGACCGTACCTTGGGCTAAAGGTCGGTCGTCGCTTTCCCTTGCGCTGGGGCGTCGATCTCACGGCCAGGAGAGGCTGGAGAACTTCGAGATACGAACACTGCGCGGCAGAGCGGAGAGACTTCAGTAAACTAAAAGGGACATGATTCCTACCCTTGAATGGCTCGCTGCCGGCGTCAACTTTCTCGACCAGACCAAGCTTCCTCTTGAAGAAACGTACGTTCTTGCGAAGGACTACACCGAGGTCGCGGCGGCGATTCGGGACATGGTGGTGCGGGGAGCTCCGGCTCTGGGGGTGACGGGAGCGATGGGGGGGGCGCTGGGGATTCAGAGATCGGCGGCGACCAGCCTCGCGGCGCTGACTGCAGAGGTGGAAGCGATCTGTTCGACCCTGGCGAACACGCGGCCGACGGCTGTCAATCTTTTCTGGGGCATCGGCAAAGTTCGAGATCTTTACAACACGCTGGCGGGGCGGGGAGTTTCGATTCCCGAGATCAAGCGGCAGAGCGTCGCGCTGGCCCGGCAGATGTACGACGAGGACATTGCGGCATGTAAGCAGATGGGGGCTTTTGGGGCGGATTTGTTGCCGCGCAAGGGCACGGTTCTGACGCACTGCAACGCCGGCGCGCTGGCGACGTGCGGCTATGGGAGCGCTTTGGGCGTGATTCGGGCGGCGGTTGAACGCGGGCACGAGATTGCCGTATTTGCCGACGAGACACGGCCGTTTCTCCAGGGCGCCCGGCTAACCGCGTGGGAGCTGATGAAGGACAACATTCCGACGACGGTGCTGTGCGACAACATGTCGGCTTCGCTGATGCAGCAGGGTCGGATTCAGGCGGTGATTGTCGGGGCGGACCGGATCGCCGCAAACGGCGACACGGCCAACAAGATCGGGACTTACGGCCTGGCGATTCTGGCTCGGGAGCATGGGATACCGTTTTACGTGGCTGCGCCATGGGCGACGATCGACCTCCTTACCGCGCATGGATCGGAGATTGAGATTGAGCAGCGCGATCCGCGGGAGGTAACGCATTTGAACGGCCGGCAGATGACTCCGGACGGCGTGGGTATTGAGAATCCTGCGTTTGACGTAACGCCGGCCAAGTATATTTCGGCGATCATTACGGAGCGGGGCGTGCTTCGAGCACCGTTCGGCGAGGCCATCGCGAACGCGATTGCGCAGGAGACGGATCGGGAGCTGACACTCGCCTAAGGCGGTGGGCGGTTTGACGTGGCGGCGGATTTTGGGGCTATCGGGTCTGTCAGGTCTGTTGGGTCGAAACAAAACCGGACGCAGATTCTTTGACTCCGGCAGGCAGATCGAGCGACGCCGGTCGATCGCTGGACCTTTGCTGTGAAAGTCTATTTGCAGGTGATCCCGGACCTCTTTAATCCGCGCCGGCGATCGCTCCTCCGGGGCAATCTCCTGGTTGTGCTGTCGTTCCTGCTGGCGCTTGTGCTTGCCGACTTTCCATGGAACCGCGCGAATCCGTTTCTGGGCATTGTGGTGTTGACGGCGGGGATCGGCACGGTGGACACGGCGCGGTGTATGCGGCCGAAGTGGAGCTGGTATCACGGCGGCGTTCTCTTGTGCGTTTACATGGACCTCATGATCCTGTGCATGATTTTGTTTTTCTTTTTGTACCCGTATGCGACGTGGCTCTCGGGAACGCACTGATCCGGCTCCTCCTGGCGCCGAAGCTGCCTGGGAGCCCAAGCGGTGGTAGACTCGGCGGGACTCCCTAATCCACTTTTCCAGGTATATCCATGCTCAAAGGCTTTCGTGACTTTATTCTTCGCGGCAACGTGATCGATCTAGCGGTCGCTGTGATCATCGGGGCGGCGTTTACATCGATCGTCAACTCGCTGGTGGCGGACATTATCAATCCTCTGGTGGCGGCCATTGTTGGGAAGCCCGATTTTTCCGCGCTGACGGCGACGGTCCACGGCGGCGTCATCAAGTACGGCAACTTCCTCAACGCCGCCATCTCCTTCGCCCTGATCGCCTCGGTGGTTTACTTCTTTATTGTGGCTCCGGTGAACGCCCTGATGCTTCGTCTGCGCGGACCTGCGCCGTCGACCACAAAGCCTTGCCCGCAGTGCTTTGGGGACATTCCGCTGCAGGCGACGCGTTGCAAGTTTTGCGCCGAGCCGGTGTAGAGCGGGCAGTTTTGCGCGGGGCGCGGGGAAGTTGATGCGTTTCGAGGAATGAGTTTTGAGCGTGTCAACCGGTCGATCGTGTAGCGATCCGATATGCTGGGGTTTACCGCCACCTTGTCACAGGAGTCCACTTGTCTCTTTCTCGTTGCTCTGTCTGCGCCGCTTTTTCCTTGTTTGCGATGGTTGTTTCGTCAGGCCTTGACGCGCAGACCTCTCCGACGCGCGTCTTCGGGTACCCGAATTTCTCGGAACAGGCTCGGTGGGACAAGATCTTTCTGGCAGTTCCCGATGCGGCGCTTGCGGGGCAGCACCTTAAAACGCTTACAGCGGAGCCGCACTGGGCGTCTTCGCCCGAGGACTACAAGACGGCGCTTTTCGTTGCGGAGAAGTTCAAGGAGGCGGGGCTTGCGACGAGCATTGTTCCGTACAAGGTGTTGCTGAACAAGCCGGTGAGCATTCTGGTGGAGGCGACCGACAGCTCCGGGAAGAAGCTGATGTCCGGGCCGTCCCCCGAGCATGTGGACGCGCGGGACCACGGCGGGGACCCGTTTCAGGACGATCCACGGGTCACACCGGCGTTCAACGGGTCGTCGCCCTCGGGCGAGGTGACGGGCGATGTGGTGTACGCGAACTACGGGACGCTCGACGACTTCAAGTACCTGGCGGCGCACAACATCCCGGTGAAAGGCAAGATCGTGCTGGTGCGGTACGGATCGAACTTTCGCGGCGTAAAGGTGTACATCGCGCAGAAGTACGGCGCGGCCGGCGTTCTGATCTACTCTGACCCGGCCGACGACGGATATACCAAGGGCGACATGTACCCCGCCGGGCCGATGCGGCCGGAGAGCGCGGTGCAGCGCGGGTCCGTTCAATTTTTGCCGATCTACCCGGGGGACGCGACGACGCCGGGGATCGCGTCCACGCCGGACCTGCCGGACGCGAAGCGCATTCCGCTCGACAAGCTGCAGAACAACCAGCCATCGATCCCGTCCAATCCGCTCTCGTACAAAGACGCGGCGCCGATCCTGCGCGCGATGGGCGGACCGGCGACGCCGCACGACTGGCAGGGCGGTCTGCCGTTCACGTATCACCTGGGCGGCACGGGTGCGGTTACGGTCCATATGAAGCTGGTCCAGGACACGGCTCTGCGGACTATCTGGGATGTGGTGGGAACGATCGAGGGCAGCGACCCGGTGCAGAAGGAGGACTGGGTGGTCGCGGGCAATCATCGCGACGCGTGGGTGTACGGCGCGGTCGATCCGAACTCCGGCACGGCCGCGATGCTTGAGTCGGTGCATGGTCTGGGCGCGCTGTTGAAGCAGGGGTGGAAGCCGAAGCGGCGGGTCGTGGTGTGCTCGTGGGACGCGGAGGAAGAAGGCCTGATCGGATCGACCGAGTGGGCGGAGCAGAACGCGGAGCGCCTGGTGCATGCGGTCGCGTACCTGAACACCGACGTGGGTGTGTCGGGGCCGAACTTTAACGCAGCGGCCGTGCCGTCGCTGAAGGAGTTTGTGCGTGAGGTCAGCCGCGAGGTTCCCAGCCCGAGGGGCGGGACCGTGTACGACCAGTGGAAGAAGGACCAGGCCGAGGGCAAGGGACGGCGGAACGCGACACCGTTTACGGCGGACCGCGTGGGCGTGACGCGCGACGCCGAGGACACGGTGCACGTGGGCGATCTCGGCTCAGGATCGGACTATACGCCGTTTATTCAGCACCTCGGGGTACCGTCGACCGACATCGGTTCGGAGGGGCCGTACGGCGTGTATCACTCGGTGTTCGACAACTACAACTGGTTTATCAAGAACGCCGATCCGACGTTTGTTCTGGAGCAGCAGCAGGCGCGCATCTTTGGCCTGGAGATCCTGCACATGGCGGACGCGGACGTTTTGCCGTACGACTATGAGGCGTACGGTCGCGAGATTGTGCGGTACCTGGACCAGGCGCAGAAGGACGCGGGGAGCGCGAATCTGAAGCTCGATTTTTCCGCTGCGAATGCGGCGGCTCGGCGGTTCCAGGCGGCGGGGCAGATGGTGCGCGCGCGGCAGCTGCATCCGCCGGCGGATGCAGCCCGGCTGAATGCTTCGCTGCGGGCGGCGGAGGGTGCTCTGCTGGCGCCGGAGGGTCTGCCGCGCCGGTCGTGGTTCAAGCACACGATCTACGCTCCGGGCGAGTTTACCGGGTATGCCGCGGTGGTCATTCCGGGGGTGAACGAGGGCATCAGCGTTCCGGACGGGCCTCGCGCGCAGGCGCAGATGGCTGTGCTGACGGAGGCGCTGCTGCGGTCGACGAAGATCCTCGAAGCTGCGGCAAAGTAAGAAGCACGGAGCTCCTTTTAGACCTCCAGCACCGGCTCCTCGGCTGGGACCAGCGACCCGCGCCGGGCGGCGATAAAGCCGAACAAGGCGATGTAGATGTAGCAGACGGCGGGCAGGGTGAATGCGTGCTGGACGCCGATGTGATCGGCGAGGACGCCTTCGGCGAGGGGGAGGATGGCGCCTCCGACGATGGCCGCGACCATGAGGCTGGAGCCTTTGCTGGTGAGCGGACCGAGACCTGCGAGGCCCAGGGTAAAGATGCTGGGGAACATGACCGAGTTGAAGAGACCGACGGCGATGATGCTCCACATGGCGACGTTGCCGTGGGTGAGGATGGAGGTGACGACGAGGAGGCAGGCGACGATGGCGGCGATGCCGAGGAGGACGCCGGCGCGCACGCGCTGGAGGATGGCGGAGCCGATGAAGCGGCCGACCATGGCTCCGCCCCAGTAGAAGGCGACGTAGTGGGCGGCGGACTTTTCGCTGAGCGCGCCGACGCCGGGAAGGCCGAAGTAGTTGACGAGGAAGCTGCCGATCGAGACCTCGGCGCCGACGTAGACGAAGATGCCGAGCGCTCCCATGAGGAGGTAGGGCTCGTTCCAGATGCTTCCGGTGCCGGGTCCGGTCTGGAGTTCGCCGGGGCGAAAGTCGCGGGTGAAGTCGGTGGTGGGGAGCTTGACGAGGGCGATGGCGACGGCGAGGAGGATGAGGGCCATGGCGATGCCGAAGTACGGGAGGCGGACGGACGATGCCTGCTCCTGGCGGTAGGTCTGCAGGAGGGCGGCGGACAGGGAGTGCATTTTTTCGGGGGTGATGGTGGATCCGCTGAGGATGAGCCAGCCGCCGAAGATGGGGGCGATGGTGGTTCCGAGGGAGTTGAAGGCCTGGGAGAGGTTGAGGCGGCTGGCTGCGGTGCGCTGCGGACCGAGGTTGGTGACGTAGGGGTTGGCGGCGACCTGCAGGCAGGTGATGCCGGCGGCAAGGACGACGAGGGCGGTGAGAAACATGGCAAACGAGGCCATGGCGGAGGCGGGAAGGAAGAGGAGAGCGCCGGTGGCCATGATGAGGAGGCCGATGACCATGGTCTGCTTGTATCCGCGCCATTCTACGACCTTGCCGGCGGGCAGAGCGAAGACGAAGTAGGACGTGAAGAACGCGAACTGGACCAGAAGCGCTTTTGCGTAGCTGAGCTCGAAGATGCCCTTGAGGTGCGGGATCAGGATGTCGTTCAGGCAGGTGAGGAATCCCCACATAAAGAACAGCATGGTGGCGATGGACATGGCGCGGACGTCGGTCGTGCCTGGCTCGCGAGTGTAGGTGTTGGTCTGGACAGCGGTTGAGATCATGGGTCACTCCTCTTCTTGTGGCAAAGAAGTCAGATGGATTTCGGCGCAGACGCAGCGGAGCTCTGAGCGACCCCATAGTTATACCCGGACGGGGCGGAGTTTGCTTTACTTTGCTTTGGGGCCGCAGGGATGGGAGTTGAGATGGGTACGGGTGTGGAGGCGCTTACCGCTCCGGGACTGGTCGCTTATCGCTCCGGGTGCAGGGTCGCTTATCGCTCCGGGACCGGGGCTACTGCCTGCGAGCAGTGGCCGGCGTTGTCGCAGGCGCGCACGCCGAAGAAGACGTTATCTTTTGAGATTGGCAGGGTGGCGCTGCGGTTTGCGCTGGGGGTGGGTGCGGTGTCGCCGGCGCGGGTGGCACTGCTGTAGCGAGATGCTTCGGCGCCGAACTGCCAGTCGGTTGCGGAGGTTTCGCGCCACAGGATCTGGTAGCGCACGTCGGGGCCGGCGGCTGCGGGTGGGTCCCAGCGCAGGGTCGAGTTGTTGCCCAACTCGCGTGTGACGACGCGGACGTTTTCGGGAACTCCGGGCGAGGCGGCGAGGGTTGCCAGGGTGGCGGCGTTGAGGCGCGCGACCCGGGCGACGTAGCCGAAGTCGACGAACTTCAAGAGATCGCCGTACTCGACGCCAGCCTCGGTGCGGACGTCCTGGTGCTGATGGTTGTAGTTTTCGCGCCACTCGGTGAAGCGCACGGCAGGGAAGCCGGCGGCGCTGAAGGAGCTGTGGTCGCCGCCGCGGAGGTACCGGTCGAGGCGCAGCTCCATGACGGGTTTGAGCTGCGGCGCGCCACCCTGCCCTTCGGTGTAGGTCCTTGCGACGTCGAGCACGGCGCGCGCCAGTTCTCGGGAGGAGGTATCGTTTTCGGCGCCGAGGGCCAGGGCGGCTTTGATGTCGGCCAGAGGTGCGTTCGGGTTCACGCCCTGCGAGAAGACGCGCACGAGCGACTTCTGCTGCAGCGTGTCGCCGGGGGTGGTGTCGCCGCCGACGATGTCGTTGTTGAGCACGCCCTGGAGGAGCCAGCCCTCGGACTTCGCCATCTCCCTCATCAGCTCGGCCATGTGGTGGCTCCCGTTGAGACCCTGCTCTTCGCCGGCGACGGCCACAAAGACGATCGTCACCGGGAAGCGGAGTTTCGAAAGGGCACGGGCGCACTCGAGGCTGACGGCGGTGCCGCTGGTGTCGTCGTTGGCGCCCGGCGCAAAGGCGCGTGCGTTCATCACGTCGGTGACGCGGGTGTCGTAGTGGCCGGTGACGAGGTAGAGGCGCTTGGCTTGCGCGGGATCGGCGCCGCGCAGGACGGCGTAGATGTTGCGCAGGAGCGTGGGCTGGGCGAAGCGCGATCTGCCGCCGCCGAAGCCCGGGTCGTTCGGCTGTTGGGTGAACCGGTCTTCGCGGACGGTGAGGCAGTGTCCGCAGGCGGCCGAGATCTCCTCGAATTGCGCGTGGATCCAGTCGGCGGCGGCGAGGATGCCCTCGCCGGGCGGCAGATCTTTTTCCATGCTCGCGAGCGTGCTTCGGCTGCGGAAGCTGACCAGTTTTTCGTCGGTTCGGCGGACGCTCTCAGGCGACATCTGAGCCAAGGCGCCGGCGATGCGGGGGTCGACCGGCTGAGGGGCGAGCGGAGCTCCGGCGGCTGCGAAGTCCGGAGGGGAGACTTGCGCCGGAAGTTGCGAGGCACACGGGATGAAGAGGAGAAAAGCGGACGCTGAAAGAGCGATGCGGGACAGATTCTGAGCCATAGCGGTTGACACCTCGGGCGAATCCACACCATAGCAGAGGCGGGAGAATGCCTACGGAAAGATCTGATTTGCAAGCGTTTGCCGCGCCCAGAGAACAGCAGATTCCCTCCGGGAATGACAACAAGAAAAGTCTTAGAAGGTGATTTTCGCGGCCAGCTGCAGCTGCCGGGAGGACCCCGCATCGCCGACCGCTGTACGCGTGGTGCTGATCTGTCCGAAGGTGCCGGTGCTGCTGTTGCCGGTGGCGGTTGAAGAGGCGAGGCTGGTGTTGGGGTTGCCGAAGTTGGCGTGGTTGAGGAGGTCGAAGGCATCCATGCGAAGAACAAAGGCTGCGCGCTCGAAGATGCGCGTCGATTTTTGCAGAGAGATGTCGGAATCGGCGAATCCGGGCCCGGTAAGAGCGTTGCGATGAAGGGTTCCGAAGCCCGTGGGCTGCGCGTAGAACACGCAACCGGGGGTGGCGGCGGCCGAGGTTCCGGTGCAGCCGAGGCCGCGGATGAACTGCACGTAAGAGAGGTTGGTGTAGGCGCCGCGACCTGTGGAGTAGCTGCCCAGGAGCGTCGGCCGGATGGTGCCGGAGGTGCCGTTGTAGAGCGAGGTGGTGGTGACGTTGAGCGGGTTGCCGGATTGCAGCTGCGTGATGTTGGCGATCAGCCAGCCTTCTTTGAGTCGGTTGCCGTGGTAGGGGAGCTCCCAGGTTCCGCTGAAGACGAAGTGCTGGCGGGCGTCGAAGTCGGAGAGGCCGTAGTTGCCGCGAGGGTTGAAGTTGTTCTGCAAGACGTAGCCGCCCTGCGATCCCAGCGAGTTGAGGTCCATCGACTTCGACCAGGTGTAGGACGAGTTGATGGAGACGCCGTAGAAGAGCGTTTTGCGCATGGTGAACCAGAGCGCGTTGTAGTTGGAGAGCGAGTCTGAATCGACGTAGCTGATGTTTTGGAGGGCCGCTCCGGGTGCAATGGGGCTGGTGGCGGCGTTGGTTGGGTAGGGCCGCAGGGCCAAGCCTGCCGGGTAGATGAACTGGTTGAGATTGCGCCGCATACGGAGGTGCTTGCCCTCGGAGCCGATGTAGCCGATCTCCATGACCGTGCCGGTGCCGAGTTCCTGCTGGAGGTTGAGATTGTAACTTTCGATGTACGCGTTCTTGAAGTTTGGATTGATGGCTGAGGGTCCGAAGCTGGCGGCCTGACTCTGAAACAGAGTTCCGACGGGGAGCCCCGGGCCGGAGGAGACGCTGATGGGGGTGGCGTAGGGCGGGTTGGCGGTGAGTCCGGTGACGGCGTTCGATGTGGGCTGATCGACGAGGATGCCGTAGCCTCCGCGGAGAACGGTCTTTGCGTTGCCGTACGCGTCCCACGAGAAGCCGACGCGCGGCTCGTAGTTATTGTTTTGCGCGTACGGCTCGCCGACGTGCGTGAGCGAGTGCGTTCCTTGGAGGAAGTTGACGAAACGATGTCCGCCTTCGGCCGGCGTGCCGTTCCACTCGTAGCGGAAGCCGAGTTCGGTGGTGAGGCGCGGGGCGATCTTCCAGCTGTCCTGGGCGAAGCCGGCGGCGGCTCCGACGAAGACGCGGCTGTTGACGTTTTGCGGCGTCACGGCGAAGGTGTTTGCGAGACCGGCGATGAAGTTGTTTACGTTGGAGAAGCTGATGCTGCCGGTGTCCTGGCTGTAGCTCGATCCGACGAAACGCCGGAACTCGCCGCCGGTTTTGATGGTGTGCTTGCCGCGGGTGATGCTCACGGAGTCGGAGACGATGCCGGTGGTGTCGAAGCGGCCTTGGGGAAATCCGGCGGGACCGCCGAAGTTGAGGCCGATGGAGGGGACGCTGATCTGCGGCAGACCGCTGCCGGTGGTGACGCCGGTGTTGATGCCGTACGCCTGCGGGTTGGCGAGGGTGTTGGGGACAAATCCGATGGCGACGCGATTGAAGCCGACGCGCAACTCGTTTACGACGTTTGAGGAGAAGATGTGGACTTCGTTGACGGTGCCGATCTGCCGGTGCGCGGTGCGATGGTCGCCGAAGCCGGTGATGGTATTGCCCTGCAGATTCGGCTCGGTGCGCGCGTCCTGCTGGTAGGCGTAGTAGGCGTGGAGGTTGTCCGCGTCCGAGATCTTGTGCGAGAGATCGCCTGTGAACTGGTCGGTCTTGACGGGACCGGGGGAGGATCCGGTGAAGACGCTTCCGCTCGCGCCGTTGGCGATGGGGATGAAGTTGATCAGCTTTGCGTAGGCTGTGTTTGGGTTTGCGGAAAAGGTGGATCGCTGGGCCGCGGTGAGCACCGTGCTTTGGAGCAGGATGTCCTGCGACTGCCGGAGGCCTTCGTAGCTGAGAAAGAAGAACGTGCGGTCCTTCCAGACCGGGCCGCCGAGATCCCCGCCGAAGTTATGTCGCCGGAGGGCGTTCATGCGAGCCGGCTTGCGGTTGAAGAAGTTGCGGGCGTCGAAGTAGTTGTTGCGGGCGTACTCGAAGGCTTCGCCGTGGAGGGCATTGGAGCCGGAGCGGGTGAGCACATTGACCACCGATCCGGAGCTTCGGCCGTACTCGGCGCTAAGGGTTGAGTTGGAAATTTTGAACTCGGCTGTCGTGTTGATGGACGGCTGGAAGGTGATCTGATTTTGGGCGAGATCGTTGAGGTTGACGCCGTTGATCATGAAGTTGGCGGAGTCTTCGCGCTGGCCGGCCGTGATGAACGAGTTGGCTCCGAGACCGCGGCTGGCGACGGTGAGGCTGCCCGAGACGGGGGGCACCACCGATCCCGGGACGAGCTGTGTGAGGTCGAGGAAGTGCCGGCCGTTGAGCGGGATCTGCTGGACGGTGCGTTGATCGATGACCTGTCCGACCGTGATGGTTCCGGCGTCGATCAGAGGCGCGCTCGATTCGACCTGCACGGTTTCGCCGGCGGAGGCGAGGCCGAGCTGTACGTTGAGGTTGGTGCGCTGGTCGACGTTCAGCGCCAAGCTCTGGACGGTGTAGAGCGCGAACCCTGGAGCGGTGACCTGCAGACGGTACTCGCCGGGGGCAAGCGAGGGCAGGGTGTAGATGCCGGCGGCGTCGGTGGGCACGGTTCGGTCGATGCCGGTGGAGTTTTCGTGCGCCGTGACCTGAGCTCCGGGAACGACAGCGCCGGTGGGGTCGGTGACCGTGCCGGCGAGCGTGGCGGTGGACTGCGCTTGAAGAACGGAGGTTGTGCCGAGCAGGGTGAGCGCGAGTGTGAGTCGGGCGGACAAAGGGAAAGGGACGGCGCAGGGTCGCATGGGGCCTCGTGAGAGCTGGGAACTCCGGTGGGTAGGACTGGAGTGGCTGCGGGGTCCTCGCCCTGGCGACTGGGCGACGTTCTGGACCGCGAAAAGATGTCGGTGTGAGATCTACGCTAATATTCAGGGAAATTCATGTCAATTCCCCTGAGCTTGAACCCTGCTGTTCGATCGCCGTGGCGCCGGTGTGTTTTGTGGGCCGGAGTTGTTGTGTGTGGTGTCTTGACGGCGCATCGAGCATGCGCGCAAGTCGCTGTGGACCGGGCGTCGGCCTCGGGGTCGGACCTGGCCCGGTTGACTGAGACGATCGCCGTGACCGGATACGAGCGGCACCTGGTGGATATGCTGGAGCGAGAGTTGGCGCCATGGCATCCCAGGCGCGACGCGATGGGCAATCTCACGGTGACCCTGGGCAGTGGAGCTCCGCACCGTCTGATCGCGACGCCCATCGACGAGCCGGGATACATCGTGAGCCGGGTGACGCCGGAGGGCTACCTGCGGGTGCAGCGGCTGCCACAGGGGGGAGGCACGTACGGTTTGCCGCCGCACTACAACGAACTGAACAACGCGCAGCCGATGCTGGTGGAGACGAGCGCGGGCAAGCTTCTTCCGGCGATCGCGGCCGGCCTGTCGATTCATCTGGAACCGGGGCGCAGGAGTCCGCCCGATCCTGACGACCTCGACAACTTTTACCTGGATGCGGGGGCTTCAGGCGCGGCCGAGATCCAGGCGGCTGGAGTTGAGAACCTGAGCCCCGTCGCGGCTGAGCGCCACCTGTTGAGTGTGGGGGAGAGTGATTGGAGTTCGACGGCGGTGGGCGATCGTTTTGGCGCGGCGGCTTTGCTCCGTGTGCTCGGAGCGATCGATGCTGCGAAGCTTCGCGGCACGACCACATTTGCGTTTGTCACGGAGCAGTGGGCCGGGGGTCGGGGGCTTTCGCGCATCCTGGTGGCCGAGCACCCGGACGAGTTGGTGTACGTTGGACGGGCGCTTGCACCTGTGCAGGGGGTTGGCCGGGCGGTCGAGACGACCGACGTCGGGGCGGCGAAGACGTGCGCCACCGCGGCGCTGGGCAGCGGCGTGTGCCTCGCCGGGAGCTCGCCGGACGCGATGCGGCCAACGTCGATGGGCGGATCTCTCCAGCAGATCTTCCAGCAGATTTTGCCGACGCTCCAGACGGGGGACGCCGCCGCGTTTCTGCCGCCAGGGTACGGACCGGCGGTTGAACTTCCCGGCCGAACGGCGCATCTGGCGATCCCTTTGCGATGGCCGCTGACGGCCGCCGAGACGATCGAGGGGACGGATCTCGATCAACTCACCAGCCTCTTGCGGGCGTATGTGACGGCTGAGCCTGCGTTGCCGTCACGGCCGATGGCGGCACGCTCGCCGCGACCATCGCGACCTCTGCCGGCCCGGCCTTCTGCGATGCCGGCTCTGGACGGCGTGCTTCGAGATTTGATCCTGACCTATGGCGTGAGCGAGCGCGAGACGCTGACGCGGGAGGCGGTGGAGCGGCTGCTGCCAGGGTGGGTGCACACCTCTACGGACGCCGGCGGCAACCTCCTTCTCCACTTCGGGAGTGCACCGGCGAGCGCTCTGCCGCACGGCATCGTCGTTGTTGCCCACACGGATGAACTTGGGTTCCGTGCCGAGGCGATCAACCCGGACGGCAGCGTTGCTCTGACCAACAAGGGCGGGGGCTCGCCGGCGTTTTTCTGGGGCCATCCGGCGCTTGTCCACACGGCTGGCGGCGATCGCGAAGCCGTGCTGGAGCTGCCGGACAACTACAACACCGCGGGCTTTCACTTCCCGGCCGACTTTCGGGTTGCGGCGACGCTCTTTGTGGGTGCGCACACCGCGGCTGAGGTCCAGGCGCTGGGCATCCGCGTGGGCGATCCGGTGACGATTCCGAAGGATTACCGCGCTCTGCTGAACCGGCGCGTGTCGGCACGTTCCCTCGACGATCGCGTCGGATGCGCGGCCATGGTGCGGGCGGTGTGGGCGTTGGGCCCCGAGTTTCATCGCGATGTGACGTTTGTGTGGTCGACGCGGGAAGAGCTGGGTCTGCTGGGGGCGGGCGAGTTCGCGGCGGCGGCGGCAAAAGCGGGGCAGACGCCGCGGACTGTTTTTGCGATCGACACGTTTGTTTCGTCGGACTCGCCGATCGAGAGCTCCCGCTTTGCCGATGCGGAGCTGGGCAGGGGATTTGTGATTCGGGCGGTCGACAACTCGAACATTGCTCCGTGGGAGGACGTGCGCCGGCTTGAGCAGATGGCGGCGAAGAGCGGCATTCCGTTCCAGTTCGGCGTGACGGGCGGGGGCAACGATGGTGCGACGTTTGTTCGGTATGGCGCGACCGACGTCGCTCTGGGTTGGCCGCTGCGCTACTCGCACTCGCCGGGCGAGGTGATTGACTTGCGGGATTTGGAGGGTCTGGCCTCGATCACCGAGGAGATCTCCCGGTCGTGGTAGATGGGGCTGGCCGTGCTCTTCCCTTGAGGATACAGGCGGTGTTTGCGCCCGGAAAGAACAGCTGTGCTGATGCTTGTAAGCCGGATGGAGTGTGGGAGATCTGCTCTAAGCGGAAGCCACTGCGTTGTCGACTGACGGTTTGGATATCTGTCCGGCCAGGACCTGGCGCACGGTGGACAGGAACGCCGGTGGACCTCCGAGCGACCAGACTGTTGCCTGGTAGCCAGGGGTCGGTTGCGATCCCACTTTGCTGAAGGTGATGGCGCGTGCCTGGGAGCCGGCTGTTTTGATGGCTTCGACGACGGCGGCGGCCTGGTCCGGAGAGAGGGTGTGGCAGGCGATCACAAGGTCGAAGTGGTTTTGTCTGAGAGCGTCGGGAACGTCTGCCGGATGCGCGCACAAGGCGCAGATCTGTTCGCGCGCCAGGAGCGCCTCCCGCGACTCAAGCAGGACTGCTTCGGTGCCGACCAGAAGCGCCCGGGACGCCGGTTTTTCGTCGTGCAACAGGTTCTTCATGTGGGAGCCATCGCGGTTTGCTTTCCCCGCCAGTGCTAACTTTTTTTGCTGTTGAGACCCTTTGTGCCAAACAGGCCGTACTCACCTATGCGACCTGGCGTGCATCTCACTAAACGAGCCAATCCGGGTGACGTTCTCAGCGATTGTACTGCGAGTCTGCGTGTGAGGGTATGAAAACAGTTGACTGCGAAGAGTTAGAAGAGCGTCTTCAGCGAGCGGAGCAGGCCCTGCTTCGAAGCGAACAGAAGGCCATCGCGGGGCGGTTTGCACTTTCGGTGGCGGCCGAAGTTGCAGGTCCGCTCGAGGCTCTGGGAAACCTCGTGTATCTCGCGGTTCAGGATGCGGAAGACGTCCCAGCGGTGCGGCGGTATTTGCAGATGGCCGAAGGCCAGCTGGCCCGCATCTCCGAGATCGCCAGCCGCGTGCTGCCGCTGCATCAGCCTGAAAAGCCGGGCCGGGATATTTACCTGTTTCATCTGATTGAGGCGGCCTTGCGGCTTTTGCATCGCGAGATTCGTGAAAAGAAGATTGAGCTTCGTCTGGATCTGCCGTCGATGCCTGCGGTGCAGGTTTCGGAGACCGATCTGCTTCACGTGCTTTCGACGCTGCTGATCTGCTCGATCGAGAGTTTGCCGGAGCGGGGCGTGCTCCATATTCGCACCAAGTACTCCAAGGGGCACCAGCACATCTTGATTGCCGACAATGGGGCGGGGATCGATCCTGCGCGCGAGAATTTGCTGTTTGATCCGTTTGCGCATCCGCCCGAGGCGGGCAAGCGGGCGGGGCCGAAGTTGTGGGCCTGCAAGGCGATGCTGGAAAAGCACGGTGGCCGAATCCGGCATCGGAGCACGGTGCGGGCCGATCGGAGCGGAACGGCGTTTCGCGTCTCCTTGCCTGGGTGAGCGGGGCGTCCGGGGCGATTGTGTCAGGTGTGTTTAGAGCGGTCTTCCTGTCCCTGTGAGTCGGACAGAGTGTGGAAGTGCCGTTTTCGTTAAGGAAAACGGCCATGAGACCCGTGCTCTCGCTATGCAGCTACAGGAGAACCGCTCCAGCGACCTCGGTCCTTTTACAACTTCCAAACGTCTTACTTGCTAACCTCTAGATGGGAAGGTCCGGCTCTCGGGGCAACTTTGAGCGTCTGGAAAGGGTCGTCGTCTGATGAAGCGGAGTCTCGCCCGATGGGCGACCCTCGCCGGGGCTGCTCTGGGCCTGGTGGCCGGGTGCAGCAAGCCGAAGTCGAATCCGGGCGCCGAAGGGCCGCCGCCGGCGGTGGTTGTCCCGGCCGGCGACGACGGTCAGATTTCTGTCGACCATCCGGACGAGTACGTTACGACGCCGGTGCAGGCGCGGTCCACGAAGTCTACCTTGAACGTCACGGGGCAGGTGTCGGCCGATATCTCGCGGACGATCCCGGTGATCTCGCTTGCCAATGGCCGGGTTGTCGATGTGCACGCGCGGCTGGGCGACTTTGTTCACAAGGGGCAGTTGCTTTTTGAGGTGCAGAGCACGGACGTTTCCGGGGCGGTTGCGCAATACATCCGGGCGGTGAACGACGAGCGGCTGGCCAGCGGCCAGTTCGAGCGCTCAAAGATTTTGTATGCGAAGGGCGCCACACCGAAGTCCCTTCTGGACATCGCCGAAAACGGTGAGCTGGATGCGCGGACCGATCTTCGCGCGGCGGAGCAGCAACTCCGCGTGCTCGGCATCGACAAAAACAATCCCGGCGCGACCGTCAAGGTATATGCACCGGCCACGGGGGTCATCATTGCGCAGAACGTCACCAGCGCGGCGGCCGCGGGCGTCGGTCTGTCTGGAACTTCGACGGCTTTCACCATCGCCGATCTTTCCCACGTCTGGGTGATCTGCGACGTGTACGAGAACGACCTCCGGAGCGTTCATGTGGGGGAGACGGCCGACATTCGGCTGAACGCCTACCCGAACCAGCCTCCGATCGTGGGCACCGTCTCCGACATTGGGGCTGTGCTGGACCCGACCATACGGACGGCCAAGGTACGGATCCAGGTGCCGAATCCGCACCTGCTGATGCGGGTCGGCATGTTTGCGACCGCAACCCTGAACGGATCGCAGGGGGTGGTTCACACCTTTGTTCCGGCGACCGCGGTGCTGCACCTGCAGGATCGCGACTGGGTGTTCGTGCCCTCGGGCGGAGGTCACTTTCGAAGAATTCCTGTCGGCGCCGGGCCGATTATGGGAACGCAGCAGGAGATCCTCTCCGGCGTTCAGGCCGGGCAGCCCGTGGTTGTGCAGGCGCTCGCTTTGCAGAACGCGGTCAGTCAATAAGATCGGGCGATTTAGACACGGATGATTACAGGTCTCGTCAATTTCGCGCTGAACAACCGGTGGCTGGTCCTCGGTTTTGCCGTGCTGCTGTTCGGCTGGGGCGTGCTTTCGTTCCACAATCTTCCGGTAGAGGCTTACCCGGATGTGGCCAACAACTACGTCCAGGTCATTACGCAGTGGCCTGGGCGCGCGGCCGAGGAGGTGGAGCAGCAGGTGACGGTGCCCATCGAGATCTCGATGGCGGGCATACCGCACCTTGCGCACCTGCGTTCGACCACCCTGGCGGGCCTTTCTGCGGTGAATCTGATCTTTGACGACGAGAGCTCGGACGACTGGAATCGGGAGAAGGTCCTGGAGCGCCTCCAGCAGGTGACGTTGCCGGGGGGTCTGCAGCCGCAGATCGGCTCCGACTTTTCGCCGGTCGGACAGATCATGTTTTACCGGCTCGTTTCGACCAACCCGCAGTATGGAAATACCGAGCTCAAGTCGCTGGAAGACTGGGTGCTTGAGAAGCAGTTCAAGTCTGTCCCGGGCGTGGTCGATGTTTCGTCGTTTGGCGGCATGACGCGCAACTACCAGGTGAATATCGACCCTGAAAAGCTGATCTCCTACGGCATCACGATCGGGCAGGTGGAGCAGGCGCTGGCCAACAACAACATCAATGCCGGCGGCGGATTTATCGAGGAAGGACAGCAGCAGATCAACGTCCGTGAGGTCGGCCTGGTGAAGGATCTGCCGGACATTTCGCAGATCGTGATTCGGTCGCAGAACGGCACGCCGATCCGGATCGGGGACATTGCGACGGTGGTCGAAGGCAACCGGGTCCGGCTGGGGCAGATGGGCTACGCGCGGCGACGGGAGGACGGCAAGATCGTCGATGACCCGGACACCGTGAACGGCATTGTTCTGCTGCAGAAGGGCGCCGACGAGGACCCCACGCTTGAAGCTATCCACGAGAAGATCAAGGACCTGAACGAGCACGTCCTGCCGAAGGGCGTCAAGGTCGTTCCGTACCTCGATCGGTCGGATCTTGTCCATTACACGACGCACACGGTCCTGCACAATTTGACCGAAGGCATTACGCTGGTCGTCATCATCTTGTTTTTGTTTCTCGGCAACGTGCGCGGGGCGATCATCGTTTCGCTCACGATTCCCTTTGCTTTGCTGTTTGCCTCGATCTGTCTCAATCTGCGCCACATTCCGGCCAATCTGCTTTCGCTGGGCGCGCTGGATTTCGGCATGGTCGTCGACGGCGCGGTAGTGATTGTGGAGAACATCGTTCGGCACCTGAACCAGCCGAATCCGCGTGGGCGGTCCTCGATCGAGATCATCCGCGAGGCCACGCACGAGGTCCAGCGGCCGGTATTTTTCGCGATCGGCATTATTATTTCGGCGTACCTGCCCATCTTTACGCTGCAGGCGGTCGAGGGGCGGCTCTTCAAGCCGATGGCCTGGACGGTGGCGTTCGCTCTCCTGGGGGCGCTCTTGTTTTCGATGGTGCTGGCGCCGGTGCTCTCGTCGTTCTTGTTTACGAAGGGCGCGAAGGAGTGGCACAATCCGCTTCTGGTGTGGCTCACGGCGCGGTACCGGGTTGCGGCCACGTGGGCGATCGAGCACCGCATTGTGACCTTTTCCGGGGCCGGTCTGGTGCTGGCGATGTCCGCGTTTCTGCTTTTTTCAGGCGTGCTTGGGTCGGAGTTCCTGCCGCATCTGGACGAGGGGGCTATATGGGTGCGTGGAACGCTGGCGCCTTCGGAAGGCCCGACCAACGGCGTGGCGGTGATGAACCACGCGCGGGTCGTGCTGGCTTCGTTCCCTGAGGTTACGCAGGTTGCCTCGCAGGTGGGCCGGCCGGACGACGGTACGGACACGACGGGGTTCTTCAACACGGAATATTTCGTGGATCTGAAGCCGAAGAAAGAGTGGCGCCCGGTCTTCCACGAGGACAAGGACGAGCTGACGGCGGCGATCAACCGCGAGCTGATCAAGATTCCCGGCGTGATTTGGAACTTCTCGCAGCCGATCTCGGACAACGTGGAAGAGGCCGTTTCGGGCGTCAAGGGCGAGCTTGCGGTAAAGATTTACGGCGACGACCTGAAGACGCTTGAGACGCTGGGCAACCAGGTCGTCGGCATCATGGCGACGGTGAAGGGCGTGCAGGATCTCGGATTGTTTCGCGTGATCGGGCAGCCCAACCTGAACTTCACGGTCAATCGCGAGGCGGCTGCGCGCTTCGGCATCAACGTTTCCGACATTCAGGACGCGATCCAGACGGCGGTGGGCGGCAACGCCGTCTCGCAGGTGCTGCAGGGCGAAGCTCGCTACGATCTAACGGCGCGCTACCAGGCGCCGTACCGCGACACGACCGAGGCCATCAAGAATATTCGGCTTGTCGCGCCTTCTGGGGAACGCGTTTCGCTCGACCAGCTGACAACGGCTCGGACCGAGGACGGGGCGGCGGAGATCTATCGAGAGGCAGGCCAGCGATATGTCGCTATAAAATATTCTGTTCGCGGTCGCGATCTGGGATCGACGGTCAAAGAGGCCATCGCCAAGGTCGACCAGCAGGTGAAGCTGCCGCCCGGCTACCATCTCGACTGGGCCGGCGAGTATGCGAGTCAGCAGCGCTCGCAGCGCCGCTTGCTGATCGTGCTTCCGATCACGATCCTGATCATTTTTGTCATTCTGTACACCATGTTTCGCTCGGGTAAATGGGCGTTGCTGATCCTGGTGAACGTGGCGATGGCGCCGATTGGGGGGCTGTTGGCGATGCTCTTTACGCACACGCACTTCTCGGTCTCGTCGGGGGTCGGTTTTCTCGCTTTGTTCGGCGTCTCGGTACAGACCGGCGTGATCATGCTTGAGTACATCAACCAGCTGCGGGTGCACGGCTTTGACTATGAGCGAGCGGCGGTGGAGGGTGCGGTGCTCCGGCTTCGACCGATCATGATGACGATGCTGGTGGCGACGCTCGGTCTGCTTCCTGCGGCCACCTCGCACGGCATCGGCTCGGACTCGCAACGACCGTTCGCGATCGTGATTGTGGGCGGTCTGATCGGTGCGCTAGCCATCAACGTCTTCCTTCTCCCGACGCTGTATGTGTGGGTCGCTCGACCGTCGGACATCCTTCCGGCGGCGGAACTGGAGTTTGAGAATTGATGGGAAGCGCCGCCAGTTCGCGTCGGGGGATTTCACGGTTTCAGCGTTGGGCGTGGCTTGGGTCTGCTCTTTTAGGCCTGCCTGTGCTGCTGCTTCTCGCTCCAGATGCCGCGGAGGCTCAGACGCCGTCGGCGCCGGCGCCACGGCAGCAGCAACCGGCTCCGAGCCCGGCGCCGGGGAAGGATCCTAGTCTCCTGACGACGCAGCATGCTGAGGGGCGCGACACGAATTCTAACGATTCGAGCGCGTTGGCCGCGACGGCCGGCCTGCCGACGCCGCCGTCGGCGCCGAACGCCTTGACGCTGCAGCAGGTGCTTGCGCTGGCGCAGACGCAAAACCTGAACCTTCTTGCCGCGCGGCAGAACCTCGAAGCGACACGGTCGCAGGAGATCCAGGCCGGTCTTCGCGTGAACCCGTATCTCGCCGTCGCCGGCAACAACATCACGCTGCCGAACAACGGCAGTGAAGGCAATCCACCGGGCTACGCGGTTCAGGTTTCGCGGCTTTTTGAACGCGGCGAGAAGCGGCGCTACCGCCTTGACGCCGCCCGCGCCACCACCGAGCAGACCTCCGCGCAGGTGCTCGATCAGCAGCGACAGATTCTGTTTACGCTGCGCCAGGCCTTCACGAACATGCTGATGGCCAAGGCCGCGCTCGTCCTTGCGCAGGCGAACCTGAAGGATTTTCGGCGCGAGGTCCAGATCAACAACGACCGTCTGCAGGTGGGTGACATTGACAAGCTCGACTTCGAGCGGCTGGATCTACAGCTCGCCCAATTTGAGTCTGACGAAGCTACCGCCCGCACCAACCTGACGCAAGCGAGCTACCAGATTCAGACCCTGCTTGGCTTTGCTCAGCCCTCAGCCGACCCGAATGTCTTCGACATTCGCGGCGACATCTTTCCGCCGGCGATCGCGATCGACCCTGTTGCTCTTCAGGCGACCGCGCTTGCCAGGCGACCTGACCTGCTCGCCGCGCAGTCTGCGGTGCGGGTTGCCGACGCGAACCTCCGGCTTGCCTTTGCGAACGGCGCCACAGACCCTACGCTTGAGGGTGAGTACGACCGCTCCGGCAGCTACAACTCGGCCGGTTTCTCGGTCAACATTCCGCTGCGCTTGTTTGATCGCAACCAGGGCAACAAGGAGACTGCTCGATTTCAGGTGTCCGGGTCGCAACTTTCAGCGTCAGCGACGCAGAATCAGGTTCGCTCCGATGTGGCGCAGGCCGTCGTCGGGTACAACATTGCGAAGTCGCTTTCGGACCGGTATCAGGCTCACTATCTCGCCGAATCGAAGGATGTTCTCGACATCGCACAGTTCGCTTATGAGCACGGTGGACTTGCTCTGATCGACTACCTTGATGCGTTGCGCGAGGGGCGCACAGTCACGTCGAACGCGCTTGCGGCGTACAGCCAGACGTGGCTGGCGATTCACCAGATCTCGCTGGCCACGGCGACCGAGGTTGTGCCGTAGTTTCCTGAGACCGGGACCTTACTTGCCCGCCTGCGACCTCCAGAGCTCTACGTCTGCACCGGCGAAGATGCCGCGGATCAGAGCATCGGAAAAGAACACCGGGGCGGGTGCGCTCGCGGCGTCAAACGCGGTTTTCCTGTAGGTGTATAGCGAGAGCACGGGTCTCATGGCCGTTTTCCCCAATCAAAACGGCGCTTCTATACTCTGTCCGACTCACAGGGACGGCTGTGCGCGGCGGCCAGCGTCGCCATCCGGGTAGCGTACCAGGCCGGCACATCCGAGAGACCGAAATACCGGATTGCCCCCGCGCACGAGCGCCACCATCGCGTCCAGGACCTCTTCGGCCGGCGTCACGCGATCCCACACATGCATCCAGTAGAGGTCGACGTAATCGGTTCGGAGGCGGCGCAAGGAGCCCTCAAGCGCGCGGTGGAGATTTTTTGTGCCGTTGCCGCCGGCGAGCGGATTTCCGGGCTCCGCGTTTCGTTGGGGAAAGGCATAAGCGAGGGCGGCCGCGAGCACGGTTGTAGATGGAGCCGGGCCTTGAGCTCTGGAGGCGAGTTTCGTCTCTCCATCACTCATCGCTGACCGGTCACTGCTCGCACTTTCGGCCTAACTCGGGGCTTGAAGTCTGTTTCTGAGCTTCAACATAGGCTTTCAGAATGGCGCTCATAAGACTTCGATGTCCCCTTCCAGCGGCCTTGAACCACTCCACCACATCGCTGTCGACGCGAAGATGAACGTTTGTCTGTCCCTCCGGCATGCTGATCCAGGCGGTGCTCCAAAAGGCCGCACCGGGAGACTCGGGAAGATCTCGGGTGGTTTTGTTTTCGCTACGTTCGCCTATGGCGCTGATCTCGCCGTCACGGTGTCTGACGATGGTAGATTCCTGGTTCATCTCGGCTCGCTTTCTGGGGGCAGATGATGCTCTAATGTTTTCGCCACGCCGGGTAAATACCCCGATAGGCCTCGATCCTGAGCGTTAGGATCACGATCTCAACGACCCTTGAGATCCAGATCGGAGGGACATAGGTTCAAAATTTTCCGTAGAGATCCGTAAGGGGGTAGCCCCCCCCGTACAATCAAGCAGATGTCAGAGCACACCGCCAGAAGCCGACCAGAACCTGACCAGGTGCTCCAGGACATAGCCGACTACGTCCTCGGCTACCAGGTTACGAGTGAGCTGGCCGCGGAAACTGCCCGTCTCTGCCTGCTCGACACCCTCGGCTGCGGCCTTGAAGCCCTCGAGTACCCCGCCTGCACCAAGCTCCTCGGCCCCACCGTCCCCGGCACCATCGTCCCGAACGGAGCCCGCGTCCCCGGAACCAGCTTCGTCCTCGACCCCGTCCAGGCCGCCTTCTCGATCGGCAGCATGATCCGCTGGCTCGACTTCAACGACACCTGGCTCGCGGCCGAGTGGGGCCACCCCTCCGACAACCTCGGAGCCATCCTCGCCGTTGCCGACTGGATCTCCCGAAAAAACGTCGCCACCGGCCAGCCGCCCCTCCGCATGCACGACGTCCTCACCGCCATGATCAAGGCCCATGAGATCCAGGGCTGCCTCGCGCTTGAGAACTCCTTCAACCGCGTCGGCCTCGATCACGTCGTGCTCGTCAAGGTCGCCTCCACCGCCGTCGTCGCCCACATGCTCGGCCTCACCCGCGACGGGATCATCGACGCCCTCTCGCTCGCCTGGGTCGACGGCCAAAGCCTCCGCACCTACCGCCACGCCCCCAACACCGGCTCCCGCAAGAGCTGGGCCGCCGGCGACGCGACCTCCCGCGCCGTCCGCCTCGCCCTCATGGTCCAGAGTGGCGAGATGGGATACCCCACCGCCCTCACCGCCGGCATCTGGGGCTTCTACGACGCCCTCTTCCGTGGCCAAACCTTCAAACTCCAGCGGCCCTACGGTACCTACGTCATGGAAAACATCCTCTTCAAAATCAGCTACCCCGCCGAGTTCCACGCGCAAACCGCCGTCGAAGCCGCCATGACCCTCCGCGCCAAACTCCTCGCGTCCGGTCACACGGTCGACGACATCGCCTCCATCACCCTCCACACCCACGAGGCCTGCCTTCGCATCATCGACAAGCCCGGCCCACTCTCCAACCCCGCCGACCGCGACCACTGCGTCCAGTACATGATCGCCGTGCCCCTCCTCTTCGGCCGCCTCACCGCCCCTGACTACGAGGACGACGTTGCCGCAGACCCGCGCATCGACCTTCTCCGCGCCCGCATCGCCTGCGTCGAAGACCCCGAGTTCACCGCCCTCTACACCGATCCTGACCACCGCGCCATCGCCAACTCGCTCACCCTCCGCCTGACCGACGGCGCCACCCTCACCGAAACCGTCTTCTACCCCCTCGGCCACCGCCGCCGCCGCACCGAAGGGATCCCCCTCCTGGAGCAAAAGTTCCGCACCAACCTCGCCCGCCGCTTCCCCCAACCGCAGGGAGCAGAGATCCTCAGAGCCTCCGCGACCACGGCCCATCTCGCAAGCATCCCCGTGAACGAGTACGTCGACCTGTACCTCCCGCGATAGCTTCTGGCGCTTTGCTCTGCCGATGCGCTACAAAGGTGTGCCTATGCCATCGCCCGTCCCGCAAGCCGCCGCACTTCTCCTCCTCTGCTGGCCTCTGCTCGCCCAGATCCAAGCCGCAAAACTCCCCGCAATCTCGCCCGTCGGGCGCTTCCCGGTCGAAACCTCCGGAGCGCCGACCATCGTCCGCGAAACCAACCCGCTCCGCCCCTTCTCGGTCACCGGTCCCCGCGGAGCCCTCCTCGGCCAGCAGGACGGCAGCTACGAAGGCTGGATCTTCCCATGGAAGATCTTCAGCAATCTCCGCATCACCGCCAACATGCAGGACTATCCCGTTCCGATCGACGTCAACGCGCAGGCCTCCACCATCGAGGTCCAGCCCGACCACACCACCATCACCTTTGCGCACGCCGACTTCACCGTCCGCGAGACACTTTTCGCCCCCCAGCACATGGGCGAAGGTGGCGGTGCAGCCGCTCTCTACCGGATCGAGGCCGTCCGCCCGATGGACCTGACCTTCAGCTTCACCCCCGAGATGAAGCTGTTCTGGCCGGCGCAGTCCGACGTTCGCCCCACTCCCGAATGGGTCCCGACCGAAGGCGGCAGCGGTTTCTACATCCTGCACCTCGACTTCCCGGACCATGCTTCCGCTCTGGCCATTCCCGGCGCCGAGCCCGGCATCCTGCAGCCTTACCAGGAACGGCCCAAAACCTACCCGCTCCAGTTCGTCCTGCACTTCGACCCAGCCAAGGACAGCGGCAAACTGTACCCGTTGCTGATGGCGACCGCCGACACCGAGCAGACCGCAACCCAGGCGGTTCTCGGGGCGAGGCTCCTCGAGCAGAGCAACGAGATAAGTCGTACGTTCGCCGGCAATCAAATCTACTATCGAGACTTCCTCAGCCGTCACACAGCCATCCAAACACCGGACCGAAAACTCGACGACGCCTTCACCTGGGCTGAGGTGGCAATCAACCAGCTGCGCGTCGAGGTCGTTCCATCCCACGCCGAAACCGCTCTGGTGGCAGGCTTCTTCACCTCCGGAGACTCTGCCCGTCCAGGCTTCGGCTGGTTCTTCGGCCGCGACGCGCTGTGGACCCTCTACGCCGTCGACAGCTACGGCGATCAGAAGCTGGCGCGCGATGAGATGGAGTTCCTCCTCAAGCGCCAGCAGCCGGACGGCAAGATCATCCATGAATGGTCGCAGGCGGCAGACCTCGTCGACTGGAACCGCTTCGGCTACAAGACGGCAGCAGCGGATGCAACACCGCTCCTGCTCATGGCCATGCAAGACTACCTCCAGGTCACCGGCGACAAAGCCTTCAACGAGCAGCACTGGTCGCAGATCGGCAAAGCCTGGACCTACGAGACGACCCACGACTCCGACGGCGATGGCATCTACGAGAACACCCAAGGAACAGGCTGGGTGGAGAGCTGGCCTCCTGGAATGCCGCATCAGGAGATCTACCTCGCGGCGCTCGACCAGCAGGCAAGCACGGCGTACGCGCATCTGGCTCGCGCCCTCGGGCATCCCGACGTTGCCAGGAGTGCGGAGAAGCGCGCGGCACACATCAAGGCACAGATCGAGCGCGAGTACTACCTCTCTCAGACCCAAAGCTACGCCTTCAGCCGCAACGCCGACGGCACGACGGACGACAGCGCGACCATCTTCCCCACCGTTGCCTGGTGGGACGGCACGCTGGCGCTCGACCAGGCTGGACCGATGCTGAGCCGATGGGCTTCGGCCGAGTTCTCGACCGATTGGGGAACGCGCGACCTCACCCCGAAGTCCCGCTTCTACGACCCGATCAGCTACCACCAAGGCACCGTGTGGCCGCTCTACACCGGATGGACGTCGGTGGCGGAGTATCGCTCTGGCCGCGATCTCTCCGCCTATGCCCACCTCAGACAGAACGCCGATCTTACCTGGGCTCAGGATCTGGGCGATGTCACGGAGCTGCTTTCGGGCGAGTTCTTCGCTCCGCTCGGCCGATCCACTTCGCACCAGCTGTGGTCCTCCGCAATGGTGATCACGCCGATCTTGCGTGGCTTGTTCGGGATTGAGTGGGATGCGGCCGAGAACACGCTCACGGTAACGCCGCATCTGCCGGCGGAGTGGGATCGAGCGGCGGTTCTTCGGCTGCCGCTGGGAGTTGGAACGACCGACCTTCGGTTCGAGAAATCGGGTACGACCCTGGTGGTCCGGGCGTCAAACGGCGTGAGGCTGAAAAGCCGCGTTCCGGGGGCGGTTGCCGGCCCTGATGGCAATTCGTCGCTGCACATTCCGCTTCCCGCCGTAGAGGCGTCAATCACCACCGATCTCCCGCTCCCTGGCGCACGGACCGAGCAGATCAAGGTGCTCGATCAGCAGGTTGGACCTCGATCGCTGACGCTGCGGCTGGCCGCGCCTGCGGGATCGAAGCAGAGATTTCAGCTCCGCCGCAACGATCCAAAGGTCAAGCTCCGCTCGAGAGAGGGTCTGTCGTTGAAGGGCGACGCCGAGCAAACGGTTGAGCTCGATTTTGCGCCAGGACAGAGCGACGATGGAAGAGAGTATGTGGAGAGAACAGTCCGGTTCACCTGGTAAGCACGTCTCTGCTGCGAGGTGAGTCGGTAACGAGGCTGGTGTAGAGAGCGTAAACGCGGTCGAAGACGGCATCCCAGCTGCAGGCGAGGGCGTGCTCGCGGGCGGCTCCACGCATGCTTGCCAGCTTCGCGGGATCGGAAAGGAGAGCGGCGATGCTCCGGGCGAAGTCGGGGTCGTCGGCGACGATGCCGGTTTGGCCATCTTGCACAATGTACTTCGGACCTCCGTCGGGTGTAACGATTGCGGGAACTCCGCTGCTCAGGGCTTCGAGGACGACGTTGCCAAAGGTGTCGGTGTGGGACGGAAAGAGAAGCAGGTCCATGTTGGCGTAGGCCTCGGCGAGCGGATCGCCGCGGAGAACGCCGGTGAAGTCTGCCCGTCGGAGTTGCGAGCGGAGCGTCCCTTCCTCGCTGCCGTGGCCGACAATGAGGAAACGGATCCTCCTCGAAGCGCCGCGGTCGCGCAGAGCGAGTTCGTGTTCGATCTTTGGGAGAAGGCTGACGTTTTTCTCGACGGACAGGCGGCCGACATAGCCGAGAATGAAGCTGCCTTCGATGTTTCCAGGTTGCGTTCGCGAACGTTTGCTGGGCGAGAAGAGGTCCGTGTCGACGCCGCGCTCCATCGGGTGGCAGGGTCGACCCGTGGCCCTGGCGAGCATGTGGCAGAGCTCGGGGTTGGGGGCGAAGAGGAGCCCGGCGAGACGGTAGAAGCGCGCGGTTGCCCAGAGCGCGCCGGTTTGGACGACGTGCTCGGCGGAGCTCGGGCCCGTCCAGGCAGGGAAGTGCTGGGTGAGGAGCCTCATGCGGTGGGCGGCGTACTCGTGGACGTTGGTGTGCCAGGATGCGGCGAGTGGGATCCCGAGCTTCCAGCTCAGGTAGGCTCCCAGGATGCCGAGGTCGCTCGGGCCGGTGATGTGGATGACGTCGGGCCGAAAGCGGCGGAGATGCTCGGCGACGGTTCGGGTATGGCGGGCGAAAAGTGGATCGAACTCAAGATCTTTCTCGATGCGGATGGAGCTCCCCCCGCGGGGGAGTTCGAGGGTCTCGACGGTTCCGTCTGCCTCGGACGGTTGCGGTCGATTGCCCGCGCGGACGCAGAGAAATGGGAGCTGTTTTCGTCCGGCGTAGCTGACAAAGTTTCGGCTGGTGTGGGCGACGCCGTTGACTTCGTGAAACGAGTCCGGGAAGAAGGCGACACGCGGCGGAGAGGACATCAGGGACAGGGTACTCCTGCCTGATACCATTTCCCCCCGGGGCTATATATGGGTTTCAAATGTTGCTGGCTCCGGTGCAGGGTGCGGTGGATCGGAAGCTGCAGATGGAGCGCGGTGAGTCCGAAGCGGCAATCCGCAACGATCGGCAGGCTGCGCGCCGCCAGCTCGTCCGGTGAGCCTGCTGCGCCCACTCGAGCTCAAACTGGCCATCGATCCTTCGTCCTTTCTGCACCAAGGGGTCTACGGCAATGAGACCCTCGCCCGCCCCGCATGCCCCAGCACCGCCGCGCTCCGGATCCGCCGCTGCAAGTGCCGCTCCAGCAGATCGACCGCAAAGCGCAGCAGCTCCGCCTCATTTCCCCCCCTCACAGTCCCCATCGCCTCCGCCGCAAGCTCCTCAATCCCACTCCGAAACATCCGTCGCGCCTCCTCCACGCTCGCCCTCTGCAGCGCCCGGCTGCCGCCCCTCCGGTCATCCTCGCAGAACACGCCATCCGCCGTAGCCGACCACCACGCCGCGCCTCCACGCAGGTCCAATCCGCACACCACGCAGTGCCCCAACTCCGGCATCCACCCCATCAGCCGCGCCATCCACAGGCAAAAGTACGCTGCCGGCAAGGTCACGCGGCCGATCTCCATCTCCCCCAACACCGCCACCGTACGCCGAAAACCCCCAACCTCCGCCGCCTGCTCCGGCAACGCCTCCTCGAGCACCTCGGCCATCAACTGCAGCGCCGCCGTCCGCTCCCAATCCACCGGCCCACGCAACGGCGACCACACAATCTCAAACGCATCCAGCCGGACCAGCTCCTGCTTCGGACGCTCCGCATAGCTCGCCCGTACATGCGTCATCGGCTCGAGCGCCCCGCCAAAACGCCGCCGCGACCGCATCGCATGACGCGCCACACCCTTCACCCGCCCCTGCTCCCGCGTAAACAGGCTCACCAGGAGGTCCGCCTCCTGAAACGGCCACGTCCGCAAGACGATCGCCTCCCCAACATGCGCGATCACCCGGCCTTCCGCCATGCTTCCCCTCTCTCCGAGCACCGCCGCGCTGGGGTGCAAGACTCTGAACCCGGACAAAACCTACCGGCAGGTTAGGAGCGCCGTCGCTGTCTCAGTCACGCTGCTCTGTGTGGACGTAGCAGATACCTTGACTGCGCCGCTGGTCGCTCCAACGCAGGTGGCAACACCATTCGTCGCATCGTCCGCGCTGCTGATCGTCACGTTGATCGGATCCGAGACAGCCCACTGCGCCCGAACCGGCCCCATAATTTGAGGTGTGGCGCATCCCGGCCCGTAGAGCGCGCCTTGCTCCGCCAGAAATGCGACGCTATTTCCTGGCGCGGCCGCGTGGTGGTCAGCCACATAGCCCCCCGAGCTGGGGGTAGCTTGCGAGCTAACGCCGAAGGCAAAGCCGGTCGGCTTACACCCGGACTCTTGGGAAGCTCCACATCCAACCAAAGCACAAACAGAAAGCAAAGCAACAAGTTTCCACACGGAGCACCTCGCGGCTACCGTTTTCAGGCGCCCACGAGATAACCTATACCTCGCTCGCATCGAGACACAAGCCCAGCACACGCCTGTCTCCTCACTAGAGCGGTTCTCCTGTAGGTGTATAGCGAGAACACAGCTCTCATGGCCGTTTTCCTCAATGAAAACGGCACTTACACACTCTATCCGACTCACAGCAACAGGAGAACCGCTCTAGGACAGAGCTACCGCGAATCTAGGCCCCCGACGAAACCTGTGCGTAAGATCAACAGGTCCCCTGCAACAAGGAGCAGGCCTGCGATTCTACCGCCCGTAGTGCGAAGCGTTCTTCTCCTGAAAACTCACCCACTTGTCCGGCAAATCATCCCCCGCATAGATAGCCGACACGGGGCACACCGGAACGCACGCGCCACAATCAATGCACTCCACCGGATCGATAAACAGCTGCTCCACATCCCCGTGGTTCTTCTCGTCCTTCTTCGGGTGAATGCAATCCACCGGGCACGCATCCACACACGCCGTGTCCTTGGTCCCGATGCAAGGCTCCGCGATTACATACGCCATCTCTCTCATCTCCCCCGCCGCGCAGCAAAGGCGGCTCTCTAAATGTCGTGCGAGACCTCGATTCTAACAGCCCCGCCCTCTTCACGGAACCTGGGCCGACCCAAGTGCGGCGAGCTCTGGCTGACTGAACAACCGAAATGCCGCTCCCGAGATCCTCGAACGCAGGTCTACCTCCCCTCATCCCCCTTCCGCCGAGCCGCAAACTCCGCCGGCGTCGGTATCGGATCCATGCCGCGCCCCGCAAACATCTCCCCAAACAAAAACTCCATCTCGGCCGCGATCCGCCCATTCGTCGCCAGCGTCTCGCGGCTGTCAAGCCTAAAAGTCCCTCCATCGAACCGCGTCACCCGTCCCCCGGCCTCGCGCACCAGCAACACCCCCGCGGACGTATCCCAAGGATGGAGGTTGAACTCCCAAAACCCGTCCAGCCGACCACACGCCACATACGCCAGATCAAGCGCCGCCGACCCCGCCCGTCGCACGCCGTGCGATCGCAGCGTCATCTCCTGGTAAAAATGCACATTCGGGCTCCGGTGACGCTTGTGCGAAGGAAACCCGGTCGCCGTCAACGCCTCCTGCATCTCAGCCGTCTCTGAAACCCGGATCTCACGCCCATTCAAAAACGCTCCGCGCCCCTTCTCCGCGGCAAACATCTCGTCGCGAAGCGGGTCGTAAATCACGCCCGCCACCATCTCTCCGTCCTCCCCAGGCGCCACCCCCGGCGGCCTCTGCTCCAAGCCCAAAACCACGCAGAACACCGGAAATCCATGCGCAAAGTTCGTCGTCCCGTCAAGCGGGTCCACGTACCACCGAAACTCCCGCTCAAGCCCGTCCCGCGTCCCTTCCTCCCCATAGATCCCGTGCTCCGGAAACGCCGCCTGAAGCCGCTCGCGTATCAAACCCTCGCTCGCCCGGTCCGCCTCCGTCACCAGGTCGACATCGCCCTTGTACTCCGTCCGAACCCCGCGCTCATAAAACCCACGCAAGAGACCTCCCGCCTCCCGCGCAATCTCCGCAGCCGCTACCGCATACACAAATCTCTCCAAATCCAGCCCGCCCTCTTGCCTCTCACTCTCTTTATCGGCACATCTGCGAAAAACTTTAGCGCCCGTCCGCATAATATCCGGAACGGTAACGTAACTGGACCCCGTCCCGCATCGCCTCACCCCTCAGCCTTACCTGAATGCGCCGAAATCCACCCTCCCCCGCTGCGTCCGGAGCGTAGTACCCCAGCACATACTGCGTCCGCAGGTCGTCCGAAACATGCGCAAACGCAGCCTCCAGATCGCGCGGATCGGCAACATAGTAGTACCGTCCGCCCGTGTCCTGCGACATCTGGATCAGCGCGTGCTCCCCGCCCGTGTTGCGCCCCGCATCCGCCGCAATCGGCACGATGATGATCGAAAAAATCATCGCCCCCGCCCTCTGCGCCGCCTCCACCGCCTGCGGATACTGCGTCCGCTTCTTGGTGTCTCCACCATCGGTGATCAGCACCATCACGCGCCGCCGCCCCGCCGCGCTGCTCGTCTGCCCCAGCCGATCCGACCCCAGATAAATCGCGTCAAACAGCGACGTCTCGGCGCCTCGCTGCATCTGCCCCAGACCCGCCTCGATCCGCTTCTTCTGGTTCGTAAACGGCACAATCTCCCGCACCGTATCCGAAAAATCCATCAAATCCAACTCGTCCTGATCGCGCAGCAACGCCCGCACAAACCGCTTCGCCGCATCCCGCTCCAGACGCTCGTTCGTCAGCACCGTCTCGCTTGTGTCCACCGCCAGCACAACGGAGAGCGGCGTCGAACTTTCGCGCTCAAAGACCGCAATCTTCTGCGGCCGCCCATCCTCCAGGATCTCGAAATCATCGCGCCCCAACCCCGCCACCGGAGCGCCTTTGCTGTCCACCGCATTCACCGCAACATTCACCAGCCGCGACCGCACCCGAATCGTCTGAACCGCGTCCCCCGTCTGCACAGGCTTCGGCGCCGGAGCTCCCACAGCTTCGCCCAAACCGGCCGGCGCCTGCGCCCCCGAAACCGCCGGCGGCCGACGTTCCACAGGTGCCTGAGACATCGCCAATAGAAAAAGCGCCGCCCCCCACCTCATCTCAGGGTCCAATCCCCGCGCACAATCTCCTCCGGAAACGGCTCGACATACTCCGAGTCCGCGACATCGGAAATCTTCTCCTTCTTCCTGATCGGCACCGTCTTCTTC
>CAXUIB010000009.1:31653-31888 GCA_964250945.1 uncultured Acidobacteriaceae bacterium
CAGAAGCACCAACGACACATCCCGAACGCCACACCGCGACACCTCCTCCTCCGCCAGACCCCGCATCCGGTCAAGCGCCATCCCTTCATACGCCTCGTAGTCGAGATAGAGCGTCCGCCGCCCCCGCGTGTTGTCGCGCACAATGCCGTCAAAGACGCACACGGCGCCATCGCCCGGAGCCTTGATCGCCTCCAACAGCCCGGCCGAGTCGATCCTTCCGTGCGTGATGTAGATC
>CAXUIB010000010.1:0-29437 GCA_964250945.1 uncultured Acidobacteriaceae bacterium
GTTCCGAAGCCGATCAGGTGCGATCCCCATCGGCGAGGTTGCACTCGCCCGCCCGCCCCGCCTCAGGTCTGGTCGGCAACCTCCGGCTTCCACAGATCGGCAAGCGTAAATGCGGCATGCACCACCGAGATGTGCGAGAGCGCCTGAGGAAAGTTACCGAGCATCCGTTTCGCTTTGGGATCGTACTCCTCTGAGATCAGGCCAACATCGTTGGCTAAAGCCAGGAGGCGGTCCAGCAAGGCGTTCGCATCGTCCTTACGTCCAATCAGATACAGATTGACCACCATCCAAAATGAGCACGTCAGAAACGTACCTTCCTTGCCCGGCAAACCGTCTGAACCCGAGCTTGTGTCGTACCTTTCTACCAGGCCGTTCGGCATCAGCTTTCGCTCGATCGCCTCCACCGTGCCGTGAATTCGCGGATCGTCCGGCGGCAAAAACCCGACAATCGCAATCCTGAGACAGGAAGCGTCCAGCTGGTCCGATCCATAACTCTGCACAAAGCTGTTTAGCTTCTTGCTGAAGCCCTTCTCGCACACCTGCTTGTGAATCTCATCGCGATTCCTGATCCATCGCTTCACATCGCCCTGGCCGCCCAACTTGGCAGAATTCCTGATTGCCCGATCAAGAGCCGCCCACGCCATGACCTTGGAGTACGTATAGTGCAGCTCTCCGCCGCGCGACTCCCATATGCCGTCGTCCGGCTCCTTCCAGATATCGCAAAGATGGTCGCACACCGCAGCCTGCATCGACGCCGCACTCACGCGCGTATCTTTTTCCGTGACCGGGGTCTGCACCAGCGCCGTCATCACTTCGCCGAAGACATCCAGCTGGAACTGGTCCGCCGCCCCGTTGCCGATACGCACCGGCGACGATCCTTCATACCCCGGCAGCCAGTGCGCGTTCCACTCCGGCAACTCCCGTTCGCCGTTGATCCCGTACATGGTCTGTACCTGGTCCGGCGCACCCGCGATCGCACGGCGCAACCAATGACGCCACGACTCCGCTTCCTGATCGAACCCGGCCTGGATCAGCACAAGGAGCGTAAACGCCGTATCTCGGAGCCAGCAGTATCGGTAATCCCAGTTTCGCACGCCTCCGATCTCCTCCGGCAGGCCCGCCGTCACTGCAGCTACAATTCCCCCGGACCGCGTGTACGTCAACGCCTTCAATGTCAAAAGCGATCGTTCCATTATCTCGAGGTGGGGACCCTGATAGCAGTGTCTGCCCTGGGCGAGCCAGTCCTTCCAGAACCGCTCCGTTTCGGCCAGCGCGTGCACTTCCGCCGGAGCCTCAGGAATCGCTTCCAGCGAAGACATGTACGTCAAGATGAACGACACCTTTTCGCCCTGGCGGATTGCAAACTCGGCAACCGTCGTCATGCCCTCTGCCGACAGCTCAATCTCTCGACCGGACGATGCGCTCGATCGCAAAACAACCATGTTGTCGCCCGCAATCGCTTGCAGCACCTTTTCGTGTCGAGTGACCCACGGCACTGTCCGCCCATAATCGAACCGGATGGCCAGCTCCATCCGCATCCCCACCTCGCCAGCAAGCCCTTCCACCGTTCGAATCACATGCGAGTGATCTCTTTCGACGGGCATAAAGTCCGTCAAACGTACCCTTCCCTCCGACGTCTCCACCTCGGTCTCGAGCACCATCGTCCGGCGCCTGTACTGACGTGCCCGATGCTTCACCTCCCCCATCGGCAACAAGCTCCAGTATCCGTGATCCTTGGTTCCCAGCAACGAAGCAAAGCACGCGACGGAGGAAAAATTCGGCCAGCAGAGCCAGTCCAGGGAACCTTCCTTCGAGATAAGAGCCGCGGTCCGGCAGTCGCCGATCATGGCATAATCCTCGATTCGCGCCGCATGGAGCGGACCCGACTTCGCCTTTTCCACGCGCTTTTGTGCCACCACTCTCTTTTCCGCCATGGCCCCAACTCACCTCCGTCCGTTGTTTCGCGCGTCCTCTTCGCCGGCAGGCGGATCGCAGCGCAGCACAGCAACCGCCATCGCCGCCCGCCGCATCTGTACTGGTATGGACACATGCCTACGTAAAACGATTAGGCGTGTGATGCTCCCGCAGAGCTCGAAGATTTTCTTTTAAGCTCATCGATTGCCTCTCAAGAGAAACCGCAGAAGAACCCGCAGATCTGGATGCGATGAAACCTCCCGAAGGTCGAACAAGAGTCATCATTGAAGAGGTTCGGCCAGAGATTGACGGCGGTCGATATGCCGTTAAGCGCGTCCTCGGCGACACCGTCGAAGTCTCGGCTGCTATCTTCTCCGACGGCCACGATCACGTCGCCGCGCGCCTCCTCTACAAGCGCACCCTCGGCGAGGGCTGGCGCGCCACACCCATGACTGCGCTCCCCAACGACCTCTGGACCGGCGCCTTCGCCGTCGACCAGCCCGGGGCCTGGGTCTTCACCGTCGAGGCTTGGGTCGACCACTTCGACACCTGGAGCTCCGACCTCACCAAACGCATCGCCGCGCAGCCCGATCCGCTCCACCCCGATGCCCCCGTCACACCGCAAGACATTCCGCTCGCGCTCCAATCCGGCGCCATCCTGCTCGAGCAAGCAGCCACCCGCGCCGCCGCTGCAAAGCAGAAACCCGACCAGCAGCTGCTCGCAGAGGCCGCCGTCCAACTCCGCGACCTCGCCACGGCAAACCACGCCGTTTATCAGAACCCGATGACCGCCGAGATCATCGCTGCCGCTGCCCGGCACCCGGATCTTACGTTTAGCACGCGCTACCCGCACGAGCTTCCCGTCTGGGTCGACCGCGAACGCGCCCGCTTCTCCACCTGGTACGAGCTCTTTCCGCGCTCCACCTCGCCCATCCCCGGCCAACACGGCACCCTCGCCGACGTCGAACGTCTCCTCCCCGAGATCCATGCGATGGGCTTCGACATCCTGTATCTCCCGCCCATTCACCCCATCGGAACCGCCTTCCGCAAAGGCCCCAACAACAACGTCGAGGCCCAGCCCGGCGACCACGGCAGCCCGTGGGCGATCGGCGCCGCCACCGGCGGACACAAATCCATCCACCCCGATCTCGGCACCCTTGACGACTTCGACCACCTTGTCGCAGCCACCCGCGCCCACGGTATGGAACTTGCGATGGACATAGCCTTCCAGTGCTCGCCCGACCATCCCTGGGTCACCGAGCACCCGGACTGGTTCCAGCACCGTCCCGACGGCTCCATTCAGTACGCTGAAAATCCGCCCAAGAAGTACCAGGATATCTACCCGCTCAACTTCGAATCCAGCGACTGGCGCGGCCTGTGGGACGAGCTCCTCTCCGTGTTCGAGTTCTGGATCCAGCGTGGCGTCGAGGTCTTCCGCGTCGACAACCCGCACACCAAAGCTCTGCCCTTCTGGGAGTGGGTCATCGCCGTCGTCCACTCGAAGCACCCCGGCGTCCTCTTTCTGGCGGAGGCCTTCACTCGCCCGCACGTCATGTACTCACTCGCCAAGGCCGGATACACGCAGTCCTACACCTACTTCACCTGGCGCACCGAAAAGGCCGAGATCCAGCAGTACCTCGAAGAGATCACACAGCCGCCCGTTTCGGACTTCTTCCGCCCCAACTTCTGGCCCAACACCCCTGACATCCTCCACGCCGCGCTCCAGACCGGCGGCCGCCCCGCGTTTATGCAGCGCCTGATCCTCGCCGGGACCCTCGCCGCGAACTACGGTATCTACGGCCCAGCCTACGAGCTTGGGGAAAACACCCCCATGAAGCCCGGCGCCGAAGAGTACCTCCACAGCGAAAAGTACGAGATCCGCGAGTGGGACCGCAAAGCCACGCACTCCATCGCGCCTCTGGTCACACGCATCAACCAGATCCGCCACACCAACCCAGCCCTCCAATCGAACGATCGCCTCCACTTCCACCCGGTCGACAACCCACACCTGCTCTGTTACTCAAAGTCAACCACCGACGGCTCCAACATCATCCTCGTCGCGATCAACCTAGACCCCACCCAGGAGCAGGGGGGCTGGATTGAACTCGATCTCAAACACCTCGGCGTCCCTTACCACCAGAACTTCGACGTCGAGGACCTGTTGACCGGCACTCACTACACCTGGCGCGATCGCTCGAACTTCGTCGCCCTCCGGCCGGAGGTCCTTCCGGCTCACGTCTTTCGTCTCACGGTCCCGGTCTGAGTTCACTTCCGCCCCCCAGCGCCTTTACCTGGCCGGAACCAGCGTCCGGTACAGCTCAAGATAGGCGCTCGCCATGCGCTCCGAAGTCAGGGTCTCGGCAAACGCCTTGCCCGCCGCGGCCAGCCTCTCCCGCTCAGCCGGATCCGTCAGCAGACGCTCCATCGCCCGAGACAGCGCCGCTGGATCCGCGCCCGGAACCAGCATCCCGGCCCCGCCATTCTGCAGCGTAAATCGATTCGGTGGAATATCCGTCGCAACGCACGCGCATCCGCTCGCCATTGCTTCCAGCAAAGAGATCGGCAGACCCTCGTTGCGCGTGGCCAGCACCTTGATGCTCACGCGCCGCAACAGGTCCGGCACGTCCAGACGATTGCCGAGCAGGTGAAAGTTCGACGCCGCAAGCGACTTGATCTCAGCCTCGAGCAAAGGCCGATTGACGCCATCGCCGATACTTACGAAATGCACATCCGGAAACTTGGCTTCGAGCAACTTTGCCGCCCGGATAAACGTGATCTGGTCCTTCGGCGGAGACAGCCGCGCGACCATCCCGACCACCGTCGCACCCGTCGGAACGCAGTCGATTTCGACCGGCTGAGCACCCGCAAGCCGCGAAAGATCGATGCCGTTCGGAATGCATCGGATCTTCTGGCGAGGGACGTTCACCCACTTCGCGATGTACTCGTCGATCTCGGGCGTTAGCACAACCACCCGCCGCGTAAACATCGTCGCAACCCGGTGTTTGGGAAACAGCCGCCGCATCTGGTTGGCATGGTGCGTGTGGACCAGCGGCGTGCGCGTACTGAAGGCCGCCAGCGACGCCGGCAGCCAGACGCCCCAGTGCGAGTGAAGAATATCCGCCGGATGCGCTCGCAGATGATCTCGCACCGCCGCCACCTGCGCCCGGAGCGAAGGTCCGCTGTCGAGATGGTGAACCGGCAGCCCAAGCGCCCGGGCCTTGCCGTCGAGCGCGCCCTCCCCGTACATGGAGCCGATATGGACATCGTGACCCGCCCGCTTCTGCTCGCGCGCTAGGTCGAGCATCATCACCTCGGAGCCGCCCAGATCGAGAAGATGGTTGATGTGCAGAATGCGCAACGGCCGCCCGGCGCTGTCGGCCGTCGTGGGCGATGCGAGGTCGATCGCCGATGTGCTGCGTTGCTCCGTCGTCAATAAAGTGCTCCTCCGGTCCGACTCACTCCCGTATTGTAGCGAGCGTCCGCGGCAGCACTGCCGCCCGAAACGGGTTCCGGGAACGTCAAACAGCTGATTAGGAAGTCTGATCGCCCCGCGGAGGAATTTTGATTAGCTCAATTCCAGACCTCTCGGGTAAATTGAAGAGACTAACTGCTAAATTCTGTCCGTTCGATGTCTTCCTACAGGCCGCGCGCGGTCTTGGCAGGTCATCCTTTTTCGCTCCTGCTCCTGGCCCGTCTCTTGCGAATTCGCGCCGACTTTCTCGGCTCCTGACGTAAGGGATCGACCGCTTCTCTGTGTGCCTTTGGAAACTGTCAGCAAACGTTTGGATCTACGAGGTGTGATTTGCGAGGTGTGATTAACGATGGGGATTTCTAGGCGTGACTTTTTGGCGCGGGTCGGGCAGGCGGGTGGGTACAGCGCCGCGTTTGTGGCAATGCAGGGCATCGGTCTCATGCCGGAGCGGGCCATTGCGGCCGAGCCGGTCCAGGCGGCGCCCGGCTCGGGCAAAGGCGTCAAGGTAGTGGTTCTGGGCGGCGGTATCGCCGGCCTGGTGGCGGCGTATGAGATGCGTGCTCTGGGCTATCAGGTCACGGTGCTTGAGGCGCGCGAGCGACCCGGTGGACGCAACTGGACCGTGCGCCCAGGGGACAAGATCGTGCTCGACGACGGCACCGTCCAGACGTGCCAGTGGGACCCCGGACATTACCAGAACTTCGGCCCGGCGCGCCTCCCGTCTATTCACCCCACCATCCTCGGCTACTGCCGCAAGCTCGGCGTCGAGCTCCAGGTCGAGGTCAACATGAGCCGCTCCGCGCACCTGCAAAACGACGCCGCGATGGGCGGCAAGCCCGCAGTCATGCGGCAGGTCGTCAACGATACCCGCGGCCACGTCAGCGAACTTCTCAGCAAATGCGTCAGCTCCGGCGGCCTCGACGCGGATTTCACCAAAGAAGACCGCACCCGCATGTTGGACTTCCTGCGCACCTACGGACCGCTCGACGACGCCGGCAAATACGTCGGCAGCGATCGCGCTGGCTACGCCAACACCGCCGGCGCTGGCAACGATGCCGGTGTCCTCAGCGAGCCCATCGACATGAAGACCCTGCTCGCGGCCCAGTTCTGGCAGGGCATGCTCTTCGACGAGCAGTTCGACATGCAGGCCACCATGTTCCAGCCCGTCGGCGGCATGGACCGCATCCCCTACGCCTTTGCAAAGTCGCTTGGCGACATCGTCCAATACAACGTACCCGTCACCGAAATCCGCAAAACCGGAAAAGGTGTCCGTGTCGCTTACACACGGAACGGCGCTCCGGCCACGGTCGAGGCAGATTATTGTATCTGCGCGATGCCGCTCACGATTCTGAAGACGACGCCCAACGACTTCGACGCGCCGCACAAAAAAGTGATTGACGATTGCTCCTACTCGTACGCCTACAAGGTGGCGTGGGAGAGCCGGCGCTTCTGGGAGCAGGACCAGAACATCTACGGCGGCCTTGAATTCGTCAACGTCGGCTGCAGTCCGATCTGGTTCCCCTCCTGGGGCCTCTTCACCGATCGCGGCATCGCGGTAAGCGGCTATACGGACGAGCGCTCGTCCCCGTTCGGCAAACTGCCGATGCAGGCCAAGTTCGACGAGAGCCGCAAATCTATGGAACGTCTGCACCCTGGGTACGGCAAGGAACTCGAAAAGCCCATGTACGTCGGCTGGGGCAAGGTGCCGCACAACCAGGGCTCGTGGATTCGCAGCTACGTCCCCGGCGAGGTTCGTGGACCCGGCATGCAGGTCCGCCCGCAGACCGGACAAAACGCCCATCCAGCCGCCTCGCGCACCCAGACCAACGAAGGCTACGAGATCATCATCCAGGCCGACGGCCCCATCTACTTCTGCGGCGATCATGCCAGCCACATCGTCGGCTGGCAGGAGGGCGCAGCCCTCAGTTCGCTACGCGCCATCAACCTGATCGGCGACCGCGTCAAGGCCGCTCGGCTTGGCTCGGGCGTAGGCGCCGGAGTTTCGGCTTAATCGGTTTTCAAGGAAATAGAACAGATGTCTTTGGAGGTTGTACGAATGATGAAGTTCCGGAATTTTGTGGCGGTCTCGGCGATGTTGGCCGGTGCTTGGGTGGCGCAGGGCCAGGTAACGGTGAAGCACATTCAGACCGAGAAGTCGCCCATCGCGACCGGCGTCTGGGCCGGAGATACGTTCTACCTGAGCGGGCAGCTCGCAAGTCCGATTACCGCCGCCGATGCGACCAAGGGAACCGCCGCCGACTACGGCGACACCCGGGCACAGGCCGCCAGCATCTTTCCCAAGATCCAGAAGCTCTTGCAGGATCAGGGCCTCGATATGAAAGATGTTGTCAAAATGACGGTCTTCCTGGGACCCGATCCGAAGACCGGCAAGCTCGACTTCCCCGCCATGCAGAGCGAGTACGTGAAGTACTTCGGCACCGCCGCACAGCCGAACAAGCCCGCGCGCAGTGCGTTTCAGGTAGCAGCTCTGGCTGCTCCGTGGGCCTTGCTGGAGATCGAAGTCATCGCGGTACGCAGCAAGTAATCGCACGCGAAGCCGACGACAAGTCCACTACGCTCAGTTCCGCCAGCGACGGTCCAACAAAATAAGTGAGGCCCCGGAATCCCGATCCGGGGCCTTGCTGTTGTTAGACTGGCGCCCTTGTCGCTTACGACAGGTAAGCCGATTCGACGATCGGCCCGTGGAGCGAGGCTGTGGTCGGGCCGGCGTCCATCGTCTGCTTGAACGCCGTGCGGAACTTGGCCATCTCGTCCGCCGTCCCGACCGTGATCCTCACCGTATTCGGCCAGATCGGCCAGGTCCGGCCGATATAGATATTTCTCGCCTGCATGTCCTTCATGAACTGCCGTCCATTGCGTCCGGTGTCGATCATAAAGCAGTTCGACTGCGATCCAGGCAGCACTTTGTAGTTGTTCTGCTGCAGCCAGGCAATCGTCTCCGTCCGAATGTCGCCGATGATCTTCTTGCGCGTGGGGATCAGCTGCGGGTCGAGCAGACTCACGTTGGCCGCAATCGAGCCTGTGATCGGCATCGCATTCTGGCCGAAGGGCTGCAGCTTGGCCAGCAGATCCGGGCGGCCGACAGCGTACCCGCAGCGGATGCCCGCCATACCGTAGATCTTCGAGAACGTCCGTATAACAATCAGGTCCTTGCCGGCGGCCACCTGGTCGATCACAGTGGGCGCGTCCGACAGGTGGATATACGCCTCGTCGACTAGGAGAATCGAGCCTTTGGGCTTGTTTTCCAACGCAAACAGCATATCCTCGCGGGGCGTCAGCGTGCCGGTGGGATTGTTGGGATTGCAGATATAGATGAGGCCCGCGTTCGGGTTAGCCGCGACCAGACCTTTCACGTCGTGAGCGTAGGTCGCCGTAAGCGGGACCTTCGAGACCTTCGCTCCGGTCACCTTCGCGCCGCGTTCGGCAGCTTCAAAAGTGGGATCGGGAACCACCAGACCGCGCTCCGGAGAGGTAAACGCAAGCACCGTGTAATGCAGAGGTTCGGACGATCCGGCGTAGATGCTGATGTGGTCCTCAGGAACCCCGAGCTGGGAAGAGAGGGTTTTGGTGAGCTTGTCCGTCTCACCGTCAATGTCGTAGCGACCGCCCTTCGGAGCGATGGTGGCAATAGCGTCGCACGCGGCTTTACACGGGCCGAGCGGATTTTCGTTCGCGTTGATCAGAACCGCGCCGGGGGGCATCGCGGTGCGAGCGCGACGAGTGGTAGCCCCCGTCTGCGCCGCAGCCGATATCGGTCCCGCTTTGGGCGTCGTCTGCTGGGCGGCAAGGGCAAAGTGAGCTTCAGTAAGGATGGGCACGGAGGCGGCGGCAACCGAAGCCATCCGCATAAAGGAGCGGCGTGAGACGGGAGATGTTTCGTTTGTGAGATCCATGATGGCTCCTGGTTCGGGGGAAGAGTGAGATGAATGCGAAGTTCGAATGCGGAAGGCGTTGGCAGATCTAAGGGAACTTACAACTCTGAACGTGTCGGTGATAACACAGACTGTACCGCACTTCGCGAACTTTCGGGAGAAGGTTTTGCGGTGATATGCCTAAATTTTGTCATCCTTACCGCAAGCTAGAACATTGTGCGCCTAATTCATTGAATGGTAGATCGTGATAGAAAAAATCGCGTTGACTTCCACTCGACCCTTGTCTACGCTCGGCTTCATTACCAAAAACACACTTTTTCCCGTTCGTGGAGGCCAGACCATTCTGGACTTTAGAGGCCGAGGTGTCGTCGGAATGTCCCTGGCAAAAGGATCGGGACGAGGCGTCTTCCGGCCATCTTGGCTTAGCTGTGTGACTTATTATCTGGAGACCAAACGTACATGACAAAGATGCATAAAGGTTGGTTCACAGTAGCTCTGCTTCTAGCGCTGCTCGGTGTCGAAAACGTCTGCAGCTTCGGTCAGTCTTACTATGGAACTTTGAAGGGATTGGTTACCGACGCACAGGGTGCTGCCATCGGCGGGGCCGCCGTTACTCTAACCGATGAGGCGACAACAATCAGCCGCAGAGGGGTCACCAACGGCTCAGGGGAGTACGTGTTCAGCGCGATCGATCCGGGCGCCTTCACCGTCACGGTAACTTCCCCGAACTTCAAAACGTATGAAGAACGAGGAATTGTTGTCGCCACCCAGCAGACCGTAACGACCGACGTAAAGCTGGAAGTCGGATCTACCAGCCAGACCGTGGAAGTCAGCACAGCCGAACCGCTCATCGACACATCGACAGCGTCGAATGGACAGGTCTTCGATGCGCAGCAGCTTGAAGACCTACCGAACCTTGGCCGAAACCCATTCCTCCTCGTTAAACTCGATACAAACGTAGCGGCTGTGGGGGATCCAAGGTTCAATCGGTTTCAAGACCAGTCCGGATCTTCGGCGATCTCTGTCGACGGTGGTCCTATCAACGGAAACAACTACGAGATCGATGGCGTCCCCATTACCGATCTCTCAAACCGCGCCGTAATCATCCCTTCGGTCGATGCCGTGCAGGAGATGAAAATTCAGACGAACACCTACAATGCGGAGATGGGTCGGACGGGGGGCGGCAACTTCAACACGCTCCTGAAGAGTGGAACAAACACACTGCATGGCAATCTACTCGGAACCACACGACAGACAAACTGGTCTGCGAACACCTGGAATAATAACTACTCCGGGAAAGGTCGCCCGGATATTACCGAATACACCTACGAAGGATCGATCGGCGGCCCTATCTGGATCCCCAAGATCTACAACGGCCGCGATAAGACCTTCTTCTGGATGACGGAGGAGGGGTATCGGCAAAGATCGCCCCTGGGTGCCAACTACTATCTACCTTCGGCACTTGAGCGAGCAGGTAACTTCTCGCAAACCTACATCGCACCCGGCAAACTCCTGACGATCTACGACCCAGCTACCACCGACGCCTCCGGCAACCGATCTCCATTTCCTGGAAACATCATTCCTCAAGGTAGATTGTCCCCCGTCGGACTGGCAATGCTGACAGCGATGCCCGTCTGCGGGAACGGCTGCACGCCAGGCCAGACCTACGGTTCAGCGAACTTCCATCCCACTGACTCGCTGGGTGACCGCGCCGACGAGTTTATCGCAAAAGTAGATCACCAAATCACCAAGTGGTGGGAGGCCAATGTCTCCTACATGCACTACGGCTCCAAGGAGCCGGGAGGAGATCCTCTCGGCTCCTTTGCCGGAGATGGTAACTCCTATCTGTTGTTCCGCAAGGTCGACGCGACGACCGCGAACAGCGTAATCACCATCAATCCCTCGACCGTCGCAACTGTCGGTTTTGGCTTCAATCGCTTTCCGAACAACACTCTCGATCTGACCTCGAACTACGATCAAGCGCAGCTAGGTCTGCCTGCTTCCTACGTGAACGGTCTCCAGAAGAAATCTTTCCCGCGACTCACTTTCTCACAGATAGGTACGCAAATTGGCACGAATAACTCGGGACCCGCCGTCTTCTACTCGCGTAACTTCGTCGTCGGCGTTTCCAAAAGTCTCGGCAAACAGGCGATCAGCGTCGGCTACGTTTATCGCTCAATGAGTGTAAACTTCACCAACATCAGTAACGGCAATGGTTACTTCACCTTCAACAATACGTTTAGCGCGGTGAATGCGAACGCGAAGACGGTCGGGGGAGTAGCCACGGGCGCCGATGTAGCCGATCTTCTTCTCGGAGTCCCAACCAGTGGTCAGGTGCAGGTTGCAACACCGCTGGCTCTAAACGTTCCTTACGATGCGGGTTATGTCCAGGATGACTACCGCCTTACCAACACGCTGACCATCAATGCAGGTCTGCGTTATGAGTATGAACCGGGAATTCATGAACGAAACAACCACTACGCGGTCGGCTTTGATCGATCTGTCACGAACCCGATTTCCGCAACCTCGGGTGTCCCGACCACGGGCGGCATCATGTTTGCTGGGCAAAACGGCTATCCAACCACCTGCTGCAGCAATAGCGACACCAAGTTCGCACCGCGGTTCGGCATCGTGTACGCGCTTGATCCGAAAAGTGTAGTGCGGGCAGGATACGGCCTCTTCTACGCGCCGATCTACTACTCCACCAGTGCAAGTCTGGCGCCAGGTTACGTTGCTACAACGACGTATGTGGCTTCTAACAACAGCTTCAACACGCCGGCCAATAACGTATCCAACCCTTACCCCGGCGGTTTGAACCAGCCGGTGGGGAACACCTTGGGCCTGAAGCAGGGCCTGGGCGACTCCGTGTCCACGATCGACCAGGGTCGGCGTTCCCCCTATGTGCAGCAGTACTCGCTCGACATTCAACGCGAAATGCCGTACGGCCTGGCTTTACAGATCGGATATGTCGGGTCCAAGGGTAAGAACCTCCTTCCGGGAAATGGCACGACCTACAATATTGACCAAGTCAATTATGGAGCAATTCCCTATGGAGTAGGAACCTGTCCCGCTAACTCCTCTAACTTGTCGGTCGGAACTTTCCTGACAGCAACCAGTCCCAACCCGTACTACAACAAGGGCGGCACGGGCGTTATTAAGAGTTCAACGATCTCCAATGCGCAGCTCTGCAAGCCCTTTCCGGAGTTCGGCTCGGTCAATGTCCAGCCCAGCTCGGCTAAGTCGCTCTATAACTCACTCATCGTCAAAGTACAAAAGCAGATGGCGCACGGTCTGGATTTTGTTGCTGGGTACACGTGGTCCTCGAACTGGGATTCGAACTTCGGAACGACAAGTTCGCTGGACCCGGGCCAGAACGGGCCGCAGGATGTCTATCACCTCAACGAGGAGTATGCGCGAGCCATCAACAACATCCCACAGCGCTTCACGTTTGGTGGAACCTACCAGCTTCCCTTCGGCCGCGGCCGGGCATTTCTATCCGGAAACCGCTGGGTCAATCTGGCCGTCGGTGGGTGGAATCTGAACTCGACCCTGATCGCTCAGACCGGCGGTCCGATCGCGGTTCGGCTGAACACCAACGATAACAGCACAGCAGGAACCGCAACGCAGCGGCCGAATCTAGTGCCGGGCGTGAACACCTGCACCTCGGGCACGGTACAACAGAGGCTTGGTCAAGGTGGGCTGCAGCCTTACGTGAATGCTGCAGCGTTTGTTGCGCCAGGCATCGGCCAGGATGGAAACGCGCCGCGAACTTTGCCGGGATGCTCGTCGCCGGCGTACCGAAATGTCGACGCTTCGGTGTTCAAGGATTTTGCGGTCGAGCGAGCGACCATACAATTCCGCGCAGAGTTCCTGAACGCGACCAACACGCCGCAGTTCGTGGTCCCAAGTGGAAACTTGGCTCTCGGTGCGAGTTCGTTCGGGCAGGTCTCCACGAGCGCTATCAACTTTCCGCGATTGATTACGCTCGGCGGGAAGATCCTTTTCTAAGAAGCTCCAACCCTGGAGAGGCGCCGGCTTCGGCCGGCGCCTTTTTTTGCCGAAAACTTGACGCATCGATAGCGAGCGCCGACTGTGAGGTTCGCCCTAGATCTGGTGGAGAAACTCTCCAAGGAGGTTGCCGGCGACGGCTGCCCGGTACCTGGCGGTGGATCGTATGTCGTCGATGGGCCTCGCTTCGGCTTGGACAGCGTGGCGGGCCGCGGCGATGGTCTCCAGTGTGAGCGGGCGATGGAGCAGGGCCTGCTCTGCCGCGGCGAGGCGGAGAGGCCGGTCGCCAAGCGATGCAGCGGCGATGCGAACATCTGTAACCGTGGTTGTGCCTTTCTCTGTGGTGGCGTACGCGACGGCTGCGAGCGCAACCTTGGAGATGGCCTGCGCGTTGCGTGTCCCTACCTTGCGGATATAAGTCACGTATCCGTTCCAGTTCCGTTTGACATCTACGGAGTAGATGATCTCGTCGGGCGCGAGCGCTGTGCTCTTGTAGCCAAGGTGGAAGCTCATGTACGGCAGCGTGCGCGGACCTCGCTCGGCCGAGAGCAGGGTTACGGTGGCGTCGTAAGCAAGCAGGGCGGGCGGGGTATCGGCCGCAGGGGAGGCGTTCGCAATGTTGCCCCCCAGGGTGCCGCGGTTCTGGTTGGCGATCGATCCGGTCCAGCTGGCCGCCTGCGCCAGCAGGGGCAGGTCGGTAGCCACGGCCGCGTGCCGGCGAATGTCGGTGAAAGTGGTTCCCGCGCCGATCGTGATGGTGTCCGGGCTGACCTCAATGAAGCGCAGTTCCCTGAGGTGATGCATGCTCAGGAGCGGCTTGACCGGAAGTCGCCCGGTGTTGAGCGCGACCATCAGTTCGGTGCCGCCTGCGAGCAGCGTGTACCGCCCGGGGTGGTCGCGGAGAATTGCAAGCAGGTCCGAGAGGGTCGACGGAGCGGTTAGCGTGTAGTGAGCTGGGTCGGAGCGCATTGTTATGGTGCCCGCTTTGCAGCCGCGAGCTCGACCGCTTCAAAGATGCGCATGTATCCTGTGCATCGGCACAGATTGCCGGCGAGGCCCTCTTGAATTTGTAACCGAGTCGGTTGCGGATGCTTATCGAACAGATGGTGCGTTGCGAGGATCATGCCGGGAGTGCAGATGCCGCACTGCGCTCCACCGGCCGAGAGGAAGCACTGCTGGATCGGCGCGAGCGTCTCGCCGATCGCGATGCCCTCGATCGTGGTGATTGTGCTCTCTTCGGCCTGAAGAAGCGGTACCAGGCAGGAGTTGACGAGCTCGCCGTTCAGCAGCACAGAGCAGGAACCGCACTCGCCTTCGCCGCAGCCCTCCTTTGTGCCGGTGAGGTGGAGATCTTCGCGCAGCACGTCGAGGAGCCGCTTCATCGCGGGCGCTCGAACGGTGGCGGCTGCACCGTTGATGGTGCATAGGACAGTTACCGGCGGTGAGTTATCTTCCATAGATCCTCGACCAGGATAAAGAAGGCGACCAGCGCGCCGAGAAGGCCGAAAGCGCGGTAGGCCAGGGTAAAGGTAAGGTCGCCGGGCCGGGCAACGTCGCGGCGAAGAATAACGTTCGTCATGCGAATCGGGTCGACGACCACCGCTGTGCAAAGCGCAAAGACGAGCACCGCAAACAGCGCACCGAAGCGGGCATGGACCAGGCTCACGCGGTCTGCCCGCTCGTTGTCTGGCCTGATGTCAACACTGGGATGTTCTCTGCCTCAGGGCTGAAGTATGGTCCAGCAAGCTCCGGTTCCAGAGCTTCGCTGCCCGAACCGGGAGTCCGCGTCATGCGCTCGAAGATATCCTCCGGAAGCAGCGGAATTTCGGTGAAGCTGATGCCCGTCGCGTGCTCGATCGCGTTCAGGATCGCCGGCGCAGGTCCGTCCATCGGAAGTTCCCCGATGCCCTTTGCGCCGAACGCCCCGTGGATCGACGGTGTCTCTTCAAAGTGGACATGGATCGGCGGCAGGTCGGCCGAGGTCGGCATGATGTAGTTGGTCATCTGATTGTTCGCGAGATGGCCGCGCTCCCACAAGCACTTCTCGTACAAAGCATAGCCGATACCCTGCGCCACGCCGCCTTCGATCTGGCCCCGCGCAAGCGTCGGATGCAGGACACGCCCAACCTCCTGCAGAGCGTGGAAGTCGGTAACGGTGGCCGCGTACGTCCGCGTATCCACCGCGACCTCTGCCACGTACACCGCCCAGGCATAGGCCGGGTAGGCGTCCCCGCGGTACTGATCGTCGTCCCAGAAGATCGGTGGAGCATTGGCCGGCAGATGATACCGCGCGCAGGTTTGCAGCGGGCCGACTTCAGCCAGATACTTTTTCCCGGCACGCCGGAAGTCGTCTGGGCTGTACCCCTGAGCCAAATGGCCGCTGCCCACCAACGTGGCGCAGAGCTTCTCGGCCGCCTGCTCGACCAGCTTGCCGACGATCATCGCGGTGCGACTGGCCACCGTCGGTCCGGAGTTCGGGACGTTGTTGGTGTCCACCGGCGCGACGAGAACATCCTCGTACGGCAGCCGCAGCGTCTGCGCGGCAACCTGCGCCAGGATGGTGTTGGTCCCCTGCCCGAACTCCGTCGACGAGACCAGCAACCGAGGCCGCGCGTCATGTTCAGCCGCAAGTTCGATCTCGACCACAGAGTTCAAGCGCCGCTCTCCCGACCCCGTAAATCCAGCGCCGTGAAAAAACGTCGCAAAGCCGATTCCTCGCTTCACTGGGCTGGTTGAATTGGTCCGATCGAACTCCGTGCGCTTTGCGTGATACTCCGATTCCGCAAGCGCCCGCGTCAGCAGCCCCTGCATATCGACCGGATCGGTCAGCAACTGGCCCGTGGCGGTATGGTCTCCGGTGGCGAGAAAGTTGCGCCGCCGAAGCTCTTCCGGAGAAAGCCCGACCACCGCGGCGATTCGGTCCATGTGCCGCTCCAGCGCAAACAGAGACTGCGGCGCGCCAAAGCCGCGAAACGCTCCGTGCGGCGGAACGTTGGTCGCCAGCGCCTTCGCCCGGACCGTCAGGTGCGGCCAGTGGTACGGTCCCGGCGCGTGAATCGTGCCCCGCGAAAGCACCACGGGAGACAGCGTGGCATACGCTCCGCCGTCGATCGTAAACTCGATCTCGCCGGCCAGCAGCTTGCCCTCCTTCGAGACCGCCGTCCGGTGCCGCGTTCGGCTCGGATGCCGCTTCGTCGTCGCCGCCATGTCCTCCGCGCGGTCGTAGGTGATCTTCACCGGATGCCCGCACTTCATCGCCAGGAGCGCCGCGTGCGCGCCAATGACTGAAGGAAAATCTTCCTTGCCGCCGAATGCCCCGCCGGTCTCCGTCTGAAGGACGCGGCAGCGCTCCGCCGGCAGGTTGAAGACCAGCTCCAGCGCATGGACAACGTAAAACGGACACTGCATCGATCCGCGCACCGTAACCGACTCGACCGACCCGTCCGGCGCGCGGTGACACTCCCCAATGACGCCGTTATTCTCAATGTAAAGCTGCTCCTGAGCCCCCGTGCGGTACGTCTCCTCGACCACATAGTCGGCGGTCCGAAACGCCTCCGCGATCGCCGCCTGATGCCCGGCCTCGGACGCGCGCTCGGCTCCGGACGTCATCGTGTAGGTCTTGAACGCGTTCGGGTGCGACTTCGATTTGTCAGCTCCGTCAGGGCCCGCGTGGCTCCAGATCACACGGTCTGGGTCCCCGCTTGCAATGGCCGCCTCGGACTCCTCGATCGTGAAGACAGCAGGCAACTCCTCGTACGTGATGTGGACTCCCGCCAGAGCCGCAAGCAGGGCGGGCTTGCGCGGATGCGCCAAGAGCAGGATCGGCTCTTCCGGATGATTCACCAGAGCATCGGCCAGACACGGATGATCCTTGCCTAGATGCACGATGCAGTTCTCCCCCGGGATGTCGGCCGCCGTCACCACTGTGTACTCGTGCCACGGAACGGCGGGGTCAAATGTAGTCGAAAGTATGCGTCCGCGGGCAATGGTCGATCGAACCGTCGCGCCAAACCACATATCCGGCAGCATCAGGTCATCCACATACTGCGCCTTCCCCAGAACTTTGGCAGCACCCTCCTTGCGGTCGGGTGAGGTGCCGACGATCTGGCCGACGATCTGTGGGGCGGAGGTCATTCTGCAGATGTTTCCCTAAGCATAACGGCAAACCGGGAGACCAGGAGAGACCTTCGCCTCCGGCACTGCTTCGAGGAAACTTCGTTTCGGGAATGCGACAGGGCGGAACCAGCCTTGCCACGCGCCAAGCGACGCCGTCCTTTGCATCCAACTAGCCGGCTTATGTTGTAAAAACCGGAGGAGGCTGTCATGGGTTGGTCTGAGCGGGGTCTGAGTCGGCGAGAGTTTGCGCGTCTGGGCGCGATGGGCGCGGTAGCCGCCGGGTTCTCGCGCGCAACATGGGGCCAAGACACCTCAACCTCCCAAAGCCCACACGCAACGGCAACCCAAGGTTCAGGCCGCCGCATCGGCTATGCCATTATCGGCCTCGGCGAAATCGCCAATCACTTCATGGCTGGGTGCCGGCAGTCGCAGCACTCACAGGTAACCGCTCTTGTCAGCGGCGACCGAGCCAAGGCCGAGCGCATCGCAGCCGACTACAGCGTGCCCAAGGAGTCCATTTACACCTACGAGGATTTCGACCGCATCCGCGACAACAAAACAGTCGACGCCGTCTACGTGGCCCTGCCCAACAGCATGCACGCCGACTTTACCATCCGTTCCGCCAAGGCCGGCAAGCATGTGCTCTGCGAAAAGCCGATGTCCGTCTCGGTCAAGGAGGCCGAGGGGATGATCGCCGCCTGCCGGGCTGCCAACGTTAAACTCATGATCGCCTACCGCATGCACTATGACCCCCTCACGCAGGAGGCGATCGGCTACATCCGGAGTGGCCAGATCGGGCAAGTGCAGGCGATCGAGAGCGCGTTCGGCTTCGATTCAAAATCGGGCGTCTGGCGGCTCAATAAGAAGCTCGCCGGCGGCGGCCCACTGGTTGACGTCGGCATCTACAGCCTCAACGCAACGCGATATCTCACGGGCGAGGAGCCAGCGGAGTTCCGCGCATTCTGGGCAACACGCGACCACGACGGACGCTTCAACGAGGTCGACGAAACGTTGACCTGGAACACCCGCTTTCCCTCGGGAATCCTGGCCGCCTGCAGCACCACCTACGGGGCCCAGATGGAAGGCTTCTTCAAGGTGCACGGCTCCAAGGGATGGGTCGCGATGGAGCCCGCGTTTTCCTACGAAGGCCTGAAGCTGCGCGCAAAGCTCAGCGGCCAGCAGGAGCCCATCGAAAAGGCTACCACCTACAAAGACCCCACACAATTCATGTGGGAGGCCGACCACATGGCCGAGTGCATCCTCAACAACCAGACCCCAAAGACCTCCGGCGAAGAGGGCCTCAAAGACATGCAGGCGATGACCGCCATCTACAAGGCGGCGGGGCTAAAAATGCTCGGGCTCTAGAACCCGAGGCTCGCGACTCCGAAACGTCGGCAGCACGCTACGACTTCGATCCTGCTTGCGATCCAAAGTAGTATCCGACAGCGGATCCGACGAGGGCGACAAGTGGGCCAAAAACAAGTTCCAGCAATTCGTGCAGTTCTTTACTCCGGTCCGGATGTCTCCACACAAGAACGAAGGCAGCGACGATGGTTCCCGACATAAGACCTATCAGTGAAAGAGCAATGGTCCCCCGAATGCCCTCTCGATCCTCTGCCGGGTCGTAGGCAACAGCCTTGACCCCTGCAGGAGAAGGATTGACCGTGGCGGACCCGAGGTCCACCTCTCTTTGATCCACTCAACACCGTCCTTCAAAGCTTCTTACCGAAAAATCAGTTCTCGAAGGCTGTTGTCCTTATCCTTGATCAGGATCTTGCTGCCTTCTTGAACCGAATCGCGGAGGAACTTTTCTGTTTCGACGGACCTGCGAACGACTTCGGCCATAGAGACTCCCGTGGCCTCCGCAAGTTCTTTCAGTGTGTCGATACTTTGTTCGGGCAGGTTCAGAGATGTTTTCACTTGTGCCACGGGAATTTTGCTCCTTTAGCCACTAGCACTGGCCTACCGCAAGTATACCGCATTATGGAGCATAAGATACCGTTTTTTGTCCCATGGCGCGGCCCGTCACAGTCGCCCCCACTTCCCACCACATCGGCCTTTCCTCAAACGCCCGACGCCGCTCCCTTCCCACCCGCCTTCTTCACAGGCTTCTTGCCCGTCGGCTTCGATCCGCCGCTCGACTTCGCCGGCGCCAGTACTGGAATGAGCGCCGGCACCGCCGGCGATCCCAGGCCCGTGCAGGCGTCCCATCCCGGCCCGGCCTGGAACGCTCCATTATTGCCCTGAGTGATATCCCGGAATCCCGTCTTTGCCGCGTAAATGGCCGGGTTGATGAATCCCGCCGACGCCCCGTTCTGCTGGTTCGCGACTGCGATCAGGCCCGCCCATAGAGGCGCGACTGCGCTTGTGCCGCCGATCACCATCGTCTGCCCATCGACCCGCACCGTGTACCCGGTCACCGGATCGGCGTCCCCCGCGACGTCCGGAACGCCTCGCCCGCCGCCCTGGATCGTCGGCGCCGGCACGTGGGCGTTGTTCTGCCAGACAGGCAGCGGGAAGATGGCCGAAACGCCGCCTCCGGTCGCGCCTTCGTTCGCCGCGATCTCGTTCCACACCACCTCGGAGGTGATGGTCGTGCCGTTCGCCACCAGCTTGGTTCCGCCGCAGGCCAGCACATGCGGGCTCGACGCGGGAAAGTCCACCGTATTCTGTCCGTCGGTGGTTCCGTCGCTCGATCCGTCGTCGCCGGACGCCACCGTAATCGTCACCCCCAGCACCGCGGCCGACTGGCAAGCCTGGTCGAGCGCCGTCAGCGCCTGCTGCGTCCAGCTCGTCTCCGGTCCGCCCCAGCTGATCGAAATCACGCTCGGCTTGTTCACCGTATCGTGGACCGCGGTCGAGATCGCATCGATAAATCCCTGGTCGGTGTTCGGTGCAAAGTAGACGACGATCTTCGCTCCCTGGGCCACCGCACCCGCAACCTCGATGTCCAGCATCACCTCGCCGTCCGCGCCGCTCGCGGTCGTCGGCTTGTTCTTGCCCTTGTCCACCGAAACGGCCTTCACCGCCGGCGGCGTCAGGCCTAACGATTTGAAGTAAGCCGTGATGTCCGCCGGTCGATACCCGCCGCCGAGCTCGATAATCCCGATCGTCTGCCCGGAAGCACTCGCCCCCGCCGGCAAGCCGTAAGCCTCGGCCACCTGCACCGGTGTGTACGATGTGCCGCCGGCACGCGGCACAAACGTTCCGCCTGCCGACGTCTCCGCCGGCGCGCTCTTGCCGACGCGAAAGTGAGGCTTCGCCTGCGGCCGATTATCGAGGCCAAACACCGCCTCGATCGCCCCCGAAAGCTCGGCCGGGATCTGGATCGCGCCTTCCCGCGTGCGGTACGGGCAGCCGTCAATCTCGCTCGTCGTCAGCGTCGCGCCAAAGGCCTTGCTGAGCGCCGCGACCGAGCCTGAAAGCATCACAGCGCGGCGCTCCGGCTTCGGCGTGTCCTTCTCCACGGTCAGGCCGTACTCCGCCGCAAACGCACGCACGAGTTTTACCGCGGCTGGGTCGGCGGCGTGCTCCGCGCGGTACTGCGCCCGCGTCAGACGGTGGCCCGCCGTAATCTTCGCCGGGTCGAGCGGCGACTTGCGGCGCACGACGACCGTCACCGTCACGCGTCCGGTGGGCGGTGGCAGAGCTTTGCCGCTGGAACGGATGGGCGCGCGCTCCGTGCCGGGAAGAGGAACGCGATTGTTGTCAGAAAAGCGGGACGTCTTCTTGGGAGCCATGGGGGGAGGTGCCTCGCGGAGTTGAGATAGTTGCGTGGAGCTACGGAGGGCCGAAGATCTGAAACACCAAAGCTGCTATTAGGGATACACTTCGGTTGAATTTATCTGACATCGGATGCGCTACAACCTGCGCTGCGCGGCCTGTATGGCGAGCTTGCGTTCGATAATACCCGCGAGTTGTTCGACGTTTTGCACCGATTCTAGATCCGTAGTCTGAAACTTGATGCCGAAGCTGGATTCAACCGCGACGATCAGGTTGATGTGATTCGAAGAATCCCAATCGGGGACGTCGGCCGCACTCAGGCCAGGTGTAAGGATCAGCGTGTTGTCGTCGAGGAGATCCCGAAAGATCGGTGTAAGACGGTCGTAGATCTCCTCGGTGGATGCTATTTCGGAAGCCATCGCCTGTGTCGGCCCTCCCCGTCCTTTTTCGTATCCGGTGAACAGCCGCCTTTGGTATCCGGTGAACAGCCGCCGTATCCTGTTGGACCGAGACGTCGGTTCAGAAGTGACGCAAGGTCTCCGTGCTCTGGCGGGAGCTGCGCGGGGGGTCGGCGATCGGGTCCGACTGCGGGAGGAAATCGGCGTTCCGCTCCAGCGATCGACTTACAATATCGCGCGATCCCAAACCCACCGCCAGAGCCAGCGTAAGCACGATGCCGCCGAACAAGATGCCGAAAGCAAGCGCGATAATCGTCCCGCCGACACCGAGATGATCGAGCGCCATCGCTGCGGCCAGCACCAGCACAAGCCACTTGATGCCGAGCGAGAGAAATCGCGCGTACTGCAGCTTTGCGTTCACCGCCCCAATCAGGACGGAGCGGGCGAGAAACCGAGCCAAGATGTTGCCGACCAACAGCAGCAGGACCGCGCCCACCGAGTGGGTCAGGTATGGAAGAAAGAACGCCGACATCTGCGAACTGTTCGGGTACGAAGCGTCAAACGCCGAAATCCCGATCACACATCCAAGCAACAGGCAGGCCCAGAACACGGTGTGGGAGATCAAGAGCGTCGGAGACCGGGAGGGCGCGAAGTCGGAGATGCTGGCCGCCGTGTTGCGGTTCAGGCGCTCATCAAATCGAAGGTTCGTCAGCACCCGACGGACGATATACGACAACAGACCGCCCAAAGCAGCCAGAATCGCTACTGCCAGCAAAAGCGCCAGAACGCCGGGAAGAAACGAGGCCAGGCGAACCAGCACCTGGTGCGCCGATTGCCCAAGGGCGATGTCGATCTGCTGCCATAACGACGGATTCGAGATCGGATCCACGGGCGGCGGGAAGTTCGGGTGCGTGGGGTTGATAGGAACTTGCAGCATGGCTTCTTTCTCCTGACGGTCTGACCAACGGGCAGTCTGGCGATCTCAAATTTCGCGGCCCCTCGCGCCTCGATAGGGGCAGAGCGTCCCGGCTACGGATTGAAGCGGTCCGGCCAGCGCCAGCGCGAGACCAGGTACGGCTTGTCGGATTCAAAGACGATCGCAAGTTCGCGAATATGCTGCTCGGGACTCACTCCCGATCGCGTCAGCAATAGATGGGAGGCAACCCACGCCAGGTAAAGCGGCGTAAGCGCACCTAGGAGGTGTCCGCGATTCAACGTCCGCAGACGAAACGCCAGTATAAAGTCGTAAACGATGCGCACCCAGAGCGCGTCCGGCATACGAAAGTCATCGGCCGGGAGCAGCGAAAGCTTCTTCAGACCGAGAAGCGTGTGTGGCGGCAGCACCAGCGACCAGATCTCGTGGAGGTTGGTGTAGGCCACGCGAAACGAACTTAGCATCGGATGCACGTCCGGGGCATGACCCGCATCGTCCGGGCTGGGCGCCATCGATGCGACCAGTGATTCTGTCGATCGCGACCTCTGCCAGTAGCTGGCCTTGCCTTCAACGTCGGCAAACAGCGATCCGGCGATGTGCGCGAGAATCGCGTTCAGGTCCGCGGAGTCGGGCTGCGGAAACGCACGGCGCCCCGCCTCCACCTCCGTAATCGGGAACCCCGCCGTGGCGGCCTCGGAGACAGGCCAGACCAGCGCCTCCACATCGCCCTGCATCACCAGCCGCTGTCCGACACCCGCCAAACGCTCCGCCAAACGCAGCGACATGCCAAGATCGATCGCCAGAGGAAATCGCGAGCGCGCCCCGAACAAAGCGTGCGATACCGGAAACAGCATCGCCGAGTTCACCAGACCTTCCCGGGCGCCCAGCTCGTAGTGCGGCATCGCCAGATCGGCAACTCCGCCCCGCACACCCGAGCTCAGAGCGGAGAGAGCCGCCGGCGTCAGGCTCTGCGATTCAGCTCCCAGCATCAGGCACGTCGCCACTCCAGAGTCGCGCGCCACCTTGTGCAGATTTACATAATCCGCCGCAGTCGGAAGCCAGCCCGTCTCCGACGTGACCGACGGCGTGTACGGAAGGAGCGTCACCATGCCCGGGCTGTGGTGCTCCGACCGCACGTAATCCGGAGCTTCAGGGTCCGGCGTTGCGACCAGCACGTGCTCGTGCGGAAACGCCGCCTGCACGTGATCGAGCGTCAGCAAAAGCGCGTCCGGCGTTAGCGGAGCGAGGCTGATCAGAAGGCTTGCCGGACCATACGTCGAGCCGGGATGCGGACCCGGATCGGCAGCCGGGCCAGGCGCCCCCTCAAGATTGTGGAGCGGATCAGTCGTAATCTCGGTCTTCGCCATCGGCATATCTCAGGTCGATCAGGAGTAAATCTTCTTTTTAGAAATGTGGATGTAAACTTGCGGTGTTTTCACAGCAGAGAAAGAATGCCGCGCATCGGGATCGGCACCCAGGTTGGACGATTGTTGATCTCGTATAGCAACTCATAGAGCGCCTTCTCCAGCAGGCAAGCGTCCAGCAATGATTGTGCCTCAACTGGCGCCGGGATCAGGCCGGGCGAAGTCTCAATCGTACGGGCGTAGCTGCTCAGATACGCCGACGTCACCGCGTTGGTCCAGAGCTCGGCCCACATCTTAGCCGCGCCGAGATCGGATCCGGACCCGCGCTCCTCTAACCGGAGGAGTCCTGCGGCCGCAGCGTACGAAAACGACCGCAGCATCCCGGCCACATCCTTTAGCGGCGTCTGCTTCTGCCGACGCTCCGCCAACGAGCGGGCAGGCTCGCCCTCAAAGTCGAGAATGACAAAGTCTCCCTCCGCCCGGAGGATCTGGCCAAGGTGGTAATCGCCGTGAATCCGAATCCGGCGTCCACTCGCCTCAGGCGACCCCAGGGAGACCCTCTCGGCACGCGCCAGCAGGTCGCGCCGGCGACTCAGCAGAAGCGCAGCATCGTCCATGGCCGAGGGGCCATCCTCGATCGCATCAGGCAAGCTCGGCAACCCGCGCGTCAGCGCCTGAAACGTACTCAGAAGCTGGGCAACAATGCGCTCCGTGCTCGCAGAAAGATCATTTGCAGTAAAGGCCTCGGAAGAAAACGCCGGATCGTCGGTGGGCGTCGCAAGCGCAAGGTGCATCTCGGCCGTTCGCCGCCCAAGCAGAGCCGCAGCATCGATAGAAGCGCCGGCATGCTCGCGAACCGGCTCCGAGATAAACGGCGGCCCCAGAAAGCTCGCCCGCCGGCCCATGTCCGCCGGCGCCCGTAAGCTCGCGACAGACTCGAAGAATCGCCCGAGTTCCTCGAGCGTCCACTCCCAACCGTCGCCCTCGTTCGCGACCAGCCCTTGCAGCATCGCGACCGTCGTCGTCTCGCCACCGGAGCTCGCCCCCTCAAGCGCGCCCAGAAACGGAGCAATGCGCGGGAAATGAGCCACCTCGGTCAGAAATCGGCCAATCTCGGTGTCCGGGTTCTCTCCGATCTGCAGCCGTCGAAAGAGCTTTAGGAGGAACTTGTCTCCGTAAAGGATGTTGGTGTTGGACTGTTCGGCCGAGCCGATGCGGGCAGGTGCCGACGTAGTGCGGTCCGAAAAGGCGCTCGACCGCTTGCCGGTCAGCGTGCCGCCTAGCCCGTTCTCCAGAATCTTGTTCTCCGCAAGCATCCCCAGCAGCGCCTGTCTAACATCTTCGCGAGACGTCGCGTCGTGCAGCACAAGATCGCCCGAGAGGCTAGCCACGATCGCGTTCGAAGACAGGAGCCGGACCGCTTCCGCCTCCGCCCCGGAGCTGAGAGCCAGCGGAACCTGATACACGTCTGCCGGCCCTTCGCCATAGTTCACCCGCCATGTACTCAGAGCAGCCGCCTTCGTCCCAGGGATCGCGAACCAGCCTTCGAGCTCGACCGAAACGATCGACCGCGACTTGGCCCCGAACCACCTCTGGTTGCTCATATACTTCGGCAGAAGTTGCTCTAAAAGCTCCAGCCCCCGACCCGCAAACAGCGCCGAAAGACTCTTGCGCTTGCCGAGTTCGTTCGCCAGCAAAACGCCGTCCCCATCCGCTTCTTCAAGGCCCGCTTCTTCGCCGCCGGCAGCTTGCGTCTGCGCCGTCTCCGACGTGCCCGGCTGCAGCTCCAGCCATAAAGACGAGTACGGCGCCAGCGTCAGTGGGTAAGGCTCGCCCGTGACCTTCGGAAAGGGCACGTACCCCAGCATCTCCACCGGCTGCATGCCGCTGAAGCGGCTTAGATCGAGCGAAACCGGCTGCGCAAATCGCGACAGGTTGGCCACGCAAACCACTGTCTCCGATCCCCCGGCAGGATCGTCGTAGTGCCGAATATACGCCAGAATCGTTCGATTCTCCGGATGGAGGAACTCAAGCGTCCCGCGCCCAAACACCTTGAACAGCTTGCGGAGCGCTATCATGTTGCGCGTCCAGTGCAACAGCGAAGACGGGTCCGTCTGCTGCGCCTCCACGTTGATCGCCTGGTACCCCCAGATCGGGTCCATGATCACCGGGAAATACAGCTTCCCCGGCACCGCCTTCGAGAAACCGGCGTTCCGGTCCGGGTTCCACTGCATCGGCGTCCGTACACCGTTGCGGTCGCCGAGGTAAATGTTGTCCCCCATCCCGATCTCGTCGCCGTAGTACATAATCGGCGTTCCGGGAAACGACAGCAGAAGCGAGTTCAACAGCTCGATCCGGCGGCGGCTGTTGTCCACCAGAGGCGCCAGACGGCGACGAATCCCCACGTTGATGCGCATCCGCGTGTCCGCCGCATACGCCAGATTCATGTAGTCGCGCTCGTCGTCGGTAACCATCTCCAGCGTCAGTTCGTCATGGTTGCGCAAAAACAGACCCCACTGGCACGTCTCAGGAATGTCCGGCGTCTGCGCCATGATGTCGGTGATCGGCAGCCGATCCTCCTGCCGCAGCGCCATGTAAATCCGCGGCATCAAGGGAAAGTGAAACGCCATGTGGCACTCGTCTGCGTCCCCGAAGTAGGGCCGAACGTCCGCCGGCCACATGTTGGCTTCCGCCAAAACCAGCCGATTCTCATATTCCGCATCGATCACCTTCCGAATTTCCTTGATCTTGACGTGCGTCTCCGGTACGTTCTCGCAGCTTGTCCCGTCCCGCTCCACCAGATACGGAATTGCGTCCAGCCGAAGGGCGTCCACGCCCATGTCCAGCCAGAAACGCATCGCTTTGATCACCTCGTCCATCACCCGGGGATTGTCGAAGTTCAGGTCAGGCTGATGGGAAAAAAATCGGTGCCAGTAGAACGCCTTCGCCCCGTCGTCCCACGTCCAGTTGGACTTCTCCGTATCGGTAAAGATAATGCGCACGCCCGAGTAGAGCTTGTCGGTATCGGACCACACATACATGTCGCGTTCCGGCGACCCCGGCGGCGCCATCCGGGCCGCCTGAAACCACGGGTGCTGGTCCGATGTGTGGTTGATCACCAACTCGATCATCACCTGCATCCCGCGCTGGTGGGCGGCGTCGAGAAACTGCTTGAAATCGTCGACGCTGCCGTAGGAGGGATTGACGTCGGTGTAGTTCGCTATGTCGTAGCCGTCGTCGCGCAAGGGCGACGGAAAAAACGGCAGGAGCCACAAGCAGGTCACGCCCAGCTCCTGCAAATAGTCCAGCTTGGACATCAACCCGGCGAAGTCGCCAATGCCGTCGTTGTTCGCGTCCATAAAAGCGCGAACGTGGATCTCATAAATAATCGCGTCCTTATACCAGAGAGGATCCGTCGCGCTTCCGGCTTTCTTCACTAGACCGCCTTCGTCAGGGTGTATTCGACAGGTTGATGTGATGCGCATTGGGCGGGAAAGGCTGGTGACCGATCGCGCGCCCCGAATCAGTCCAGAAACCCTCTGTATCCAATCCAGACCAGCCCCAAAACGCGGCGCCGGCGAAGCTCCGCATCAGCTTACCTCCCGGCCCGACCCCACGCCTCCCCGGCCTACAACTTCCGTCGCATTGAAAAGGCCTAATGCTCTCTGGCAACATCATCAGTACGCAGTCTCAGGAGGATCGCTATGGTCGTCGGCACCGCGTTCTCACCCGCCTCCCCCAGCATCTGGAGCTTCTCTACCGCATCCCAGATCGCAGCCCAGTTTGGGTCCCGTATCTCGCCCCGGACCGTCCCTGTCAGCACCGAAGACGATGCCGAAGCCGATCTCTCAAACATCAGCTCAACCGTCTCTCTGGCCCCGGCCGATGTCGCCACGCTCATCGGGATCTACGGTCCAAACGATCTCGCACAAGTGGAAGCAAGTCCCGTGGCTCGCCGGTTGGCCGAACAAATCAACGGCCAAAGAGCGGTCCAGACCGACGGAAGACACGTGCCGCAGCCGGCTGCCTCCGATCAGGTCCCACTCAGCGGCGGCATTGAGACCGTCCCGGGCGATCGGTCCGCGGTCGGCGTACGGGACGTCGCGCCGGACCCGATTTCCGCTCTAAGCGGATCGCCTGTCCACGCCGATGACACCCCCGGCGGCTCCATAGAGATCAGCGGTGCTGTCGCGCCGGCATCAGGCCAGCCAACCCCGGAACTCAGACAGCTCTCGCCGGCCGTCGCGAAAGCCATCGCAGCCCTGTTGCAGACCGCAACCGATCTCCTTGCTCCCACCCACAGCTATGCTGCCTGACTCTCTTCGTTTTCACCGCACCCTCTTCACCGCTTGATTGCCGTCAACACGCAAAGAGCTCTCTCCGGGAAAAGGACTCTTTTCGCTCGTTCCAGCAGCGCCCGACCCGGGCCAGATCCGCCGCGAATCACCGTTCCGCTCTCGTTGAACCGGCCGATACGCAACGCCATTCTGCGGCTGAACGTCGCCCACGTACGTCTGCCTGAGGCCTTGCGGCAGACCATCCTGGCTGGCCGTGACATAGCCGAAAGCGTAAGCGCCCCCAAGGTGCTCATCGTGCTCGCGCACGTGTTCAGCGGGCAGTTGCTTGATCAAAACATTGTTCTTGGAGAACGAGGGTGTCGCGTCCTCGGTGTTGGTCTGGTTTGCCGCACCGGAAACCGCGACCGTGGTCGCCTGCGCCGTAGCCGCTGGAGCAGGGCCACGAGAAGCGTCTGTCGCGCATCTACCGCCAAGTGGTTCCTCGGCGTCGCGGAACATACTGGCGGAGAGTGGGGGATTCGAACCCCCGATAGAACTTTTGGTCCTATAACGGTTTAGCAAACCGCCGCCTTCAGCCACTCGGCCAACTCTCCGCACCCGTGCGGCGCGACTTCGGCCATTATAGCGCCTCCCTCTCACCCGGTCCGTGCTCTCAGGTAGATTGGTCCCTAACACCGTCCGCACCCGAATTGCCCACACCAGCAGAGGCCGCCATCCTCCAGACCCCGCCCACGGGCAAAATGCGTCTCCTGCCCCTCGTCGCCGCCACCTACTTCATGGTCTCAGGCGGACCGTATGGTCTCGAGGACGTCCTGGGCGGTGCCGGCTATATCCGCGCGCTCGTCCTCCTCTTGCTGGTCCCTATCTTTTGGAGCCTTCCCACCGCCCTCATGGTCGGCGAACTCAGCTCCGCCCTGCCCACCGAAGGCGGCTTTTACCAGTGGGTCCGACGCGCCCTCGGCCCCTTTTGGGGATTCCAGGAAGCCTGGCTCTCCCTCACTGCCTCCGTCTTCGACATGGCGCTCTACCCGACCCTGTTCGCCCTCTACCTCGCCCGCCTCGCCCCGGGCCTCAACCTCGGCCACCGCGCCCTCCTCCTCAAACTCCTCATCGTCCTCGTCGCCGCCCTCTGGAACCTCCGCGGTGCCGTCTCCGTCGGCAACGGCTCCCTCCGCCTGGCCGCCCTCTCCCTCGCACCCTTCGCCGTCCTCATCGGCATCGTCCTCTCGCGCCTCCTAACCCGCACCTTCACCCCCAGCACCGGCGCCGCACCCCCGCACCTCGACCTCTCCGCCGCCCTCCTCGTCACGCTGTGGA
>CAXUIB010000011.1:0-1727 GCA_964250945.1 uncultured Acidobacteriaceae bacterium
GAGCAGCAGGGAACAGGGTGCAGGCAACAGTGGGCAGGGAACAGGGAGCAGCGGGGGTGCGAGGGAGAGGGTCTCAGGCAACAGGGTGCTGGGATCAGCGAGCAGGGGGGGTGCGAGGGAGAGGCTTCTCGTTGCGGACAATCTTTCGGATGATGCTCTGCTGATGGATGCGGAGACGGGCGCGATTGTGAAGCGGTTTGATCTGTCGGAGAACGATGCTGTGCCGTCGACGTTTCCGGTGGCGGTCGCCGTCTCCCCCGACGGCCGGCGTGGGTTTGTGGCGTTGTGGAATGCGAGCGAGGTGGTGGAGCTCGATCTAGGGAAGGGAACCGTTGGGCGTAAGCTCTCGCTCTTGAAGCCTTTGGGCGCGATGGCGGCGGGGACGCATCCGTGTGCGCTCCTGCTCGCGCCCGATGGGCGGACGATGTATGTGGCGCTGGCGAATCGGGATGCGGTGGCGGCGGTGGATGTTGGTGCGGGGCGGTTTGCGGTGAAGGGGTACTTCGACACGCGGCTGCCCGGGCAGAGCTACTTTGGCGCGGAGCCCGAGGCCTTGGCGGTGAGTGCGGATGGCCGGCGGTTGTACGTGGCCGATGCGGCGACCGACGCGGTTGCTGTGCTGGATACGACGAAGCTGACGCCGAGGGCGGCGAAGCGCGGGATGGTGGAGCCGATCGGGTTTGTGCCGACGGAGTGGATGCCGATGAGCATGGCGATGGCCGGGTCTGGCTCTGGCTCTGGGTCTGGCGCGAAGCTGTATGTTGCGACGGCGAAGGGCAAGGGAACGGGGCCGAACAACTTCCCGCAGGCGGTGGTGGCGGGAACGAAGCCGGCCCGCAAGCGGGACTTCACCTATATTGCGACGCTGCTGCACGGGTCGCTGGCGACGCTCGATTTAGATCAGATGGAACGGCAGCTGCCGGCGCTGACCGAGGTCGTGCTTCGAGCGAACCGGATGAAGGCGGCGGCGGAGAAGCTGCCGTTTGCCGGCGGGGAGAGCCGGATCAAGCACGTGATCTACATCATCAAGGAGAACCGGACGTACGACCAGGTGTTCGGCGATTTGCGGAAGAACGGGCAGGCCGTCGGCGATGGGGACCCGAGCCTGACGATGTATGGCGAGGAGATTACGCCGAACCAGCACAAGCTGGCGCTGCAGTTCGGTGTGCTCGATCATTTTTTCGACTCGGGCGAGGTGTCCGGCGACGGGCATGTGTGGTCGAATGCGGCGATCGGGACGGACTACCTGGAGAAGGCGTGGCAGCAGAGCTATCGCGGGGCCGAGCACACCTATGATTTTGAGGGCGTGGTGGCGCAGGGGTATCCGATCGAGCAGCATATTCCCGATGTGGACGAGCCCTGGAGCGGGTATCTGTGGGGCAATCTCGCGCGGCACGGGAAGTCGCTCTATCACTTCGGCGAGTTCATCTCGTCGACGTTTTGCAGCGGTCGGCGGACGAGCCCGCAGGAGGGTCCGGTGCTCGAGGGCGGCGGCGGTTGCGCGCGGCCGGAGATCCGGCCGGGCGAGGCGATACCGGAGATGTGGGGCGGCGGCGTGAACCGTTGGCCGTGGGCGATCCCGATGCTGGCGCGCAATGTGGCGACGAAGCCGGAGTTGGTGGGGCATTTTGCGGAGGAGGCGCCGGACTTCAATCTGCGCATTCCGGACCAGATCCGGGTGGAGATCTTCTTGCGGCATTTCAATGGATGGGTGGCGGATCGGGCGG
>CAXUIB010000011.1:1737-28563 GCA_964250945.1 uncultured Acidobacteriaceae bacterium
GGCCGGGACGACGCCCGGTGGGCCGACGCCGAAGTCGTCGGTGGCCGACAATGATCTCGCGGTCGGCCGAACCGTGGAGTTGGTGTCGCACAGCCCGTATTGGGATGACACCGCGATCTTTGTGCTGGAGGATGATGCACAGAATGGAGCGGACCATGTCGACGCGCATCGATCGATTGCCCTGGTGATTAGCAAGTATGCGCCGCATCCACAGCGGAATGTTTCGCCGGACATGGGGCCGATGATCGACCACACCTTCTACTCGACCGTGTCGATGATCCGGACGATGGAGACGCTGCTCAGCTTGCCGCCGATGAACAACAATGATGCGTTCAGTTCGTTGATGGCGCCGGAGTTTTCGGGGCCCGGCGATCAGGAGCCGTTTGCCGCGGACACACGGAATCGGGAGAATGGTCTGATCTACACGGCGAACGCGAGGTCTGCGCCGGGGGCGAGCGAGTCGATGAAGATGGATTTCGGGCATGCGGATCGGGCGGACGCGCAGAAGTTGAACGTGATTCTCTGGCGGGATGCGATGGGCGATCGCGCTGTACCGGCCGCGTTGACCGAGAAGCGAAAGCGGGTGAAAAAGGATGACGATGACTGAGGGAGCAGGGAACAGGGAACAGGGAGCAGAAGACAGGGAACAGCGAGCAGGGAGCGGGGGCGGATTGGCGCCGTTTCGGCTGCGGCCCTGGTTTAGCGAGCGGGTGTGGGGTCGCACGGATCTGCGACCCTGGTATGAGGCGACGGGGACCGACAAGCCGGTGGGGGAGGCGTGGCTGACCGGACCGGAAAGTGTGGTGGACACAGGCGCGATGGCGGGCAGGACGTTGGCCGAGGTCGCCCGGGAGTTTGGCGCGGAGCTGCTGGGCGGCGGCCTGGGCCCAGCGGAGGCCGCCGAGTTTCCGCTCCTGGTGAAGATCCTGTTTCCGTCCGACAAGCTGTCGGTGCAGGTGCATCCCGACGATGCGCAGGCGCGGGCGATGGGCGAGCGGCGCGGCAAAACGGAGTGCTGGTATGTGCTCGAGGCCGAGCCGGGGGCGGCGGTTGCGTTGGGGATGAAGCCGGAGGCGACGCCGGAGCGGGTGCGGGCGGCGGTCGCGGACGGGACGCTCGAGAGCCTGATGACCATGCTTCCGGTCCGGCGCGGCGACATGGTGTTTGTCGATGCCGGGACCGTCCATGCGATCGGTCCGGGAGTGACTCTGCTTGAAACGCAGCAGACTTCGGACATCACATTTCGCATGTTCGACTATGGCCGGCCGCGTGAGCTGCATGTGGAGCAGGGTTTGGCGGTGATGCGATCTCGGACGCGCGCGGGCAAAGTGGCGCCGTGGGCGATGGACGGGTGGACGCGGCTGATCGAGGAAGTGTACTTCTCGGTCGACCGGTTTGATCTTGCGCCCGGGGAGGTGGTGGCCGTCGCTATGCCGGGACCGGGGTGCCTGGTGGGTCTGGACGGGAGTGCGGACGTCCTCTCAGACGCGGATCAGGGACAGGTGGCCATGGAGCGGGGCCAGGCGATCGTCGTGCCGGCTGGGCGGACCGTGACGGTAAAGGCCGACAGAGGCGTCAGCTTCGCCCGCTGCATCGCTCCGTCAACCTAACCCTTTCCGGTCCCTGTGAGTCGGACAGAGTGTGGAAGCGCCATTTTCACTAGGGAAAACGGCCATGAGGCCTGTGGTTTCGCTATACACCTACAGGAGAACCGCTCTATCGGAGAAAGACGCTCAGCTCGGTCGCCGCGCTGCGCAGCAAGGGAAGAAACCGCGTCTGCATCTCGAGCACCGAGAGCCGGGGGGCGCTTCCGCTCAGGTTCAGCGTGGCAACCACTCTGCCGGACGTCGTGAACACAGGAACGGCGAGCGATCGGAGGCCGACCTCGAACTCCTGGTCGCACAGCGCGTACCCGTTGCGGCGAACCGCTTTCAGGATCAATCGCAGGCGTTCAACCGACGTAACGGTGCGTGTAGTGTGCGGCGTCAGCACGGCCCGCGCGAGATACTGTTCCGTCTGTTCGGGCGGAAGAAACGCGAGCAGGATCCGTCCCATGCTGGTGCAGTAGGCAGGCAGGCGGCTGCCGATGTGGAGGTCGACGGCCACGACGCGGTTGGCCGATGACCGCGCGATGTAGACGATGTCTTCGCCGTCCAGCGTGGCGACCGAAAAGCTTTCCTGGGTCGCCGCCGACATGCGCTCAAGCACCGGCTGCGCCGCCGACGACAAGGTGTTTGAGCTCGTAAATGTGTGCGAAAGCGACAGCATGCGCGGCCGCAGGACGTACCTTGAACCGTCCTCCGTCCCGGCGAATCCGAGTTTTGTCAGCGTGTATAGGCAGCGGCGTACGGCCGCTCGCGAGAGCCCTGTGCGCACACTCACCTGCGAGATGGTCATCACCGGATGCTGCTGGCTGAAGGCCTGAACGACCAGGAGGCCGCGCGCGAGGGACGTCATGAAATTCGGGTCGCCGGCAAATCCATCGAGGCTGGCCGAAGGGCTGGGACGATGCGCGGCGTCGATCGGCGCCGCAGGTGTGTGAGAGAGAGGCGCCGGTGAGGCCTCGGGAACGGGACAATCCAGGCCGGCCGCGGTTGCGGTCCCGGTTGCGACTTCAGACGGGTTGGACGATACTCGCACACCCATCACGATAAACGGACCGGGCGGTCAGGGGCAACGTCCCTGGCGAGATGTCGCCCGGAACCTTCGAGCCCATCAAAAATTCCCCCGTCCGAATACGTCGCGGATGTTCGGGGGAGGAGGGCCGGGCGGCTCCGCCCCAAATTTGCGGCGTCGCCGCTCCATGCTGAAACCGGACGCATCAGAAGAAAGGAGGAGCTAACCCATGGCGGCGACGATGACGGAAGCGAAGATGGCGGCGACGGCAACGACGGAAGCGAAGATGCTGGTGGATCAGGATGCCTGGAAGGCGCTGGCGGCGCACGCGAAAGAGATGCAGAATGTGACGCTTCGAGATCTGTTCGCGAAGGACCCAGGCCGGGCTGCGCGCATGTCTGCCGAGGGACCGGGGCTGTTTCTGGATTACTCGAAGAACCGCGTCACCGAAGAGACGATTTCGCTTCTCATCAAGCTGGCCAAAGCGTGCGGTTTGAGAGAGCGAACCGAAGCCATGTTTACCGGCGAAAAGATCAACGTTACGGAGAATCGCGCGGTCCTGCATGTGGCCCTGCGGGCGGCGAAGGACGAAAAAATTTTTGTCGATGGCCGGGACGTTGTGCCCGAGGTACACGCCGTGCTCGAAAAGATGTCCGGGTTCGCGGACCGGGTGCGATCGGGCGATTGGAAGGGAGCGACCGGAAAGCGGATTCGCAACGTGGTCAACATCGGCATCGGCGGCTCGGACCTGGGTCCCGTGATGGCGTATGAGGCGCTCAGGCAGTACAGCGACCGCAACCTGACGTTTCGGTTCGTGTCCAACGTCGATGGGACCGATTTTGCCGAGGCCGTCTTCGATCTCCATGCGGACGAGACCCTTTTTCTGGTCGCGTCCAAGACCTTTACGACGCTTGAGACGATGACCAACGCCCACTCGGCGCGCGCGTGGTTTCTCAGGGAAGTCGGCGGGGACGAGTCGGCCATCGCAAAGCACTTTGTAGCCATCTCGACCAACGCAAAAGAGGTCGCGAGGTTCGGGATCGACACGGCAAACATGTTCGGCTTCTGGGACTGGGTGGGCGGCCGCTACTCCATGGATTCGGCGATCGGTCTGTCGACGATGGTCGCGATCGGACCGGAAAACTTCCGCGCCATGCTCGACGGCTTCCATGCCATGGACGTGCACTTCCGGACCACGCCCATCGAACACAACCTCCCCGCTCTGATGGGCCTGCTGATCGTCTGGTACACCGACTTCTTCGACGCGCAGACGGCGGCGGTTCTGCCCTACGAGCAGTACCTGAAGCGATTTCCGGCGTACCTGCAGCAGCTGACGATGGAGTCGAACGGAAAGCACGTGACGCTGGACGGGAAGCGCGTGACGTATCAGACCGGTCCGGTCTTCTGGGGCGAGCCGGGCACCAACGGGCAGCACTCGTTCTACCAGCTGATCCATCAGGGGACGCGTCTGATTCCTTGCGACTTCATCGGCTTCTTCAAGACGCTGAATCCGCTGGGTCGCCACCACGACATCCTGATGGCGAACGTGTTTGCCCAGGCCGAAGCTCTGGCTTTTGGCAAGTCTGCCGAAGAGGTAAGGGCCGAAGGCGTGCCGGACGCGCTCGTGCCGCACAAGGTCTTTGAGGGCAACCGACCGTCCAACGTGATCCTGGCCGAACTGCTGACGCCGCGCCTTTTGGGCTCGCTCGTTGCGCTCTATGAGCATGCCGTCTTTACCGAAGGCGTCGTCTGGGGGATCGACTCGTTCGACCAGTGGGGCGTCGAGCTCGGCAAGGTCTTGGCCACGCGCATTCTCGGCGAGATCGAGAGCGACGAAAACCTCGAAGGCAAGCACGATTCCTCGACCTCGGCGCTGGTCGAGCGGTATCGTTCGAACAAGTCGCCGAGTACCTCCGATTAGAGCGGATCTCACTGTTGCTGTGAGTCGGATGGAGTGTGGGAGTGCCGTTTTCCTCGGGGGAAACGGCCGTGAACCGCTCCAGTTCGCAAATTTAGAGGCAGGCGAGAAGGTCGGCCGGTTCGGGTCGCACCCGGAAATCGGCGTGCGCCTCGGCGAAGCCGACCGTGTTGTCGGGGCGGAGAAGATACGTGGCCGGTAGAGGTAGGCGCCAGTTGGCCTCCTCTGCCGTTGCGTAGGTGCGTCCGCCGTTTGCGTGCGGGATGTTGACCAGAATGCTCTGGAAGTACGGCCGATCGCATCCGGGAATGGTGTGCGCGATGCCGAACTGCGCCGCGACGGCGGCTCCCGCGTCTGAAAGCAGAGGAAACGGCAGAGCGTGCTGTTCGGCCGTAAAGCTGTTCTGGCGCGGCGTCTGCGGAGAGATTGCGACGAGGTTGGCGCGGCGACGGCGCAGCTCCGGAACAAGTTCGCGCCAGAGCTCGAGCTCGGTGATGCAGTACGGGCACCATCGGCCGCGAAAGAAGCTGACCACCAACGGTCCCAGGGCGAGCAGGTCGGACGAGCGGACGAGCTTGCCGGTCCGGCTGTCCGGCAGCGCAAACTCCGGAGCCCGGGCGCCCACCGGCAGAATCCGGTCTTCGATGCCCGTTAGGAAAAGCGCAGCAATGCTCGCTTCCGAGACGGCGAGGCGCTCGGGCTGCACCAGCTTGCGAGTATTCTGCGTGATCTGGTCGAGTTGATCCTGCAGCTTCGGCATAGCTCTCCTCCTGGATTGACTGTTCTAAGACCTTTGCTCCGGGGGGGGGGGCACGCTGAGTTCATCTCCCCTCGCAAACTTCTCTTGTTCATGTGGATGGAGTATGGTGGGTGTCTACTTCGAAGCGGCGGCGCAAGGCGGTTGCGCCACAGCGATGCCTCCCTGCATATCTTTCCACAAAAGCCCTTCCCTATCGGACGCCTGCTTGCCCGGTCGGGATATCACCATCCGCCACCGAAGTTCCCAAGGAGAGTTTATGCCGTTCAAACGCACCTCTGCGATCGATAGGACATTGCAGACCAACTCGAGCGACGCCCCGGCACTTCCGTCCGGCTCCAACAGCCATCGCCGGAGCCGTTGCGGTAGCCATCGCACGAACGCTCTGGCCGCCGCCGTATTCGCGACCTTGGCGATCGGAGCTCTGCCCGCCGGCGCGCAGCTCAGCGCTTTGCACGCGAGTGGACGAAACATCGTCAACGCCAACAACACCGTGGTTCCACTCCGCGGCGTCAACCTTGGCGGCCTGTTTGTGATGGAACAGTGGATGAGCCCGCTCGACAGCGGCTACACCCCGGGCAACGACACCTACGGCGTCCTGGTGGAGCTCAAGGGCCGCTTCGGTGAACCCGCCGAGCAAACTCTGATTAACACGTATCAGGATAGCTGGATCACCGACAGCGACTTCGACAACATCAAGAACGCCGGCTTCAATGTTGTGCGAGTTCCTGTGTGGTGGGGGCAGTTCTACGCGATCGGCGACACCTCCTCCGCCGGCTGGCGCTCGGACGCGTTCCGCAAGCTGGACATGATCGTCAACTCCGCCGCATCGCGCGGGATCTACGTCATCATCGACCTCCACGGCGCGGTCGGCGGCCAGAGCACGTCCGATTCCGTCGGCCGGCAGAACCAAAACCAATACTTCTACGACACCAGCGGCGTCGATCAGGCCCAGACCGCGTTTATCTGGTGGCAGATCGCCAACCACTACAAGGGCAACACCACTATCGCGGGTTTCGACCTCCTCAACGAACCGGCCGGCGATACGAGCGTGAAGCCGGCGATCCCTCCGCCGGACGCCTCGGTCATCGCGCAGTACGACAACCTCTACAGCACTGTGCGCGGTGTAGATCCCAACCGCATGATCTTTATCGAGGGTACGTGGCGGAACTGGAACTGGGATATGCTGCCCAGCCCCTCCTCCCATAACTGGACCAATGTCGTCTATTCCATGCACGCCTATGGTCCAAGCCCCGACCAGGGCGGCACGGCAGCCACTTCCGAAGGCCAGGCCGACGCCCAGGTGGAGGATTTCAACGCTCACTCGAGCTGGAACGTCCCAGACTACATCGGCGAATTTACGGCCTGGGATACCGGCGCCAGTGCGTGGCAGTACATGGTCAACGACTTCAACAATGACGGAATAAGCTGGAGCATATGGACCTACAAGGCTACGGCCGGCGGAGCGTGGGGCTACTACAGCCTGACCTGGAATCCGCCCGTCCCGAACGTCTATACGGACTCCTATGCGACCATCGCCAGCGATTGGCAGCAGTTCACCACCGCCAACGCCTTTAGCCTCAACGGCAAGCTCGGCGGTGTCAACGGCGGCGGCGTCAACACCGGTTCCGGCAGCGGCGGCACATCGAGCTCAACCGTCAACACCAGCGCCTGGTACAACCTCGTCAATCAGAAGAGCGGCCAATGCCTGGATGCGGCCGGTTGGGGCACATCGAACGGCACGGTCGTGCAGCAGTATACGTGCGGAAGTCAGCAGGCCAACCAGGAGTGGCAGTTCCAGTCGCAAGGCAACAATACCTACAGCATCGTCAATCGCTTTGCTCCTTCGCAGGCGCTGGACGTTATCAACACGGGCACCACGGACGGCAGCCTCCTGCAGACATGGAGCTACGGTGGCGGAACCAACCAGCGATGGACGGTGACTGCTTCCGGCACCGGGTTCATCATTGTCGGCGTCGGCAGCGGGAAGTGCGTGGACGATCCGTTCTCTTCGACCACCCTCCAAACGCAGATGTGGATCTGGGGTTGCGACAACACACCCGCCCAGGTCTGGACGCTCAACGCCCAGCCGTAAAACCTGTAACTGCGCCGCATGCGTCAGGGAAAAAGATTCTCTAACGGAAGCGTGGGGGGGGGCCCGCCCCCCCCACGGGGGCGCAAACTCCCGCCCTTTACTGCGGTCCGAGCAACGAACTCAGCGGGATGGCCGCGGCTTGCGCAGCGTAGCCGGCACCGTTCGGGTGAAAGTTGTCGCTGGAGGTGAAGTTCGGTTGGAGGAAGTCGGGATGCGCGGGGTAGAGCAGCGCCTGGTCGAAGTCGGCGACATCCACGACCCCTGGAAGATGAGCGCCGGTGGTACGAATCCAATCGTTGAGCGCTCGGCGTTGTGTCGAGCCCGGGTTCTCCGGACCGGGGTTCAGGTCGCCCTGCCAGGGGTTTGCCGTCGATGGCAGCACGTCCGCGCTCGAGCTGAGACAGTACTCCGCCGGCGGCAAGGTGGCTAGAATCACCCGTACCCCCACTGCCTGCGCCTGCGCCACCATGTTGGTGAGCGACGCTTCCACGTTGCTCGCACCCTCGCAATCGCTGCGCAGATCGATGCCGCCGAAGTAGATCACCACCGCTTTTATGCCCGGCTGCTGCAATACGTCGCGGCTCATCCGGTCCACGCCGGCAACGGACGATCCACTCGCGGTGCGGGCGTCCTCGCCGGCCGGATCGCCGATCGTCCCCGCGTTCAGTACACCCATTCGATAGCCGGCGCCCAGCAAGTCACGAGCCAGCCAGTCGGACGGCCTCTGGTCGTCCTGCCCTGCGATCGGCACGTTTGGGATCGGGTAAGCATTGCTGCTGCCGTAGTTCGATCCGTGGCCGTCGATCGACGAACTTCCAAACAGCGCGACTGTGCCCTGATACGGTCCATACACGTCGAGACCGGTCAGCAGGAACCACTCCGTGTTCACGGTCGGAAAGCCAGTCCCGTCCACGCTGGGCGTGGTATCGCCGGCGCCAGGCAGGGAAGCGAAGTTGTTCGATACCTGGGAATCGTGCTGTGTCAGCGGCGAGAAGCTCCCCTTCACATACACCGAAACGGCCAGCCGCTGGCCGAAGCTGTAGGAAAGATCGACGGAGTCGGAGACAACTTGCTGTCCCGGTGGAATGGTCACGCCTGAGAGGCCGTTGAAGGTCAAGGCACGGTCGGTCGCCGGGTCCACAGCCGGTCCGCTTCCAACGGCAACCGCAAGCCGTGCCGCACCCACCACGACAGGCGTGCTTCCATACACATTGGAGAGGTGAATGCGTTCCTTTGTTCCATCGATTGTGGGCAGCACCACAAATCGAAAACTCTGCTCCGCACCCCCGGTATTGTCTGCCGATGCCTCCGCATTCTCGGGCGGAGCACCCCAGCTGACAACCCACTGCGACACGATCGGCGGCGAGTACGTCGGCGCCAGGTTGCTGGAGCAGCCAGGTATCCCGACAAGGGGCAAAGTGACGATGACGATAGACAAACAGCGTTTCGGGGAGGAGTGCCGCATGATAGCAGCAACCCGCGTTCACTCTGTGAAGTTGCGATGAATGAGAAGAAAATGTACGCAGGTTCGACGATCTGAAATTCGCCGCTCCCGAGATTCTTCAAGTTCTTCGCTCGCGCTCGGAAAACGTCGTTGCGGGCGAGCGGGGCAGTAGGTTTGCCTCACGCGACAGCGCCCTATTTTTGAGCCCGCGCACTTTGAACTCGCACCGCCGGTTTTTTCCACGTGCGATCTGCCTCTGTGCGGGCCTATAATCATGCTGCCTTCCGCAAACGTCAGCCCCGATGCCATCCCCTTGCGCTGGGCGGAGGATCCCAATGAATCCGATGAAGTCCAGGAAGCCAGGCAAGACAAAGACCGCAACGGCAGCTGAAACTGCGAAGATATCCAAGCCGGACGCGAGACCGGTGGCGGCCTTTGGCGCCCTTTTGTGTGGGATGGTCTGCCTGTTGCCCGCCGATCTCTCCGCGCAGGCTCAGGGCAACGCGCAGGCTCCAGGGAAGGGAAGTGGTGCGGCCTCGCCGACCGGTCCCGGCTCAGCCTCCAGCACCGCCGCGAAACCGGATGGCCAGGCCGATGTCGATGCTCTGGGAGCGGCGCTCGACCGAGCAGCCGGACCGGACGGGGCGACCGCGAAGACGTCTCCGGCTGCAGCCGAGAGCTCCGCGACGACTTCGGCGGCCGCGCTCCCGGCGCTGCCGAGGACGGCGAGCGACGGTGTGCGGATCGTGCGGCTCAGCCAGGTAAAAGGCGAGGTCAAGCTCGATCGCGCGACGGGGCACGGCCTCGAACCGGCGTTTACCAACCTGCCCATCGCGCGCGGGCAACGCCTCCAGACCAGACTGGGTGTCGCCGAGGTCGAGTTCGAGGACAACAGCTCTGTGCGCCTCACGCCCGATACAACCGTCGAGTTCCCCACGCTCAGCCGAAGCGCGACAGGTGCGACCACCTCCGGCGTGACGCTGGTGCAGGGCATGATGTTTGCCAGCTTGCTGAACAGCAAAAACAACGATTTCTCGGTGACGCTGGGCAAGGCGACCATTCGGATGACGCCTGGAAGCCACATTCGCCTCGAAACAGGCTTGGCCGGCGCAACTACGTCTCCGTCCAACGCAAACGCCGCGTCCGCCAGGCTCACCGTGCTGGCGGGAAGTGTGCAGGTCGAGAACCCGTCCGGAACGGTCACGGTCGACAAGCGGAAGTCGCTCGCCTTTGACGCAGCCGGCGGAACCCCACCGGTGTTGGGCAAGGCCGGCGATCGTACGGCGTACGACGATTGGGACAAGACAGCGGCCGATTACCACAAGAATGGGAGCCTGGCAGCCTTTGGTGGCGGCGGCGCTTCGGGATACGCGTACGGCGTGAACGACCTCAGCTACTATGGATCGTTTGTCGATCTGCCAGGCTGCGGTTCCATGTGGCGGCCGTACTTCGCGAGCGCCGCGTTTGATCCCTTTGCGAACGGTGTCTGGGCGTGGTATCCGGGCGCGGGCTACTCCTGGGTTTCGCCTTACCCGTGGGGTTGGACGCCGTTTCACTCGGGGAGCTGGAGCATGTGCGGAGGCGGAGCCGGCGGCGCGGGCATGTGGGGTTGGCAACCGGGCGGGCAGTGGCAGGGGTTGGCGAACGGCGGCATCTATCCGACGCAGAATCAAATCCATCCGAAGCCGCCCGCGGCTCCAACCGCGGGCCGACCGACCTACCAGGTCGTAAGCGTAAAGCCGCTCAGCGTCTCCACCGTGACCTCGGCCGGCAAGTTCGAGTTTCGCAACGATTCGGCCGGACTGGGCGTCCCGCGCGATGGCTTTGGAAAGCTGAACAAGATCGCCGCGGACGTGCAGCAGCATGGAACAGCGTCGCGGCCGGCGACTTCCCTGGCGATCTCGGGAGGTTCTCCCGCTCGGTCCACCGGATCTGCAACAGCGGCGAACCGCAGTGCCGCGGGCGCCGCCCTGGTCGCTCCGGCCAGCGCGCACGCGCCAAACTCCGCGGCAGGGAACGGAGTTTCGAGGTCCTCCTCGGCTTGGTCGACGGGAGGTCCGAGCGGCGGAGCTCCGTCGTCGATGTCCTCGGGTTCCATGGGCGGCGGGCGTACGTCCGGGGGCGGTGGTGGCGGATCGAGCTCGGGCGGCGGAGCTTCGCATAAGTAAGCGGCGTGCCGGCCCCCGAAGTCTGGGAGCCGGGCCGCTCGCGAGCCTGGATCAGGGCTAAATCCTCTGACCGGCTCTGTCCGAACCCGTCCGTGTGCGCGCCGCGTTACAACGCCGTTTCGCCGCGTTCGTCGTTGCGGATCCGGATTGCTTCATCGACGCGCGAGATAAAGATCTTACCGTCTCCGATGGAGCCGGTACGGGCGGTCGCCAGGATGGCCTGAACGACGCTGTCCAGCAAGCTGTCCGGGACGACGGTTTCGAGCTTGATCTTGGGTAGCAGATCGACCGAGTACTCGCGTCCCCGGTAAAACTCCGTGTGCCCCTTCTGCCGGCCGTGGCCGCGCGCTTCCGTGATCGTGATGCCCTCAACGCCGATCTCGACCAGGGCGTCTTTGACGGCGTCAAGTTTGGAGGGCTGGATAATCGCTTCGATCTTTTGCATAGAATTCCTTTTTTAGATGCGTGTCCAGGGCGAGTTCGAGGAGACGAACGGGTGCCGATCGACCTAGCTCGCGTAATCGTATCCTTCTTCGCCGTGTTGCGACACGTCGAGCCCCGCGCGCTCGTCGGGCTCCGAGAGCCGCAGGCCGATCCACTTGTCGACGACAAAGAGGATGACCAGGGTGCCGACGATCGAGAGGCTCCAGGCGATCAGGATGCCGACGATCTGGTTCAGCAGCTGGCGCGGATTGCCCTCGAGCAGACCGGTGGGCTTGCCCGCGCCGAAGATCGGATTGATCGCGGAGCTCGCGAAGATGCCGGTCAGGAGCGCGCCCAGAGTGCCGCCGGCGCCGTGGACCCCGAATGCATCGAGCGAGTCGTCGTAGCCGAAGGCGGCTTTGACCTTGACTACCATGAAGTAGCAGAACACGCCGGCGAGCAGGCCGATGACGAGCGCGGACATGGGGGTGACAAAGCCGGCCGCGGGTGTAATGGCGACCAGGCCGGCCACCGCGCCCGAGATCGCGCCCAGGGCCGACGGTTTGCCTTGCCGAATCCACTCGGCGGCGCCCCAACCGAGGGCAGCCGCGGCCGCCCCAAAGTGCGTTGCGACAAACGCCGAGGTGGCAAGCGTGCCCGAACCGAGGGCCGATCCCGCGTTGAAGCCGAACCATCCCACCCACAGGAGGCATGCGCCGATAAACGATAGAACGACCGAGTGCGGCGGCATTGCGATCTTGGGGTAGCCCAGGCGTTTGCCGAGATACAGCGCGCACACCAGGGCGGAGACGCCCGAGGTGACGTGAACAACCGTGCCGCCCGCAAAATCAAGCGTCGGGAACCGGCCGCCGAGCGAAGCGTTGAGCAGACCGTGCTTGCCCCACACCATGTGCGCCATCGGGCTGTACACGCAGATCGCCCAGAGAATCATAAACACGAGCATTGCGGAGAACTTCATGCGCTCGGCAAACGCTCCGGTGATGAGCGCCGGCGTGATGATCGCGAACATCAGCTGGTACACCATAAAGGTCTGCAGCGGAATCGTCCCGGCATAGTCCTTGTCCGGCAGAAGGCCGACGCCGTGGAGAAAGACGTTGTGCAGGCCGCCCAAGAACGCGTTGCCGTCGCCAAACGCGAGCGAATACGTCAGCAGCGCCCATAACACCGTGATGACCGCCATCATGGCAAACGTCTGCATAAAGGTGCCGAGAACGTTTTTCTTGCGCACCAGGCCGCCGTAGAAGAGCGCGAGCCCAGGTCCGCTCATCATCAGCACAAGGGCGGAGGAGACCAGCATCCAGGCGTTGTCGCCGGCCGTCTGGGCAGCCGCGATCGAGGCTGCGTTGTCGGTATTCTGCTTCTCCAGCGCGGCGATGCGATCGGTGCTCGCCGTGCCCGGCATCTGCGCGCGAGCAGGCGCCGGGCCGAAAACAGCAAAGCCGCTACAAAGCGCGAGGACAAGTGTGAAGACGAGCTTGGATGCCGAGAGACGCATAAGGTCAGACACCTGGTTTTGAGATAAACAACGACGTTACAAAAAACGGCACAGCGGCAGATCGGACGCGCGGTCTTGCCGGTTGGCGGCCGATGCGATCGCATTGCATCGGCCAGTTGGGAAGTGTTGTGTTTGGCTTACTCTTACAGGAGAGGCGCTCAGAAGCAAGGGCAAAATACGGAGCGACCGAAATCGAGCAAAGAGGAGACTGACCTGTGGCGAAGGCGAAGTCGTATTGCTGGGACGATGTGGAGCTGGAGCATCTGAATCCGCTTCTGACGCGGCAGTTTGTCGCGGGCGAGCAGGCGATGCTGGCGCGCATCGTGCTTCGCAAAGGCTGTGTGGTGCCCGAGCACGCGCACCCGAATGAGCAGATTTCGCTGATCCTCGAAGGTCGGTTGCGGTTTGTCCTCGCGGGCGAGGAGCGCGTCGTCGGAGCGGGTGAGATGCTGGTCATTCCAGGGGGTGTGGCACACTCGGCCGAGGCTCTCGAGGACACGGTCAATCTGGATGTGTTCGCGCCGCCGCGACAGGACTGGATCGCCAAGGACGACGCGTACCTGCGGTAGGTTGGGCCGCCGCCGACCTCTGAGTTCAAGATCGGCGGCGGCAGGGTTAGGTCTTGGGCAATCGTCTTCAGATCGCCGCGATTAAAGCGGTTCTCCTGTTAGGTGTATAGCGAGAGCACAGGTCTCATGGCCGTTTTCCTCAATGAAAACGGCACTCCCACACTCTATCCGGCTCACAGCAACAGGAAAACCGCTCTAGAAGAGGATCTTCGCCCCGAACTGCGTGTTGAACGGCTCGCCCGCCCCGATCCCGGGAGCTCCGTTGTAGCCGCCGATCGTAGAGTCGAGGGTAAAATCGCCGCCTACGGCGAGGTTGCCGCCGGCGGGGTTCACACTGCCGAAGCCTGGAGGTCCGTAGTTGACGCGGTTGAAGAGGTTGAACATCTCGGCGCGCAGCTGGATTGTGAGACGCTCGTGGATGCGCGTGTCCTTGAAAACCGATAGGTCGACGTCCGAGAAGCCGGGGCCGTAGTACGCATTGCGGTGGGATGTGCCGAAGGTGCCGAGGGGGGCGTCGGCGAAGGAGTTTGGATTGACCCAGTTGACGCCGGGAGCCCGGCCCAGGTAACCGGTGCGGACAGGAGCGACCTGGACCGCGCGATCGTTGCCCTCACCGGTGCCGCTGACGTCGCCCGAAGCGGCAACCGAGAAGGGTTGACCGCCGTGAAAGGACATCAGACTGTTCACGATCCAACCGTTTGAGAGAAACCGCGGTCCATGGGACGAGCCGGGAACCTCGTAGTTTACGAACGCGATAAAGGTGTTGCGCGTATCGTAGTCGGAGTTTCCGTAGTCACCCTTGAAGTTGAAGCTGTTCTGCGGCAAGGCGCCGCGATAGGCCGTCACCTCGTCCAGGTTGTGGCTCCAGGTGTAGGTAGCGGAGGCAGAGAGACGATGGAAGTTCTGCAGCCGTATCTGGGTCTGGAGAGAGTTGTAATTGGACGTGCCGATGCTTTCAATCTGGTTGATATTTCCGTATTGGGGATAGGCGCCGTTGCGGGTGTACGGACGCGTCGCCTGTACCTGGGCGCCTGTCGGGTTTACCTGCGGCGCCGCCTGGTTGATGTCGAGCAGGGCGAGCAGCCGGCGGCCTTCACTGCCCACATAGCCGATCTGAGCGATGACGTTCGGCGAAAGCGTCTGCTCCACGTTGAACGAGTAGTTCTGGTTGTAGGACGGACGGAAGTTGCGATCGATGGAGAAGATACCGCAGACGTTGACGCTGTTACAGGTGGCCGTCGTTCCGCCGAAGATGTTCTGGCCCTGGACGATCTGGGTTTTGCCGCCGTTCGCACTGATGCTGGCAACCGGGCTGGGTCCGACCGGATTGCCTTCAACGCCGTTCGGAGCCGAGTTGCCCGGGCGGTTGTCGAGGAAGGGATTCAGGTTGGGCGTGTCGAAGTACCATCCGTACGCGGTGCGCAGGACGGTGGTGGGCGCGAGTTGGAAGCTTATGCCCAGGCGGGGGCTGACGCTTTTGAAATATCGCTCATACAGAGATCCGATCTGCGCGCCCTGGATGGCCAGGCCGGCGGTCGATGTGAGCTCCGGACGGAAGACCGACAGGTTCTGCTTGCTGTCGTGGAGCGGACCCTCGTAGTCGTAGCGAACGCCGTAGTTGAGGTTCAGCTTGGAGGAGACCTGCCAGGAATCTCCGGCGTTCAGGTACCAGGTGTTGACGAAGACCTGACGCTCCGGGTCGCCGATGGTGATGGAGTTCGCCGTGGTCTGGCCGGCAAGGTAGGCGGCCAGAGAGTAACGGTACGTATCGTACTGGTTGGGCGTGCCGCCGTCGGCGTAGACAGGGTCGCCGGCCGAGCGAGTGATGCGAGTGGCGTCGAAGTTGAACGACCCGGTGGCGTGACGATGATAAAACTCATCGAGCTGTGCCTGCCGATACTCGCCGCCAAACCGGAACTGGTGCTTGCCCTTCACCCAGGAGACCTGGTCGGTGATGTGCCCGGTGATGTCGTTGCGTCCCTCGGGCGGCGTGAGACCAACCTTGTCAAAGCCGCGAATCACGATGTTCGGCGCGTTGGTGAAGCTCGCGCCGGTAATGAAACCGAGACCCTGAACGTTGAAGTTCGTATTGAAATCGTCAAACACCTGATTGAAGTAGTTGACACCGGCCAGCACCGTGTTGGTGAGGTTCGAGTTGAGAACCCGGCTATACACGATGGCGATGTTCTGCACATGGATCGGAGCGACTTCGTAGAAGCTGAGGAGCTGCGATCCGACCGGCGCGACCTGGTTGCCCTGGCCGACAAACCAGTGAGCGGTCAGGCTGTCCTTGTCGGTGATGTGCCAGTCGATCTTGGCCAGGCCGTTCCAGCTATAGCCGTATTCGGGGTTGGTGGAGTGGTAGTTGTTGACAGTGCCCGTTGTGTCCTGGGCCAGAATGCTTGTGCCCCAAAGTGAGTTGAGCACGTTCTGCATGACGGAAAGAGCGGGGATGCCATGATTGGCAAGGATGGCCTTGGCCTGAGCCTGCCACCCCACCGAGGGCTCCGTTGTCGTGCTGGATTGACCGATGACAAAGCGCTGGTGCTCAAAGGTCAGAAAGCCGAAGAGCTTGTCTTTAACCAACGGTCCGCCCACCGAAAAGCCGGTGTTGTAGTTGCGGATCTTCTGCTTGGGTCCGGGATTGGTGTCGAAAGGATTTCTGGCGCCGAAAAGTTCGTTTCGGTTGTAGTAGTACACCGTGCCGTGAAGCGAGTTGGTGCCGGACCGAAGGGTCAGGTTGATGGTCCCGCCGGGGTTTCGGCCTGCCTCCGGACCGGACTGGGTCTGCGCGGAGAACTGGTCGACCGCGTCGATCGGAAGGATAATGCCGGCAATGCCGGAGACGCCGCCCTGGTTGACGGCAGGGACGTTGTGCCAGAGGTCGTTGTTGTCGACGCCGTCAATCTGCCAGTTGAGCTGGTTGGCGCGCGTTCCGTTCAGAGATCCGAAGCCGTTGCCGGAGTATCCGGCGTACCCGGGAGTGAGCTGAAGCATCTGGGTGAAGTCGCGGCCGTTCAGAGGGAGGTTCTCGACGGCTTTGGCGTCAAGCACCGTGGTCTGGGTGACGGTCGTGGTATCGAGCGCAATGGCTGCCGCGTCCACCTCGATCGTGGTGGCCGAACTTGAAACCGAAAGCTTGATCGGCAGCGTATAAATTTGGCCGGCCGAGACGTTGATATTGTCGATCTTTTGCGTCCCGAAGCCGGTGGCGGTCACGGTAATCGTGTAGGTGCCGAGCGGCAGATCCTGAAACAGAAACTCTCCCGCCGAGGTCGCGACCGCGGAGAGATGGGCGTCGGTGCCGACGTTGACGGCCGTCACCGTGGCGCCGGGAACAGCGGCTCCGGTCGCGTCCGTTACGGCGCCGTTGATGCCGCCGCGAAAGGTTTGCGCCAGAACAAGCGGAGAAATCAGCAGGAGCAGGAGCGACACGGCGAAGCGGAAGAGGTTGCGAGTACGGTGGGTCGGATGGTGCATCAAGCCTCCAAAAATGTTGCAGGTGGGTTCTGGCGGTACGGATCTGGCGCCACAGTTCTTGGCGATACGTGTCTGTCCCCTGCTCGCGACGGTCGATCTGCGAGTGGCTTCAGAAGCGTTGCAGAATCGGCAGAGCTACGCCTAGTTCGCAGGGAGGAGGTCCCTGCGAATGAGTTACTCCGAAACTTCAAGGCCGATCTGCGATCGAAGCTCGATGATCTGAGGAATCTGATGGATCGAAAGAACGGCGGTGAAAGGTTAGAGAACGGTCCTAAAGCCTTTTTGAGGTAAGAAGTAATGCCAACTTATTCGACGCTTTATTAGAATGCAAGAAAAAAATGATTACCCTCCGCTGATTAGGAGAAGATCTGGCCTTTTGGAGCGAGTTGTCCGGGCCCTCGCTGCCGTTCGCAGAGCCGCTTTCTAAAGTTCCGCAGGCATCCGGCGCGTGAGCAGGAGGAGCAACAGCCAGACGGCCGCGCACGGGATCGCGAGGCCGGCCCGCAGCGATCCTGCCGAGGTCGAAAGCATGCCGGTGATCCAGGGGAGGACCGCGGACCCGACGCCCGCGAAGAAGAACACGCGCGTGCCGCGAAATCTCGGCAAAACCAGCGCCAGCAAAAGCGGATACAGCGGTCCCAGACCGAAGCCGAGGATCGCCGCAAGCGCGACAAAAGCCGCGGGCTGCCGGGTCAGCGTCAACATCGGAAGCGCGGCCGTGATGACCGCAGCGTACGTGCGCAGGATGGGGAGTGCCGGCCATCGCGCGGCCGCCCGTGTGCTGTGAAGCAGACGGCTGAACAGAAGCCCGGCCCAGAAGGCCGATGTGGCCGTAACCGCGCCGGCGACGGTGTGGTCGGCGCGGCGAACATATGTTGTAAGCCATCCGCCGAGACACGCTTCCACACCGACGATCAGGCCGGAGGTGAGGCATAGCAGCACGGGCAGAGGCCGCAGCCGGGATGTCGTTTCGGGGCTCGGGGCCGGTGTAGGCGGAGCTGCGATCCGCGATTCCACCAAGACGATCCAAAGGTCGAAGACGAGAAAGAGCAGGGCGAGCGAGAAAAAGAGGTACCGGATGCTCGAGGTCGAGAGCGCGTGCACTGCCAGGGTCGGACAGCTGAGAGCACCCACCGCCCAAACGAGGTTCAGGCGGTTGAGCTCGCGAGTGCGACCGCTCTCGGCGCGTTCGGAGCGAAGCAGGCTGATGGACGTCATCGTGATGCCCAGCCCCAGGCCGTAGCAGACCATGAGCGGAAACACTGAGATCCGGCCGGCATGGACCAGCGCCAGACACGCGACGGCGACCAGGGTGACGCCCCGCGCGATCGAACTCGCCGGTCTCCCGCGACTCAGAAGCGCCCCAAGCGCCGACCCGAGCCAGGAGCAGAAGAGCAGGAGGCCGCCGCCGCGATCGGTCAGCGACCAGTGCGCGAGAAAGGCCGGAAGCGCCGATCCAAGCAGAGCGACGCCCACACCGGTGAGAGCGAAAAGAGCCGAAAGCACAACCGCTGAGCTGGCGCCGAGAAGAGGTGCAGGCCGAGCGCGGTGCGGTCCGTCGAGGCTCTCTTCGGAGGTGTTCACGGTCTTTCGGCCAGGTCAGGGTGCGTCTGGTTCAGGTTTGAGTTGAAGCTGCTGTCTCGGTCTGCTGTAGGCTGTTCCTGGCAAGTCCAGGGCCTACTTCGGAGGTACGTTGAGGCCGAGCGCGTTCAGATACCCAGGGTTGACGGTCGCATGGCTAAGCTCGATGTTGGAGAGAAGTTCGCTGAAAGCTTTGTCGATCAGATCCTGATCGGGCCGGGCCCGCAGACGGTCTTCAGCGGCTGCCGTGCCGCGCGGAAGTTTGCCGAAGGCGACGATCTCGCTCCAGCCCTCGGGCGCTTTGACCGTGACGAACGCAGAGGTTTTGCTCAGCTTTTTGTACGGCCAAAAGGTCCATCCGATGTTGTCGGCTTCCAGCAAGACGCGGAAGCTCTTGATCCACTCGTCGGTGTTTTCGCCCGATTCGCCGCACCAGAGAGGAACGTTGTACTTCGCTCCGAAGTCGACGAACTTCTCGATCGTCGCCTGCTCGGGCGGGGCCCAGTACGTGTGAAATGTGTAGGCGGTATTTGGGTCAAAGGGCGGTCCGAACACCTGGAAGTTCGTGTCCCACTGCGCTCCGCCGAGAAAGAGGATGTGGTTAGGGTCGATGGGCCGGATCGCCGCGGTGATCTTCTTGTAGATGGGTTCGAGATCGGAGTTGAACTGTTGCAGACGAGCGAAGTTCGGGATCGGTTCGTTGAGAAGGTCGTAGCCGAGCACGGTCCGGTTGTCGCGATAGTGCCGAGCCAGGCGCTGCCACACCGCGACGAGGTGCGCCTGCGACTCGGGGCTGCGATAGAGCCAGGGATAGCCGGCGCTGTCGTCGATGTTGGCGCCGGTCTGTCCACCCGGGGCGGCGTGAAGATCGAGAATCACGTAGATGTCTTCCGCGCGGCACCACGTTATGAGCTGGTCGACGAGCCGGAAACCTTCGGCGTCGTCCGTCTCAAAGAAGCTGTAATGAAGCGGCACGCGCAGGGTGTTGCTGCCCGAGAGGTGAAGCAGGCGGATGTCGGCGGCGGTAACCCAGCGCGCGCGGTACTGACGCCAGAAGTCGGCCGAGCGCTCCGGTCCAAGAAGCTCAAGCGTCAGGGCTTCGACCTCGGATTTGGATTGCGGCCCGTTTTCAAAGCCGAACATGTAGCCTTCGGTCACCATCCAGTTGCCGATCGAGGTGCCGCGCATATGGATGGGCCGACCGGCGGCGTCGAGGATGTCGCGGCCCCGAATATGTGCAAAACCGGCCTGCGCGGAGGTCTGTCCGGCGGCCTGTGCGGCAGGGCCCGTGCGGCTGCTTTGGGCAAGGCCGGCAGACGGCAAAGCAAGCAGAAGTAAGACAGTGACAAGCGACGATCTGGAGGTCATGTTAGAGTCCCTGCGGGTCAGAGCGGCTTACGGCGTGACCGTGAAAGTGGTGTGGCCGGTGGCGGTCTCATCGGTGCCGACCCAAAGGTCGAAGATTCCGGGTTCGATCGCGCGCTGACGCGTCTGAGGGCTCCAAAACGCGAGCTCCTCCGTGTTGAGCGTCAGGCTGACGGTCCGCGTCTCGCCCGGCGCCAGCGAGACCCGGCGGAAGCCTTTCAGTTCGCGGATCGGTCGAGAGGCCGAACCGGAGCGCTGATGCGTGTACATCTGCACCACCTGGTCGCCCGCCACCTTGCCTGTGTTGCTGACGCTCACCGACACCTCCATCGACTGGCCGGCTTTGACGCTCTCGGCGCCCGCCTTGGGGTTGGAGACGGTGAACGTCGTGTAGCTCAGGCCGTAGCCAAACGGAAACAGAGGCAGGCTCGACTCGTCCCAGTACCGGTGCGCTGGGTCGTCGGGAATCTGCGTCAGGTTGCGGGCGTAGTTGATGGGAATCTGGCCCACAGAACGTGGCCACGCAAAGGGCAATTTGCCCCCCGGAACCGCGTCGCCAAAGAGAACATCGACTGCAGCGTTGCCGCCCTCGGTACCGGGATACCAGAGCTCAAGGATCGCCGGCACGTGGGTGGAGGCCCACGTAATGTTGAGCGGACGCCCGTTCATCAGAAGCAGGACGACAGGTTTGCCGGTCGCGACGGCGGCTTCAAGCAGCTCCTGCTGCCGGCCGGGGAGGTTGAGCGTCGCTCGACTGGCGCGTTCACCGCTCATGCTCTGCTGCTCCCCAAGCACAAGGACGGCGACGTCCGATTGCCGGACCAGGTCGATGGCGTGCTGAAACTCCGCCTGGCGCTGGGCGTCGGTGGTCATGGTAGGGTGCGGGCTCTGAAATTGTTCGTCAAAGATCGTGCCGGAGCCCCGGTCGATCTCAACCCCCTTGGTCGAGTTGATGGTCACGCCTGAAGGGAATCGCCGCCGCATCGCTTCCAGAATGGTGACCGTATCGTCGTAACGTCCCATCAGGCTCCACGAACCCATCGTGTCGGCCTTCGAGTCGGCGAGAGGTCCGATCACTGCGATCGAAGAAAGATTCTTACGCAACGGAAGCGTCTGCCCCTCGTTGCGGAGAAGCACGGCCGAGCGATCGGCAACCGAGCGCGCCGCCGACCTCTGCTCGGGCGTGACGAGTTGGCTGTTCACCCTCGCGAGGTCGGCGTAAGGGTGCTGAAACAGCCCGAGCTGGTACTTGATTCGCAAAATATCGCGAACAGCCGCGTCGATGGTGCCTTGCTGGACGGTCCCGTCGCGCAGCGCCTGCGGAAGCGCGTCGCGCATGTCGTGGCTGGTCATCTCCATGTCGACCCCGGCGTTGACGGCGCGGACGGCTGCGTCCTCCGGGCCCGAGGCAAAGCCGTGCGTGGTCAGGCTCTTGACCGACTCCCAGTCGGAGACCACAAAGCCGCGAAAGCCCCACTGCTCGCGGAGGACATCGTGGAGCAGCCATCGGTTGCCGGTGGCGGGGACGCCGTTGATGTCGGTGTAGGCGCTCATCAGCGAGCCCGCCCCGGCCTTGATCGCTGCGTGAAAGGGCGGAAGATAGACGTTCCAGAGCTGCTCGTCGGAGATGTCGGCCTGCTCGTAGTCGCGCCCACCGGAGGCGGCGCCGTAGCCGGCGAAGTGCTTGACGCAGGCGAGGATGTGTCCCGGCGCGCCGAGATGATCGCCCTGGAAGCCGCGGACCTGCGCCTCGGCCATGCGCGCGCCGAGGTAAGGATCTTCACCGGCGCCTTCCATCATGCGTCCCCAGCGCGGGTCGCGCGCTATGTCGAGCATGGGGGCGAAGGTCCACTGGATGCCGAAGGCTGAGGCCTCGCGGGCGGCCATCGACTGGGCGCGCTCGGCCTGCGAGGGGTCCCAGGAGGCGGCGAGCGCAATCGGTACGGGGTAGATCGTGCGCAGGCCGTGAATCACATCGAAGCCGAAGATAAGCGGGATGTGAAGCCGGCTCTGCTCGACCGCAATGTGCTGCAGCTCGGAGATGCGGGCGGGGTCCTTGACGAACAGAAACGATCCAACGTCGCCGCGGCGGGCGCGCTCGTCCGGCGACATGGTGTCGCCCGTGCTGTTAAGCGCGATCTGGGTCATCTGACCCAGCTTTTCGCTCAGGGTCATCTTCGCGAGAAGATCGTCGACAAACGCCTCGGTCGCTCGGTCACGCGACGCTGTGCCCTGAGGCGCGACGACCGCCGCGGCCGTAGACATCGGTCCGTTCTCAACCCCCTCTGGAAGCGCGATCTGGGCTGGAGCTGTGAGTGCGAGAAGCAGGGCGGCGGCACGGCGCAAAACAAGAAGCGATGAGGTCAAGACGGCTCCTAAAATCCACAAAAAAAGGTTCAAATTTCCACACGGCTTCCAGTCGCGACTGGGATTGAGCTGGTGTGCCGGTGGGGCGTTTGCTGACGGCCAAGCGCCGGCAGAAAGAGTCGCCCAAGTTTAGGCAAACGTTTGTTCTCTGTCTACCAATTCCGTCGTGGGTCGGAGAGGCGCCATGCAGCAAGTCTGCCACGGCGCTGAGGCATGATGCTGACCGCGCAAAGACGGCGTGCGATCCGCCACACCTATCAACTTGCTGCTCGAAGATCCATCTCCCTTCCGCCCTGACACCCACCTCGCCGCGCGATGCCGGCGAGAAGCGATTCAAAGCAGACCCCGTCCAGCTTCTCCGGAACATCTTTTTTCATGATCAGAATAATCTGATCAAGATCCAAGCCCGGACGGTACGACCGATGCTCCGCCAGCGCACCGTAGATGTCCGCCACCGCGATGATCCGCGACTCGGGGCACAACTCGCTTCCCACACGCCGGTCAGGATACCCGGTTCCATCGAGCTTCTCATGATGCTCCCCGGCGATCGTCGCCAGCTCGTGAAATGCCGAGATCCGCCCCAGGATCCGCCGCGTCTGCTCAGGGTGCTCTCGTACACTGGCCCACTCCTCCCCTGACAGCTTCCCCGGCTTGTCGAGGATCAGGTTGGAGACGCACAGCTTGCCCACATCGTGCAAAAGCGCGGCACGTCGCACCAGATCGAGCCGGTCGCCCGAAAACCCCATCTCTTCCGCGATCAAAACAGCCGCTTCGGCCACACCGATCGAGTGCCGGTAAGTGAACGGCGACTTGGCGTCGACCACATCCGCAAACGCCTCGCAGATCGTGTCGATCTCCCCCGGCGCAAGCATCTTTCCGGACCAGGGCGCAAGCTCCACAGCCGCCTTCCGCAGTTCCTCCAAGTCTGTCTCGCCCGTGCACGTCGTCCACAGGCTCCCCTTTGCGTGCAGCGACCTCGCGAGCCGCACCAGATCCGGGTCAAACCAGTGGCCGCTGCGCTCCCCCAGCACATCGATCGCCTTCTCCGGTCCGTGCTCCGTCGCAAACACGTCCAAGTGCTGCGCCACCGCACATATCTGCGACAATCGCGGGATCTGTCCCTTTTTGCGGTGCTCCGGATAACCCGATCCGTCCCAATGCTCGTCCAGCGATCGAACGGCCTCCGCCGTCGCCATCGACATCCCCAGCTTGCGTACGATCCGGGCCCCGCGATCGCAGCGCAGCAGAATCATCTCGGTGTTGTCCTTCTTCTGCGAAAGCGCCATCTGGCCGATGCGCACGATCTTCTCACCCACGCCGGCTCCCGGAAGCACCTGTTCCCAAAGCAGACGCAGCATGGAGGATGTCGGCCCGCCCGTCCAATCCACCCGCTTGATGCCGGCCTTTAGAGCCCGGTCGTCGCCCCCGATAATCTGACAGATCCGCGCCGCGTTGCTGCTGCAACCGATATCTTTCAACAACAAGGCGTAGTACAGACTGCACCGGTCCTCGTCCGACATCCCTGCCTCCGCCGCCAGACGCATCCCAAGCAGGCAGCACCGAAGAGCGTGCCCCGGCACCGCACCTTCGGTAAGATCCAGCGCAAACGAGAGCGCCGACAGGATCTCCGACAATAGAATCGGCTGCCCTGTCGCTTCGCGGTTGCGTTCCGATAAGAACTGATCGTGTCGCATATTCACTAGATCGGCCAAATCCGAGATTTCTTTATACAACTTTCGGGTCACACTGGGTACCTCTGCCGCATCACACACGCCGACCCCGCCCGGCAACATCCGCTCAAACCACGCCCATCCAAACGACCACCATGCCTCCCTATCAGAGCCGCTCTGGCAACTCGGGCGTCGTCGCCTTCCATCTCGGCGAAGGCTCCGTCGAACTTGAGTTTCGCGACGGCTCGCGCTACCTCTACGACGCCGCCCGCACCGTCCCGAAGGCCGTCGCCGCCATGCAGCAGCAGCTCGCGCTCGCCGGCTCGGGCCTGACCGCCTTTGTGAACCAGAACGTCCGGGGGACCGGGACGCGCGAAAGCTCGCCCCCGACAAGCTCAAGCCTCCGCAGACGACCCCGCCTGCACAAGCACCAGATCCGGCTCAATCCTAGCCGCAAACTCCGCTCTGATCTGCTCCCACCCCTGAAACTCCACCTTGAACGGCCGACGCGACTCGTCAGATGCAGCGACGAGGTTTCCCCACAAAAAAAGTGGCATTCACCAGCCGTACACGGCACATCCAATAAGCTTTACCATCACATGGGCGCAAGTCACGTCCTCGCGCATCGGGGCCGACAGCCGGACCACCGTCACACACACACCGAAGGAGAAGTAGTTGAGCGAAGGTCGCTGGGTCCTGTTAATCGCAAGTGAAGTCGGTGGCACCGACTCCGTCTCCGACCGCGCCATGGAGCGCCTCGTCGAGGCCATCTCCGACGAGGGCTACGAGGTCGTCCGCACCTCCACCCCCGAGGACGGCACGTCGCTCGTCACCTCCGACCCCTCCTACTCCGCCATCCTGCTCGATTGGGACCTCGAGGGCGACGAGAAATTCGACGAACGCGCCGCCCTCGACGTCATGCGCGCCGTCCGCCACCGCAACAAGCGCGTCCCCATCTTCCTCATCGCCGACCGCACCCTCGTCTCCGAGCTCCCCCTCGAGGTCGTCCGCCAGGTCCACGAGTACATCCACCTCTTCGGCGACACCCCCGCCTTTATCGCCAACCGCGTCGACTTCGCCGTCGAGCGCTACCACGAGCAGCTGCTTCCGCCCTACTTCCGCGAACTCAAAAAATACACCGACCAGGGCGCCTACTCGTGGGACGCGCCCGGCCACATGGGCGGCGTGGCCTTCCTCAAACACCCCGTCGGCCAGGAGTTCCATCGCTTCTTCGGCGAAAATCTCCTCCGCTCCGACCTCGGCATCTCGACCGCGCCGCTCGGCTCCTGGCTCGACCACATCGGGCCTCCCGGTGAGTCCGAACGCAACGCCGCCCGCATCTTCGGCGCCGACTGGACCTTCTACGTCCTCGGCGGGTCTTCCAACTCGAATCAAATTATTGGCCATGGAGTGATCGCCCAGGACGACCTCGTCCTCGCCGACGCCAACTGCCATAAATCCATCTGCCACTCGCTCACCGTCACCGGCGCCCGGCCCGTCTACTTCAAACCTACCCGCAACGGCTACGGCATGATCGGCCTCGTCCCGCTCAAACGCTTCTCGCCCGAATCCGTCCAGGAGCTCATTGCGCGCTCCCCCTTTACCGCCGGCGCCACCTCGCCCAACCCCACCTACGCCGTCGTCACCAACTCCACCTACGACGGCCTCTGCTACAACGTCGACCAAGTCGTCGCCGAGCTCGCCAAATCCGTCCCCCGCGTCCACTTCGATGAAGCCTGGTACGCCTACGCCAAATTCCACCCCATCTACCGCCACCGCTACGCCATGGGCGTGCCGGACGACATGCCCGACCGCCCTGCGATTTTCTCAGTGCAGTCCACTCACAAAATGCTCGCGGCCTTCTCCATGGGCTCCATGATCCACGTCAAGCTCTCGCCGCGCGCCCCGCTCGACTTCGATCAATTCAACGAAGCGTTCATGATGCACGGGACGACATCGCCGTTTTATCCGCTCATCGCAAGCCTCGACGTCGCCGCCGCCATGATGGACGAGCCCGCCGGCCCCACCCTGATGGACGAAACCATCCAGGACGCCATCTCCTTCCGGCAGGCCATGAGCTCCATCGCTCACCGCCTCCGCTCGGAAACCGAAAACGGCGACGGTTGGTTCTTCCGCATCTACCAGCCCGATTCCGTCACCGACCCCATCACCGGCGATCGCATCCTCTTCGAAGACGCCGAAGACGAGCTCCTCATGAACAACCCGTCCTGCTGGACCCTTACGCCCGGCGAGGACTGGCACGGCTACCAGGACGAGGACATCGCCGGCGACTACTCCATGCTCGACCCCGCCAAAGTCACTATCCTCACCCCCGGCGTCAACGCCCAGGGAGTGGTCACCGACTGGGGCATCCCCGCCGCCATCCTCACCGAATTCCTCGACGGCCGACGCGTCGAGATCGCCCGCACCGGCGACTACACCGTCTTGGTCCTCTTCTCGGTCGGGACTTCGAAAGGAAAGTGGGGTAGCCTGCTTGAGAATCTCTTCGAGTTCAAGCGCCTCTACGACACCGACGCCCCCGTCGAAGAGGCCCTCCCCGACCTCGCCCGCAAATACCCCAGCCGCTACCGCAACGTCACCCTCCGCGAGCTCTCCGACCAGATGCACGCGGCGATGATCGAGCTCGACCTGGCCGGGCTGGTGAATGCTGCCTGCGACGAAGACTTCGACCCCGTCCTCACGCCCGCGCAGACCTACCAGAAGCTCCTCCGCAACCAGACCGAAAAACTTCGGTTCGCCGAGATGGCCGGTCGCATCGCCGCTGTCATGCTCGTCCCCTACCCCCCTGGCATCCCCATGTCGATGCCCGGCGAGCGCCTCGGGTCTTCAGAAAGCC
>CAXUIB010000012.1:0-22453 GCA_964250945.1 uncultured Acidobacteriaceae bacterium
GCGACGTATCCGAATGGGTATAGGACGACGCATACGGTTCCGGAGATTCGGGCGTAGTATGACCCGATCGGCGCGGCGACGTTTGATGTGGCGAAGGCGGCGGGCGCGCCGATCGCGGTGCGCATTGCCGGTCGGCTGATGGCGATCCGGGCGCAGGGCAAGGCAGGGTTTGCACAGGTGCAGCAGGGTGGGCAAAGGCTGCAGATCTACGTGCGCAAGGACGATGTGGGCGAGCGTGGATTTGCGCTGTACAAGCTGCTCGATCTGGGCGATCACGTGGGGGTCGCGGGATACCTGTTTCGCACGCGGACGGGCGAGCTGTCCGTGCATGTGGAGGAGCTGACGTTCTTGGCAAAGGCTATGCTGGCCTTGCCGGACAAGTACCACGGGTTGGAGGATGTCGAGCTGCGGTATCGGCAGAGGTATGTGGACCTGATCATGAACTCGGGGACGCTCGAGAAGGTGGAGTTGCCAGGCGGGCAGGCCGCGGTTGAACCCGGATCGGGGCCCGTGACCGAGACGGCGCCGGCGGATGCGCAGCACAAGGATGCACCGCGGAATGTGCGTGAGGTGTTTGTGAAGCGGGCGGCGATCTTAAGGTCGATACGAAAGTTTTTCGATGAGCGTGGGTATCTGGAGGTCGAGACGCCGATGATGCATACGGTCGCCGGGGGTGCGGCGGCGCGACCGTTTCGGACGCACCATAATGCGTTGGATCTGGATCTTTCGCTGCGGATCGCGCCGGAGTTGTATCTGAAGCGGCTGGTGGTGGGCGGGATGGATCGGGTGTATGAGATCAACCGGAACTTTCGGAACGAGGGTGTGAGTACGCAGCACAATCCGGAGTTCACGATGCTGGAGTTCTATCAGGCTTACTCGAACTATGAGGAGCTTATGGGGCTGACGGAGGAGTTGATCCGGTTTGTGGCGATGAAGGTGAATGGGACTACGGTGGCTCGGTTCAATGGGGTGGAGATTGATTTGGGGAAGTGGGAACGGCTGAGTATGCGGGAGGCAATCATTCGCTTTTGGCGAGCTGATGTCTGTAGCAAACCCGAATTTGAGGATTTCGCATCGCTTGAAAAACTGCAAGACATGTTAGGCCGTTTGACCCGAGCGGCTAAAGAACATCTGGACAAGATATCCGCTCAATACACAATAGACGGGATTAGGACACTTTCGGACGGAGTTGCTTTTTCTTATCTCAGCGCTGAAAACTTTTGGTGGTCCCTAAAAACTTCGTTAACAAGAAGCACTCAGGGCGAGCCAGCGGGAAAGCTCATAGCTGAGCTCTTTGAGTTCCTCGCTGAACCATACCTCATCCAGCCGACGATTATCTATGACTTCCCTCTTGCGGTTTCGCCGCTGTCGAAGCAGAAGCCGGGGGAGCCGGACTGGGTGGAGCGGTTTGAGTTTTATATCGGTGGGTTTGAGGTGGGGAATGCGTTTTCGGAGTTGAATGATCCGGATGAGCAGAGGAAGCGGTTTGAGCAGCAGTTGGCGGAGCGCGATCGTGGGGACGATGAGGCGCATGCGATGGATGAGGATTATGTGCGGGCGCTCGGGTATGGGTTGCCGCCGACGGCGGGCGAGGGGATTGGGATCGATCGGTTGACGATGATCCTGACGGGGTCGCGGTCGATTCGGGATGTGATCCTGTTTCCGCTGATGCGGCCGCCGAAGTCGGAAACGGATGTTGCCGAGATCGCGACGTAGACAGCGAGCCGAGCGCGGATGCTACTCGGCCTTTGCCATGCGCTTGACGACCTGGGCGAGGGTGGTCTGGTTCATGGTTTGGATGGCGTCCTTGCGGGTACGTTTGAGGAGCAGATCGAGGGCGGGGCTTTTGGCTTGGCCGATGGTGATCCAGTCGGGGGCGCAGGTGGCGGCGAAGATGTCTCCGAGGCCGATCTCCTTTGCTGGGAGGAGGAGGCGCGCGCCGCCGCTGGGGCCTTTGCGCTGGGCGATCAGGCCGGCTTTCTGCAGCAGAAGGAACGTGCGCCGGACCATGACCGCGCTCGCTCCGAGATCTTCGGCGATGCTGCTGGAGGTTTGCATGCTGTCAGGCTTTGCCGCGAGGACGGCGAGGACGCGCACGCCTAAGCTGAATCGTCCACTGTGTGCCATGAGCAGCAAAGTACCATAGGCGGCGCCGGATTTCGCCGCTTGGCTGCTCTCGAAGTCCGTTCTCTAGAGCGGTTTTCCTGTCCCTGTGAGTCGAATAGGAGTGTGGGAGTGCCGTTTTCATGGGGAAAACGGCAATGAGGCTTGTGGTTTCGCTATACACCTGCAGGAGAACCGCTTTAGTCGCCGTAGTAGTCCAGGCCGAGGTGGGTGATCAGATCTTCGCCCATGATGTGGCGAAGCGTGTTTTTCAGCTTGATCGACTGGATAAAGAGGTCGTGTTCGGGGTAGACGCCGGGGGCGGAATCGGGGGCCTTGAAGTAGAAGGAGAGCCACTCCTGTATGCCCAGGCCGCGAAGTGACGGTGTACGGGCGGCGAGGTCGAGAAACAGGCACAGGTCGAGCGCGAGCGGCGCTGCGAGGATGGAGTCGCGGCAGAGGAAATCGACCTTCAACTGCATCGGATAGCCCATCCATCCGAAGATGTCGATGTTGTCCCAACCCTCTTTGTTATCACCGCGCGGCGGGTAATAGTTAATCCTGACCTTGTGGTATAGATCCTTGTACAACTCGGGGTAAAGTTCCGGCTGGAGGATGATGTCGAGGACGCCGAGCTTGGACTCTTCCTTGGTCTTGAAAGACTCAGGGTCGTCGAGGACCTCGCCGTCGCGGTTGCCCAGGATGTTGGTGGAGTACCAGCCCGCGACGCCGAGCATGCGGGTCTTGAAGGCGGGGGCGAGGACGGTTTTGATAAAGGTCTGGCCGGTCTTGAAGTCCTTGCCGCAGATCGGCGCGTTCATCTTGCGGGAGAGCTCGTTCAGCGCGGGGATGTCGACGGTGAGGTTCGGCGCGCCGTTCGCAAACGGGATGCCTTCCTTGAGGGCGGCCCAGGCGTAGAGCATGGACGGAGAGATCGAGGGATCATCGTCGACCAGGCCCTTTTCAAACGCGGCGAGGCTCTGGTGGACGGCGGTCTGCTCGAGAAAGATCTCGGTGGAGCCGCACCAGATCATAACCTGCCGATCGGTTTTGCTCTTGAATTCCGAGATGTCGTTCCGGATCTGATTGGCGAGATCGCACTTGTTTTTGCCGGACTTGATGCGCGTTCCGTTGAGGCGTTTGACGTAGTGCTGGTTGAAGACGCCCGGAAGTGGCTCGATGGATTCGAGGAAGGGTTTGATCTCCGCGAGTTGGTCGCGGTCGAGCACCTGCGCGTGACTTGCGGCGTCGAAGAGGTTGCCGCCGAAGATGTCCCAACCGGTGAAGACGAGATCGTCGAGCTTGGCGATGGCAGCGAAGTCCCTGATCAGGGGGCTGCGTGCGTCGGTGCGTTTGCCCAGGCGGATGGTGCCCATCTGCGTGAGCGAGCCGATCGGTTTCGCCAGGCCGCGGCGGACGGCTTCGACGCCGGCGATGAGGGTGGTGGCGACGGCGCCCATGCCTGGAATCATGATGCCGAGTTTTCCGGTGGCAGGGGTGATCGAGGCCGCTTGTTCCGTAGCGGCGACGGAGGTGCTGGACATCCTGGTGTGGCCCTTCTGGGAAGAAGCTGAGGTGTGCGACTCCTTAGTTTCGCAAGCGAGATCGGGTTTGGCAAATGGCTGCGGCCAGACCATCGTTCTTGTTAGGATGAGGTCTGGATTCGGGTCCAGATCTCCGTCTGGGCCGATGGAGAACCTATGCCGACTGGAGTTGAAAGAGAATCCTCTCCGGTGAGCAGATCGGGCCGCGGGTCTCCGGAGCGATGGTTTCAGCCGACGCCCTCTCTCCTGAGAAGCGCGGGAAAGCTGTTTCTCCTGCTTCTGGTCTGCGCCTACTTTGGATTCTCCTATGGTTCCGACCCAAGTTTTCTGAATTTAGAGATGTATACCGCCGGAAAGGCGCCGACACCTTACCAATATCGCGTCTTGCCGATGTTTTTTTTCAGGTTTTTGATGCACATCTCTCTCCTGCCGAGGTTGGCCCACAGGGTAGAAGCCTTGAAGGATGACCCTTACCGGCTGATCCTCATGATCCTTGCATTTGTAAGTCTGCTGGGAGCGTTAGCAGCAACCCGACTTACTCTGAAGCGACTGACGGGAGATCCGGTCTATGCATTTTGGGCGGCTTTTTTGGTTGCACTTATGGCCGAGTTACAACTGGCTTCTACCTGGGGACCCAGTATGCCGGTCCCTTACGACGTCCCTTCAATCTGCTTTTTTGCGCTTTCGATCTACCTGGTTGTTAGCAGACGTTTGCTCCTCTTCTATCTCCTTTTTCCATTGGCTGTTCTAAACCGAGAGACCGCCTGTTTTATCTCAGTTTTCTTTGCTGTCTGGGAGTGGGTGCGGCTTTCGGACCAGAGTGTCCGGGGCAGACTTCTCCGAATCGTTCCGGCGGTAGCGGCGCAGGCCCTGGTCTGGTTTGGTATCAAAACATTGCTGTTTCACGTCTTTGCTCACAATCCCGCGGAAGATAATGGCGTGGCGGGCGGTCTGTTTGTGAATAAATTGACCTATAACTTACATGAGTTGCCGAAGCCCCAACAGTGGCCGCTGCTGGCCAGCATCTGCAGCTTCTCCTTGCCTTTCCTGTACCTTCAGCGGAGGTGGATCCGATGTGACGGTCTCGCTTACGCGTGCGCGATCGTCTTACCCCTTTCCTTTGCGGGAATGATGATTGTGGGAGTCATTACCGAAATTCGCATCTTTGCGGATTGGATCGCGCTTGTCGCTCCCACACTGGCCCTGGTCGTCCACAACCGGTTTCGACCTGTGGCGGATAACATGACATAGGTCTGACTTACTGAGCGAGTAACTCGTGTGCGTCTGGACCTAGGCTGGATCTGCGTCCGTCCGGATGCGGTTCTTCCAATGTGAGGCGATGAACCAGACGATCGCGGCGAGGAGGACGACTTCGACTGCGAGATGAAAGCGGTGGAAGATCTCCTTGAAGCGTGGGTCGGAGTTCCAACGATCGCCTAACTTTGTGCCGATGTAGGCGAGGGCGAAGCACCAGGGCCAGGAGCCGACAAAGGTGTAGATGTGGAATCGGCCCTGGGACATGCGGGCTATTCCGGCGGGGAGCGCGATAAAGGTGCGAACGACAGGGAGGAGGCGTCCGAGAAAGACGGCGGCGCCGCCGTACCTGCTGAAGAACTGCTCGGTGCGGTCGAGGTCGCGGCGCCCGAGGAGAAGAAAGCGGCCGAAGCGCTCGACGGCGGGGCGCCCACCCCAGCGACCGATCCAGTAGGGCGGAATGGAGCCAAGATTGCAGCCGATCGCGCCCGCAGTGGCTATCAGCAAAAGCTTGGCGGTGGAGCCGCCGAGGACGTAGCCGGCGAAGGGCATGATGATTTCGGAGGGGAGCGGGATGCAGGCGGACTCGATGCCCATCAGGAGAGCGACGCCTGCGAGACCTCCAGCGCTGATGACGGCGATGATGAAGGCGGCGATGGAAGCGAGGATGTGCTCGGACATTGGGGGCTAGTATAGCGGGCCGATGCTGCGATCGCGTGCGGCTCGGCGCGAGGCGGGGGTTACAGAGGTAAGCAGGCCTGTCGCCTTGGTAAGATGGAGAGATGGCGACAACGATTGCAACCACCGAGACTCAATCCACCGCAGCGCCGGAGGCGACTGGGCGCCCAAAGTCCGCGTACGGAGCTCACGACCCCTCCAAGCCCGCGGTGAAGCGGCAAATTGTGTGTTTCAGCTTCTACAAGGTGATGCCGGAGTGGCGGCGGCTCCCGGCGGAGGTGAAGGCCGAGCATAAGCGCGCGTTCGCGGAGGTGCTGGCGCGCTGGAACAAGCCGGGAGAGTTTCTGTCGTTGACGTACTCCACGGTCGGTACGCGCGGAGACGTCGACATGTGCCTGTGGTCGATCGGGTATGGGGTCGATGAATTGAACCGGATGCGGAGCGATCTGATGGCGACGCCGCTGGGCGGATATTTGAACTCGCCCCACAGCTTTCTGGCGATGACCAAGCGGTCGCAGTATCAGATCGATCGCCCGGATGAGAGCGAGGGCGAGGGACGCGGGGCAATCCGGCCTGGCGGCCAGAAGTACATCTTTGTTTATCCGTTCTGGAAGACGCGCGCGTGGTATCTGCTGCCGATGGAAGAACGCAAGCGGCTGATGGATGAACATATTCGGATCGGTCTCTTGTATCCGCGGGTAAAGCTGAATACAACGTACTCGTTCGGGATCGACGACCAGGAGTTTGTCGTCGCGTTTGAGACCAACTTTCCCGAGGATTTTCTGGATCTCGTTCAGCAGCTCCGAGAGACGGAGATCAGCATGTATACGCTGGAGGACACGCCGATCTTTTCGTGTGTCCGCGTGAGCGCGGCGGAGATGCTGGACCGGCTCGGGTAGGCAACGTGGACGGGAAGAAGGGGACGGTTCGGGGGAAGCCGGTGCGTCGGATGGCGGCTTCGCCCCGGGGCGTGCGGGCGCGGCGCATTGCGGCCGAGGAGCCGACGACACCGAAGGTGCGCCGCGGCAAGAGCTACGATCCCTTGGCGCCGGCGCGGGTGGCGGCGATCCTCGATGCGCTCGAAAAGACCTATCCAGGGGCGGTCTGTGCGCTCGATCACCGAAGCGCGTGGGAGCTGACGGTCGCGACGATCCTGTCGGCGCAGTGTACGGACGCGCGCGTGAACTTGACGACACCGGAGCTGTTTCGGAGGTATCCCACACCCTCTGCGCTGGCTGCCGCTTCCCTTCCCGAGCTTGAGGAGCTGATCCGGCCGACGGGCTTTTTTCGCAACAAATCGAAGTCGATCCAGGGCGCGGCGCGAGCGGTCCTAGAGGAGTTTGGCGGCGATGTGCCGCAGACGATGGAGGAGATGCTGCGTCTACCGGGCGTGGCTCGCAAGACGGCCAATGTGGTGCTGGGGAGCTGGTTTCAGATCGCGTCCGGGGTGGTAGTGGACACGCATGTGCTGCGGCTCTCACGCCGTCTGGAGTTGACGTCCGAGACGTCGCCGGAGAAGGTGGAGATGGATCTGCAAAGGGTGATTCCGGAGACGAAGTGGATCGATTTCAGTCACATGATCATCTATCATGGGCGGCAGATCTGCGTTGCGCGAACGCCCCGGTGCCTGGACTGTACGCTCGAAAAGCTGTGCAACTCGGTGGACAAGACGTGGAGCTCGCACTAGGAATTCAGCCGCCCGAGAGAGAGAGGTTCAGAGCCTCGGCGACGGTTCGGACCAACGATGGGACTGTGGCCTCGGCGGCTTCCAGGTGGGCGGGGTAGCCCAGTTTGCGGAGCGTCTGCGAGGTAATGGGACCGATCGAGGCGCGCAGAATCGGCCGGCGCTCGGAGCTGTCAGGAGGCAGGTTTACACCGGCGGCATCGAGCAGAGCGATGAGGTTGGTGGCGGTCGAGGAACTGGTGAAGGTGATTGCGTCAGGCCAGGTTTCGGGTGTGCGGAAGAGTTCCTGGAGCAGAGGTATGGAGCTTTCGGGCACGATGGTCCGGTAAGCTGGAGCGATGGTGAGCTGCGCGCCGGCGGCCTGGAGCACCTCTGGGAGGTGATCGCGAGCGGTTTCGGCGCGGACCAGGAGAACGCGTGTCTGGCCCGAGGTGATGTGTCCGAGAAGTGTCTGGGCGAGGGACTCGGCGATCGCTTGCGGGGGGATGAGGTCAGGGTGGAGGCCGACGTCGGTGAGTGCCTGGGCCGTGGCGGGACCGATCGCCGCGATCTTCGGGTTGGATTTCGGGTTGGATTTCGAGACGGATGTTTTGCCCAGAGAAGCTCGGGAAAGGAACGCCTGCACGGCGTTGGCGCTGGTAAAGACGATCCAGTCGAAGGCGTCGAGATCGAGGAGAGCCGTGTCCAGCGGCGCGTGTGTGGATGGCGCGGCAAAAGTGATGGCCGGGATGAGGATGGGCACAGCGCCGAGAGCACGCAAATGCGCGGCCAGGGCCGAGGTCTGGTGGAGAGATCGGGTCACGAGGATGCGGGGTTTCATGCGGTCTTTTCGACATCCTCTAGTCTAGGCAAGAGCGGCGGCGCTGAGCGCGAGCCCTTGGGCGACCGACGTGAAGGCATCGCCCGAGGTGATGCGGGCGGGCGTGAACCGGTCTTCAAAGATGCGCCGGACGGCGGGAACAAAGGACGTGCCGCCGGTCAGGAAGACGCGGTCAACCCTCTCCGGTGACGTGTTTGTGGATTCGAGAAGATGATCGACAGCGGCGCGGATCAGATCGAGTTCGGGGTTGATCCAGCGTTCAAAATCGGCGCGGGTGACGGACGCGTGGATGTCCAAGCCGGCTTCGTCGAAGTGGAACTCCGCGGTCTCGCCTGCAGAAAGCTCAAGTTTGGTCCGAGCGACTGCGGCATGCAGCTGATAGCCGAGATCTTCATCGATCAGGGTAGTGAGGGCGGCGATCTGGTCCGCGGTAGTTTTGTGTGCCGTGGTAGTGGCGCGGTCGATCTGGTTGAGGGCCCGTCGGTGCGCTCGGCGAAGAAGATCGTCGACGGCGCGAGTGCGGAGAAAGGAAAGGTAATGCCAGCGCTCGAGATTGCTGTAGATCCAGGCGGGAAGTGCCGCGACCGCGGTTCCGCCGAGGGTTGAGACGAGAGCATCGGAGCCCAGGGCTGGGCTGACGAGATACCGGACGATCCGGGCGTCGAAGCTGTCGCCGGCGAGTGGGACGCCCGCGGTGCCGAGGATCTGGCGACCTGGGCCGGTCTCCGGGCTCGGGGAGGCGCGCCAGCCGGGGCCGGCATGGAGCAGGCAAAAATCGCTGGTGCCGCCGCCGAAGTCACCGATCAGGATAAGTTCGTCGCGGTTGAGCGTGGATTGGTAGCTGGATGCGGCGGCGATCGGTTCGAGCTCGAAACGGACGTCGTCGAAGCCGGCGGTTCGGAAAGCTGTGGCGAGCCGCTCTTGCGCGAACATGTCGTCCGATGGGCCGTCCGACCCGACGAAGCGGACCGGTCGACCCACGGTGGCGCGCGAGATGGGATGGCCGAAGTGGGCCTCCGCCGCGCGCCGGAGGTCGGTGAGGATGCACGCGATCAGGTCTTCCAGGGTGTAATGGCGGCCAAAGACTTCGGTGCCCGTGAGGGTGCGAACGGACAGGTACGATTTGAGCGACTGAATCAGCCGGCCGGGGTTGTCCTCCGCCTGGCTGTGGCGCGAGAGGTAGCGCGCAATGGCCTCCGGGCCGGTGAAGCTCTGCGTGGACCGGCGAGATCCCGTGCGGTGCTGCTCAAGATACAGAAGCGAGCGAAAGGAGGGTGAGCCGTGGCTGAAACGAACGAGCTCCACGCCGCCGGTGTCTGAGACGCGAGCAACGGAGGAGTTGGTGGTGCCGAAGTCGATGCCGATGGAGGACGATCGGGGCATCTGTTCAGGGTAGCGGTTCTGTCGCGCAAAGAGGGGTCCGGAGAGGGCCGAAAATCTAGGCCGCGGCCCAGTCTTCTTCCTGGACAACGAGGCTGCGGAGGAGGTCCTGCACCTCGGCTGCCGAAGCGGACGTGCGCGCGACAGCCTGATCGAAGTTGAACTCGGCGAACGCCGTGGTCTCTTCCGCACCCGATCCGGCAAAGGCCATGGACCACTCCGGAAAGTCGCGATGATCGACGTAACCGCTTTCAAGCAGGGTGACGTCGCCGTGGCGCGCGTCCTGCTGGATGGTTTCAAAGAGGCTTTCGACGGCCTGGAGCGGACCTTCAAGAACCTGCGCGAAGCAGGCGCCGTTGAAGAGAAGCGCACCGGTGATGCCGAGCGCGGCGTTGTTTCTGCGGGCGCTGGCGAGAATCTTCCGGATCTCGGCGGCTTGCTCGTCGATCGATCCCGTAAGGGCGTTGTGGGAGCAGTAAAGGAGCTTGTAGACGGAGCCGGTCATGCCGTCGCCTCCGGTGGTTGCGGTGTGCGCGGCGCCGAGACGAGCGCGGCGACCGCGTCTTTGAGCTCGGCCACGGGGACGGCGTGGCTGAGGAAGAAGCCCTGCACCGAATCGCAACCGTCCTTCCGGATGCGGGCGAGGTGCTGCGGTGTGTCTACGCCTTCGGCAAGGGTGGAAAGGCCCAGGCTGGAGCCAAGCGCGGCGATCGCCCGGACGATGGCGCGCTGCTTCACGCCGGTCTCGGATCCGCCGCTCTTTCCCGTGAGCGAACGGTCGATCTTGATCTTGTCGATGGGAAAGTTGACCACTTGACTGAGCGAGGCGACGCCCGTGCCGAAGCTGGCAAGGGCTACCTGGACGCCGAGGCTGCGGAGGGCGTTGAGGTTGCCGACGACCGACTTTCCGTCGCGCAAAAGGATCGCCTCCGAGACCTCCAACTCAAGCTTCTGGCCAGGTATGCCGGCCGTCGCGAGAGCTTTGGTCACGACCTCGACAAAGCGCGCGCTCTCAAACAGCTGAGGCGAGACGTTGATCGAGAAGGGGACCTCGGCGGGCCACTGCGCCGCTTCCTTGCAGACCATCTTGAGCACCCATTCGCCGATCTGTCCGATGATGCCGATCTCTTCGGCGAGCGGGATGAAGTCTGCTGCAGAAAGGATGCCGCGCTTGGGATGTTTCCAGCGCAGGTTGGTTTCGAAGCCGAAGAGCCGATGGGTTTGAACGTCAACCTGCGGCTTGTAGAGGAGTTCGAACTGCCGAAGTACAAGCGCTTTGCGGAGGTCGACTTCAACGTCGCGGCGGGCCTGCGCACGCGCCTCCATAGCGAGGTTGAAGAACGAGTAGCATCCGCGTCCAGAGTTTTTGGAGTGATAAAGAGCGAGGTCGGCGCAGCGCAAGAGGCGCATCCGGTCGACGCCGTCGTTCGGGGCGAGAGCGACGCCGATCGAGACGCCGATATTGACCGGCTGGCCCTCGATAAGATAGGTGCGGTGGAGAAGGTCGACCAGGCGAGTCGCGAGGCCTTCGACCTCGTCCTGGGCGAGGGTGGAGTTGATGAGAATGCCGAACTCGTCGCCGCCGAGCCGGGCCACCAGATCCGTCCCGCGGAGCAGGCCGGCCATGCGCTGGGCAACCAGCCGAAGAAGCTGGTCACCGACCGCGTGACCAAGCGTGTCGTTGACGGCCTTGAAACGGTCGAGGTCGAGCAAAAGGACGGTCGCGGCCACTTGCGCCGGGGTGCCTGGCACGGGCGCGGTCTGTGAGTCCAGCAAACTGTCCAGCTTCTGTTCAAAGAAGCGGCGGTTGCCGATGCCGGTGACGTGATCTCGCAGCGAGGCGTCGGTGGCCTCCGGAAGTGCACTGGCCAGACGGATCGGTGGAGGTTGCTCGACCGGCTTGGAGTCAAGTTCAGCAGTGGATACCACGGCAGCGAGCATCTGGGGCCTCTCCTGCAGGCCAGGGCCTGCGGTCTCCTCCGGCCAGCCGATAGGGCTGGAAGGATGGGAGATAAGAGGAGAATAACCGGTTGCGGAGGGCGGCGTGAATGACACTTTTGGGGAGGTCCGAGCTCACACCAAACGGGTAGAGGTCGGGTCCGCCACCATGCGTCGCAGATCGCCGATGCGGCAGAGCACCAAAAAAGGGCCGCCGTTTCGGGCAGCCCTCTCCTGGTTCGGTCTGCTGTTGGAGTTTTACTTCTCCGGTAGCCTGGCAGCGCCCACCAACTCGGCCGCGTCCGGGGCGTGGAGGTACTCGGGGTGCTGGTCCTTGCCGAGCAGGGCGGCTACGCGGCCGGCGTACTCCGGGTCCGCCTTCTTGAAGTGGCTCAGCTGCAGCTTCTGGATGCGAAGCGGCGTCTGTCCGAGCGACTGCGCGATCGCCTTCGCAGTACGCTGCTTTTCCCCGTCCGAGAAGAGCCGCCACAGGTCGCCCGCCTGGGTGTAGTCGTCGTTGTTTTCGCGATGATCGTACCGTGCCACGATCGTCTGCCCGTTCTCCGCCTTGACCTTGTACGGTCGTTCGCGAAATCTCGGGTCTTCCTTCGGACCGCCGAAGCTGTTCGGCTCGTAGTTGGGAAGATCGCCGTAATTGCCGTCAAAGCGCATCTGGCCGTCGCGGTTATAGTTGGCCACGTTGTTTTTGCCGGCGTTGACAGGGAGCAGATCGTAGTTGGTGCCGATCCGGTAGCGGTGCGCGTCGGGGTAGGAGATCAACCGCCCCTGCAGCATCTTGTCCGGCGAGAAGCCCATGCCGGGAAGGATGTTCGAAGGATTGAAGGCCGCCTGCTCAACCTCGGCAAAGTAGTTCGAGGGCTTGCGATCGAGCGTCATCACGCCTACGTCGATCAGAGGATACTCCTTGTGCGGCCAGACTTTGGTCAAGTCGAACGGATCGTACTTGAAATTGTCGACCTCGTCCTCGGGCATGACCTGGATCTGCAGGCGCCACGAGGGGAAGTTCTTCTGATCGATGGCGTGGAGGAGATCGCGCTGCGAGTAATCCGGGTCGGAGCCGGCGAGAAGCTCCGCCTGCTCGGCCGTAAGATTCTTGATCCCCTGGTTGGTCTGAAAGTGATACTTGACGTAAAAGAGCTCGTCCTCCGCATTGATCATCGAGAAGGTATGCGAGCTGTAGCCGTGCATGTGACGGTATCCGTCCGGGATGCCGCGGTCCGAGAAGAGGATCGTCACCTGATGGAGCGACTCAGGCGAGAGCGACCAGAAGTCCCACATCATGGTGGCGGACTTCAAGTTGGAGCCCGGCTCGCGCTTTTGGGTGTGAATGAAGTCGGAGAACTTGATCGCGTCGCGCACAAAGAAGATCGGCGTGTTGTTGCCGACCATGTCCCAGTTTCCTTCCTCGGTGTAGAACTTCAGAGCGAAGCCGCGAGGGTCGCGGGCGGTATCGGCCGAGCCTTTTTCGCCGCCTACGGTCGAAAACCGGGCAAACATGGGGCAGGTGTTGCCGACCTTCGAGAAGATCTTCGCCTTGGTGTACTTTGAGATGTCGTGAGTGACCAGAAAGTGGCCGTGGGCGCCGGAGCCCTTGGCGTGGACCACCCGCTCAGGGATGCGCTCGCGGTTGAACTGCGCCGACTTTTCAAAGTGCACAAAGTCGTCGAGCGTCACCGGGCCGCGGCGTCCGGCCGTGACCGAGTTCTGGTTGTCCCCGATGGGGCGACCCTGGTTGGTTGTCAGCTGGGGGTTGATGTGGGTCGAGCCGGCGTCCTTCTCCTTGGGTCCCTTGCTGCCTTCGCCCAGGGGAGATTCGCTGCCGATCCTGGGACCGTTGGCGGTGTTCAGTGAATTTCCGTTTTTGCCGTTTTGATCTGCCATAGGGGGAGCTCCTGTAGAGACGATTATAGGGCGTTTGCCCGACCAAAAGGACGGGCGACGCCGAACGGAAGCTTGTGGCATGGCAAAGAGCAAAGCACCCGTTTCATCTCGCCGCAGAGAAACGCCCGACCGGGCAGACGGCGGTTCCGTAGCGATGGTCGGCCGGTGTGAGATCGAAGCGGTTGGCACTCTCGCACAGACGCGGGATGTCGCTGGGATCGGGGGCGAACAGCGTGATGTGAAAGGTTCCGAAGACGATGTTGCGGGAAAGAACCCAGGTTTGGACCGGGATCCAGGTCGGCGGGACGCGGGTGCGGATCACGGGCCAGTCCGTCTGGATGATGGCGACCGGAGCGTGTTCGGCGACGGTCCATCGGCTCAGCTCGGCCGCGTTGAGCGGTCGGTGAAGTCGCTGCTCGATCAGGACGGGGAGGCCGGAGCCGAGGCCGATGGGGTCCAGCAGATGCGAGTCGCTGTAGTAGCTGACGGCCCCGATGTCGTTGACGACAACGCTGTCATGGTCATAGAAGCTATGGAGAAATCGGGCGATCTGGACGTGCTCATTGAAGCGATCGACCGAGCAGAGCGGCCCGCGAAAGATGCCGGAGATCGCTCTCCAGAAAAGAAACGGCGCCAGGACGAGGAGCGTCAACGCGAGCAGGGCGGACGTGAGCTTCTGCGCGGGAGCGAGGGTCCGTAGGCGTGGGCCGATCTCCGCCGGCGACCCCAGGCGAGGCGCCGCGACCGCCAGACTCACCATGCTCAGCAGAAAAAAATAGCTCTCATAGCGGAGCAGCCAGCGCGTGGGCGCGAGGCCAAGGTGAAAGAAGATCAGAATCGACGTGACAAACAGCAGCATCTGCGAGGCGGTCCAGAAACCCCACCTGCGCAGGCGCAAAAGCCACAGCAGCGCAGGCGCGAGCAGGATCTGGCGAAATCCGCCTCCCGACGAGAGCATCTGGTAACGAAGAATGGGATTGTGCGTCGGGACGGCGTTCAGGCTGGCCTTCATCAGCACGGAAAACGGGAGCCAAAGACCTGAGATGCGGTGGGAGTAGAGTCCGAAGCTGAGCGGTCCAGCAGCCGCGGCGGCAGCCGAAAAGATGGCAAGGGAGATGCGTCGGCGCAGAAGCAGCAGAAGAAAGATGGGGACGATGGCGAAGACCGCTTCGTAACGGATCGCGCCGGCAAACAGGCTCGACAGCAGGAGCGAAATCGTGAGACCGCGCGGGATAGGAGACGTGGGTGCGAGGGCAAGGATGCGAACCCCAAAGGTGACGAGGAGCAGAATGGAAAGCGTCTGTGCGACGTGTTCCATGCCGACGTACGCCAGGTTGGGGACAGAGGTACACAGCAGAATGAGGATCTGCGCGGTAGTGCGGTAGCCGAGCGAGGCGTCGGGACGAAGTTGGCGCAAGGTCGCATCGACGGAAAAGATCAGCGGGATCGCGAAGAGGACGTTCAGAAAGAGGGCGTTCAAGAGATGCGGCCCAACCAGCAGGTCCAGGAGGGCGAGCAGAACGGTCCAACCGGGGGAGGAGGAGGCGGAGGCAAACTCCGTCGGACCTATGCCCCAGACATGATGCACGGCCAGCGTTCGGGCAAGAGCCAGGTGAATGTAGCTGTCGTCCAGCGGATAGACAAACAGGCCGTGAGCCAGGTGGGTCGCGGCCAGCACCATGCCCGCAAGCAGGACGAGAAAGACTATGCTCGCCACAGCGGGCGGGTTGCGCCTGAGAGAGAGTTTCACGACTTGAGCGGATCTCCTGTCGGTGCCTAGGGCAAACGCGAGTCTCACGGCCGTTTTCCCCAGTGAAAACGGAACTCCCACACTCTATCCGGCGCACAAGGACAGGAGATCCGATCTACCCCAAAGTATATGGGTGGAGCGGAGGGTCATCCAGACAGAACCGAGGCTCAGCCTATTACGTTTGTACTCCCCTTGTGTCTGGGCGCCGCGGCTGGAACGGCCGAGCAGGGTCAGGCGCGGGAGCGTTTCAGCTGCTGCCAATCCGTCTCCGTCTGCTCGGCGTATCGCTCGGCGAACTTCAGAATGGCACGGTCGAAGCGGTCCGATCGGCCGAGATACGCCCCCAGAACTGCCGCGTCGCCGGAGCGGGCGTGTCCCCGCGCCAAAAGCTCCCCGCACACATCGGCGTAGTCGAACAGACCTTCGGAACGGAGATCGTCGACGTTGATCGACGCCTTGTGGTCGTTCAGCTGGCGAACCAGGTAGTCGCGGTCTTCGATGCTGGTCCAGCCGAGCAAGGGGTCGGTCTGGAACTGCATCGCGCGCTGGCCTTCCGCAACCCGACGTCCGTTGTTGGGGACCGACGCGGCGGTGTGCGGCAGATAGCGTGTGTACGCGCTGTCAGGCTCTTCCTTGATCTGCAGAAACAGCGGGTCGGCGGGTCCGTTGCCCTCGAAATAAACACAGAAATCACGCAGGCCCACCGATCCTGTGCCGACCGTCTTGAAGCAAACATCGACTGGCCGGAACTGGTCGAAGAAGTGACGGCGTTCGGGAAGCAGGGTGTCGCGGTAGGGCCTCAGGCCGGCGAGAATCAGATCGGCCTTCTTCCCCGTGATGCGTTCAAGAAGCGGCGGATCGGAGCGAAATTTGCGCGAAGAGATCTTGGAGTGATCCGTCGCTCCGCCGTCTTCCGCTGCAGACGCAGACCTTTTTTTGTGCTGCTTTCTCCGGTCGGCAGAGTGCGCCTGCTTGGGAGCGTCGGACGGACTTAGGGCAGAGGGGACCGTGAGGTGGTCCAGGCTCACCAGCGGTGTCGCGCGTTCGGCTTTCTCGAGAACGCCGAGGACGGTGTTGCTCCGATTCAAACGCTGGACCTGGAACCGCGCAACCGCGAGAACGGGCATCCCCGCGAAGCGATGTATGGATTTACGGTAGCGGCGAAGAAACTGAGAGATGGCGTCCCAGCTGTCCGCGTCGCGGGTGCCGGACTCCCGGCCGGCGAGCAGGATGCTGGTGCTCAGGCGTTTGACATCCCACTCAAACGGCGCGCGCGTCGTTTCGTCGAAGTCGTTGATGTCGAAGACCGGGCTGCCATCCAGGCCCTCGTAGGCGCCGAGATTGCGCAGGTGAGCGTCGCCGCAGATCTGGTTCACGATGCCGGTCGACGGCACCCGCGAAAGATCGTACGCCATCACCGGGACGGCGCCGCGAAAATAGCCAAACGGCGACGCCGCCATGCGCTCATATTTCAGATCCACCAGGTGCGGGAGGCGGCCGCGCATCGATTCGGCGATCAGATCGATCGGCGATCGCTCGCGACGTTTGGGGTTCCAGACGCAGTGCTGCGCGCGCGCAACCTCTTTGCGCGCCAAACGTCCGCGCACCACGCGTTCCGATCCGGCCCGACCTTTCGTCGATTGGCTCATGGCAGATGGCTCATGGTTGCCTCAAGAGCAGGTCTCGATCCGCGGCAAAGTGCGGACTCGATCTCCGAAGATAGATGCGGTAGGCAGGCGGCTGCGGAACATCGGTCTCCCGCAAGATATGACCGGGCGGATCCGGGTCAGGAGAAAATCTGCGCGCCAGCACCAGGCTGTAGTTGCTGTTCAGGTACTGGACGAACTCGGGCCAGGTGTTCAGCTTGTTGTAGCTGTCATCGCTCTGCAGCCACTGGTCGGAGAGAACGAGGACGTCGGCGGGGTCTTGCCGCGCGAGTCGCCAAAACATCGCGCGGTAGTACTGCACGGCCGGGCTGTCGGTCGGCGAGAAAAAGAGCAGATCGCCGGTAAAGCCGGTGTCCTGGAGAAGACCGAGCCGATACAGCGCGCTGAAGCATCCGTACGTAAGATCGAAGCATTGCACCTTGCCCTGAAGCTGCGTCTCCGGCAGCCGCGCCAGATCGTCATAGAGAGCGAGCGACATGGGTATGGCGCTGACCTGAACGGCGCGTCGCATGGTCAGGAGGTAGTGCGGGATGCTGACCACGAGAGTCAGCGCGATGCCCGCGAATGCAAGCGCGCGAGAGACACCGCGACGGCGGAGGCCGGTGACCAGCTCCAGACCGAACCAGAGCAGGAGAAACGTGACAAACGGGTACCGGTGATAGATAAAGCCCTTGCGCTGGGCGAAGTAGGAGAAGGCGCCGAAGGCGACGCCGACCAGAAGAAGAGATCGCTCCAGGGTGTGCTCGCCACGGCGCAGCCAAGCGATGCCGAGGACAAAGGGAAGCAGCAAAAGCATATTGTGCGGAACGATGACGCGAGCCAGGGTCAGCAGCCGGACATGCCGCAAGGCGACGTACGACGGCAGGAGCGACCGCGTGACAAAGAGGAAGTCGGCCATCGCATGGAAGTGGAGGAGAAACCCAAGCACGACCGCGCAAGTAAGCGCGAGGCCCGCGATCGCCCAGAGCAGAAACGCTGCCAGGGCTAGATGCCGCCGGCGCTGGAGGGCGGCGACAAGCAAAAGCAGCAAGATCGCGAGCGGTGCGGAGGTGGGTTTGATCGAGCTCGCCATCCCGAGAGACAGGCCGAAAGGAAGCATCAGAAGCGGCCGTTGCAGGCGCAGGGCAGAAAGCAGGCAGGCGAGACCGATCAACAGAAGCACGGTCATCACCTGCTCGCGTTCCCCCGCGAAGTTGGGTCCCTCACTGGCGTGAAGAAGCGTAAACATAAGCCCCGCGTAGAAACCCGCAAGCCAGTCGTATGGCCGCGTGATGACGATCGAGGCGAGCGTAAGCGCCAGCAGAAGTGCGAAGTCGAAGATGCGCCAGCCGAGGTCTCCGGCGCCGAAGATGCGCATGGCCCAGAGCTCGGACAGGTAGGCGCCGGGCATGTTGCTGTCGGTGATCTCGCTGTAGGGCTTCAAGCCGTGATCGATCAGGAAGTTGACGTAATGCATCACGGCCGAATCCCAGATGATCGGCCAGTGGATGGAGGAGAAGACGTAAAAGGCGGCGCCGGCAACGAGACCCAAGACCAGAACGGCGCGGACGGGTCCGACGATGCGGTCTGGCAGAAGTCGATCGAGAGCTGTTGCTACCGGCGTTGTGGCGGTTGCCATACGATGTTTGTATCAGGCCTGCAATGTTCGGCCTAAAGGGGACTCAGGGTCGGGTCTCTGCTCGCAGAAAGCATAGCTCAGCCAGGAAAGCATAGCTCAGCCAGGAAGGCATAGCTCAGCCAGGAAAGCATAGCTCAGGCCGACGCGAGCCACTGATCGTACATGCTCTCAAAGGCATCTTCAAGCGCGCGCGAGAGGCCGACGGCATCGCACAACGCCGATCGGGCCATCCTCGTGCGCTGGTTTGCACGGAGGGACTTTCGCAGCTCCACGTCGGCGGCCAGCGCCGCGACAATCTGGACGTACTCCGCTTCGGTCCGCGCGATCCACTCGGTGCGACCAAGCGTGCCAAGCACGGAGCTGCCCATACGGCTGCCCACCGTCGTTCCCCGAAGCGCAACCAGCGGAACGCCCATCCAGAGAGCGTCAAAGGCCGTCGTTCCGCTGTTGAACGGAATTGTGTCGAGCGCAATGTCGAGTCGGTCGTAGAGCAGCATGTGCCGTGTGTGGCCGGGGATAAACGGGAGGAACTCGATCCGTTCCGGGCCGATGCCCAGCCGTGCCAGCGTCTTCTCGATCCGCCGGTGCGCTTCGCGGTCGTCCGCCGTGCGGTCTTCGAGAACCAGCCTGCCGTTTGGGATCGCGTGGAGCACCTTTGCCCACAGGCTCAGGGTCGGTTCGCGCATCTTCGCGTACTTGTTAAAGGAGCCGAGAGCGACCGTGCCGTCCCGAGCGGGCTCCCAGCGACTCTCCGGCAGAGACGTCTCGCCCCGATAACAGACGTTGATGCGCGGCAGACGCCAGAGCCTTTCGGTGAAGTGAGCGTCGCAGTCCGGCTCGCAGTCCGGGTCGAAGATATGCCAGTCCATCTCCGACAAACCCGTAGTACTCCAGTAGCCGATGTAAGTGCATTGCACCGGAGCGGCGCGGTGGGCGAAGATGCCGAGGCGACACCCCGCCGTGTGGCCCGTCGTGTCGAGGAGGACATCGATCTGCTCGGAGCGGATGCGGTCGGCGGCCTTCACGTCAGGGACGCTGATCAGCGACTCGAAGCTGTCCGCCAGCGACCGGATGCGGCCGGCGCGCTCGCAGGTGCGACCGAGCGTCGGAAACAGCGTGAGGTGAAACCGGCTCCGGTCGATCCGCTCGAGAAACGGTTGAAGGAATTCAGCGACCGCGTGGCTGCCGAGCTCCGCCGAAACGATGCCGAGACGAAGTTTGCGGCCGGCCCGCGGCGTCCCGGCAAAGGCTCCGCTCCCAGGCCGCGCGCGTTCCCGTGCCAGGCGACGCTCGGCTTCGGTCAGGCGCGTGTGCTCCCAGCCACGGGCGAGATCGCGGAGTTCCTCGGGCGGGATGTCATGATAAAAGGCGTGCAGAAAAAGCAGGTTGGAGTACGCGTCCGAGAACTTCGGGTCCGCAACAAGGGCCTGCCTGTATCCTGCAATCGCTCCGACGAGATCGCCGCTCTGCTGGAGCGCCTCGGCCAGATTGTTGTGCGCTTTGGCATCGTCCGGTGCGATCTGAAGCGCTCTGCGATACGTCGCGATCGCCTCCGCGATCTCTCCGCGGTCCTTCAGCGCATTGCCAAGATTGACGTGCGCGGCGACGTAGCCTGGGCGGAGCTGGATCGCTCGCCGACAGCTCTCGATCGCTTCCGGCAGCAGCCCGCGCGCTCGCAGCGTGTTGCCGAGATTGCTGTGGGCCTCCGCCAAATCGGGCTTGGACCGAATAGCTTCAGCGTAGCTTCCGCAGGCCTCCTCAAACCGGCCGAATGCGTCGAGCGCGTTGCCAAGATTGTTGTGCGCCTCGGCGTATCCCGGGTCGATCGAGATCGCTTTGCGGTAGCAGACCGCCGCGCGTTCAAGATTGCCGGTCTCCTCCAGGAGGTAGCCCAGATTGTTGATCGCGCGGCTGAAGCGCGGTCGCCGGCCGATGGCAGCCGAGAGGCTGCCAATCGCTTCGCCCAGCCGTCCGGCCCGGAAGAGGGCATCGGCGAGTTGACAGTGCGCGTCTTCAAGCTCCGGGTCCAGCGTCGCCGCCCGACGGAAGCTCTCGGCCGCCTCATCGAACTCCCCCAGAGCCATGAGCACCAGGCCAAGGTTGGCATGCCACGCAGCCACCGTGCCGTTCTCCACCAGCGACCGTCGCAGCAGATCGCGAGCCTCAGCGGTCCGGCCCGTCTGGTGAGCGACCAGGCCTAAAAGATGGAGAGCGTCGGCGTGGTCCGGATGGATCCGCAAAATCCCTTCATACACCGCCGCAGCCTCGTCGAGCCGTCCCTCCCGATGCTGGCGGACACCTCCGGGGAGGCGCGGTGCTTCAGCATCAGGCCTGATCTCGCGGTCCCCGACGGTCCGCAGGCAGCAGCGCTTGCTCTTCTTGCGGCTCCCGCAAGCGCATGGGCTGTTGCGGTCCGGCGTCCGCGCCGTGCTGTTCAGATGCCCCACGGATCTGTTCCTCTCTCCCCTGAAAACAAGGGCAACTCCTATCTTCGCCGGCCTTTCTCGCTTCGCCTATCCCGCAAACGGGGGAGGGTCTTACCATGAAGTCTGGAAAGTCCAGAAGTCCAGAAGTCCAGAATCAAGAAGTCCGGTTCGCCGAGGTGTCGCCAGAGATGGTTGTCTTACACGATGTGCCGCGCTCCGTCGCCGGGCGTCGCCGGGCCGTGCGCGGCTGGTTGCTGCCCGCAGCTCTGGCCGTGGGTTGGAGCGCTCTCCTCGCCGCATCTGCCTCCGGTCAGGCGCAGGCCGTCGAGGAGGCGTTCAAGCAGGGTGCTCTTGCGATGCGCAGCGGCCGTACCGCAGACGCGGAACGGAGCTTTCGCCAGACCGTGAAGCTGGCTCCGGCAATGGCCGACGCGCACCTCGATCTCGGCCTCGTGCTCGGGCGCGAGGGCAAGATCGACGAGGCGATCGCGGAGCTGCGGAGGGCGCTCCAACTCGACCCCAAGGCCCCCTCTGCGCATATGTTTCTGGGCATCTTCCTTTATCAAACCAATCAGGTGGACGAAGCGCGCCGCGATCTGGCCGAGGAGCTCCGACAGCAGCCGGACAACATCGAGACGCTCGAGTGGATGGGCATGCTGGAGCTCTCGAGCGGCCACGCCGATCGTGCAGTCGGTCCGCTCGACCGGGCGGCGGAGCTGGACCCGAAGAATCTCGATGTGCTCGAGTACCGCGCCAAGGCACACCGAATCGTCGCGGAAGAAAGCTACGCGCAGATGGCGCGCATCGATCCCAACTCCTGGCGCGTCCACAAGGTGCGCGCCGAACTTCTGGCCGGGGAGGGACGCGCATCCGAATCCATCGCCGAGTACGAAGCGGCCGTGAAGCTCCAAGCCGGCAATGCGGAGTTGTGGGAGGGCTTGGGCGATGAGTACCGGGTCAGAAACGAGCTCGAAAAAGCCCGCTCCGCTTACACCCGGGAACTGGATCTGAGCCCGGGAAATCCGATCGCGATGTACAACCTCGGCAGCACCGAGATCGGACTGGGAGATGCCGCGGCGGGCGTCCCTCTCGTCCAGGCAATGCTCGAGGTATACCGGACATCGCCCGTCGCCGAGTATTACCTGGGCCGGGGTCTGGCAACGCTTGGACGGGATGACCAGGCCCGGGCAGAGTTTGAGAAAAGCATCGCCCAAGCCCCCGCAGGCGAGTCGGCCAAGCGGTCGTGGTATGAACTGACACGGCTCTACCGCAAGCTGGGACGCACGGACGATGCCCAGAAAGCGCTCGCAAAGTACACCGCCATGCGCGGTGCAACGGAGGGGGCAGCCGATGCCGAGCGAGAGGCGGGCAACTGGCAAAAGCTGGGCTCGGAAGGCGCGAGTTCCGCCGGTGCTTTGTCCCCATCGGGAGCGGTTGGGCCATAGCGGCGTCCGCTCAGGGAACACACTCTCTCCCCTGCTCTTGTATTCGCGCTCGAATCGTTGTTTCTCTCACCGCAGTTCTCTCTCACCGGCTCAGTATGAGAGGATGTGCGCGCAACAGAATGCACCCATTGCAAGTCGCCAAATGAGACTCGACGTCGAAATCGACGACATCGCCCAGGAACTGAACCGGGCACAGAAACCATCTTTGTCAACCCAGATCGAGATCAGAATTCGTATTTCTTAA
>CAXUIB010000012.1:22463-26986 GCA_964250945.1 uncultured Acidobacteriaceae bacterium
TTCTTAAGGAGCTCCATGTCTTCTATCCGTCTTTATCGCTCCTTTCGATCCGGCAGCCTGCTTGTGGCCGTTGCAGCGGCCGTGATCTGCGGTCCCCGCCCTGCCCCGGCACAGGCGCCGCATCCCATCACCGCCGCCGAACAAAGCAGGGTCGACGCTCTTATCCGCCAGATGACGCTCGATCAGAAGCTCGACTACATCGGCGGCACGGGATTCGCTATCCGGGCAGTTCCGGCGCTTGGCCTTCCCGCGCTTGAGATGTCCGACGGACCCTTCGGCACGCGATCGAACGCGGGCTTTCCCTCCACAACCTACGCTGCCGGCATCGGTCTCGCGGCCACGTGGGACCGCGATCTGGCGGAGCGCGTAGGTGCGGGTATCGGCCGCGATGCGCGCGCCCGAGGCGTTCACTTCATGCTCGGGCCGGGTGTCAATATCTACCGTTCGCCGCGCAACGGACGCAACTTCGAGTACCTCGGCGAAGATCCCTTTCTCGCCTCGAGGATGGCCGCCGCGTACATCGCCGGCATGCAGTCCAAGGGCGTCAGCTCCACCATCAAGCACTTTCTCGGCAACAACTCCGAGTTTCTCCGCCACGACTCCGACTCCGTCATCGACGAGCGCGCGCTCCGCGAGATCTACCTGCCCGCCTTTGAGTACGCCGTCCAACACGCGCACGTGGGCTCGATCATGGACTCCTACAACCTGATCAACGGAGCGCACGCCACGGAGAACGGATACTTCAACCTCGAAATCGTCCGCAAGCAGTGGGGCTTTCCCGGCATCATGATGTCGGACTGGGACGCGACCTACGACGGTGTAGCCGCCGCGAATGGCGGCCTCGATCTCGAGATGCCCACCGGCAAATTCATGAATCGCGCAAACCTCGCCGACGCCGTCCGGTCCGGCAAGGTCCCAGAGGCCGTCCTCGACGAGAAGATCCGGCACATCCTTTCCACCGCCGAAAGCTTCGGCTGGCTCGATCGCACGCAAGCCGACCCGTCGATCTCGTTTGCCGACGCTCAAAACCGAGCCATCGCCCTCCAATCGGCGCGCGAGTCCGCCGTTCTGCTCAAGAACACCGGGTCCATGCTGCCCTTCGACCGGTCGCGGGTCAAGACGCTGCTCGTCGTCGGCCCCGACGCCTACCCCGGAGCTCCCGTCGGCGGCGGCAGCGCCGGCGTCGTTCCCTTTCATCTCGTCAGCACGCTCGAAGGCCTCGAAAACGGCTTCGCCCCGGACGGAAACGTCTTCTACGATCGCGGCCTGCCAAGCGTAGAAGACGTGGCCCGCACGACGGCATTCACAACCACCCCGGACGGCGGCAAACCCGGCCTCGTACGCGAGATCTTCGCGAACGCCGACCTCCGTGGAGCGCCTCTCCTTACCGGCGTTGTGGAACACGTGAACAGCTCCGGCATCGACATCGAAGCGATCCGGCAGGACCCTGCCGCCATGTCCCCACTCTTGTCCGGCGGTCGCAAGCCTGTCTCCCGCCGCTATACCGGCTTCTACACCGCGCCCTCGGCAGCACGGTACATCGTTGCGCTCGAAGGCTCGGGCGAAAACGCCGGCAATCGCGTCACGCTCGACGGCAACGTCGTGGTCGACAACTGGAAGCTCGTCCGCGCATTTCAGTCGCACGTCACACTCGACCTCAGCGCCGGTCCGCACAAAATCGTCGTCGAGGACTGGCGAGGCAACGGCATGGGCGGCCGCCTGCGTCTCGCCATAGCCGACGCCGCAAACATTGTGAAGGAGCGAGCCCGCACCCTCGCCGGCAAGGCGGACGCCGTCGTCGTCGCGGTCGGATACGCGCAGGAAGGCGAGGGCGAAGGTGGCGACCGAACCTTTGCCCTGCCGTTCGGCCAGGACGAGCTCATCCTCGCCATGGCCGCCGCAAACCCAAAGACCGTCGTCGACATCACCTCCGGCGGCAACGTCGATTCCGCCGCCTGGATCGACCGCGTCCCCGCTCTCATCGAAAGCTGGTACGCCGGCGAGCAGGGCGGAACAGCCCTCGCCGAGATCCTCACCGGAGAGGTCAACCCCTCCGGCCACCTCCCCGTCACCTTGGAACGCCGCGCCGAAGACAACCCCACCTTCGCCAACTATTACCCCGAAGCAGACACCCGCCGCGTCCTCTACAAGGAGGGCATCTTCGTCGGCTATCGCGGGTACGAGCACAACGGCACGGCACCCCTGTTCCCCTTCGGCTACGGTCTCTCCTACACCACCTTCGGCTTCTCCAACCTCGCCGTCAGCCCAGCCTCCGCCGGCTCCAATCCGCAGGTGGAGGTCACATTCGACGTCCTCAACACCGGCCAGCGCCCAGGCGCGGCGGTCGCACAGCTCTATGTCTCCGAAGACCACCCAAAGGTGCCTCGTCCACCGCACGAACTGAAAGGGTTTCAGCGCGTCCTGCTCGCTCCCGGCGAAACCAAACACATCTCTATGACCCTTGACGCACGCTCCTTCGCCTTCTACGACGTAGCGGCCAAAAGATGGGCGATCAACCCTGGCAAATTCACTCTGCAGGTCGGTGACTCCCTCGCATCCCTGCCGCTCAAAGGTTCTGTCGATCTGACACAGGCGGCGGCCGGCAGCAGCTTCTAAGTGCGAGAACTCGCCCCGTGCGCCCGCTTTCCTCCAGGTCAAGAGGCTTAAACCCTCGACTTCTTGCGTCGGGCTCAAAGCACGCATCCTCGACCTCCGTCCGATCATCTCGGGCAACATCCCCGTCGCGTACACTCAAGGAACCCCCAGAGTCTACGAGCCCAGAGCATGCCCGCTTCGCACACTTCCGCTTCGCCCACTTCCGCTTCGTCCGCTTCGTTCGATCAGTACATCCGCCAGTTGGCGCCGTTTGTCGAGCCTGGAACGACGCTTGGGGATCGCGCAGGTTTGCCGGGCGCGGAGTTTGTCGTCAACGACCAGACCCTCCAGGCAAACGCATACTACTTCGGCCAGACCGAGTGGATGAAGGGCTGGCTCGCCGGCGTTCACCGCTACCCAGAGTTCCGCGAGCGATGGCACGCCGTGGCCGGATCCTGGGACGGCAAAGTCGTCGTCGACATCGGCTGCGGTCCGGGCAATCTGCTGATCAGTCTCGGGGACCGGCCCCAAACCGTCCTCGGCGTCGACGTCGCGCCTGGAAGCCTCCATATGGCGAGCGAGCTTGGATACCTTCCCTTGCTGGCCGATGCCCACGCCCTGCCTTTGCGCTCCGGCTTTGCCGACGTCGTCGCTCTCAACGCCACCCTGCACCACTGCACCGATATGACGCGCGTGCTCCTCGAAGCCGCGCGCCTGGTCAAGCCGGGCGGCGTCCTCGTCATCGATCACGACCCGCAGATCTCCGCCTGGAACTACAAGGGCCTCGGCATGGCCATGTGGAAGATCCGCAAGCCGATCTATCGCTGGATGAAGCGCGGCGGCCATCGCGCCGAAGGCGACGAACAACTCTGGGCTGAGCGAACCGAGCTCCATCACCGGCCCGGCGACGGAATCACCGAACAGATGCTGCGGCAGCCGCTCAAAGACGCCGGCTTCGACGTCCAAATCTACCCTCACAACCATGCCGTCGGCGCAGCTGTGCTTCAGGGCGACATGGGCAGAGCTCCAGCCAAACTGCGTTGGGGACAGAAGCTTTCAGGAATCGATCCTGACTCGCGGGCCGGAGCTCTCAGCCTGATGTGCGTCGCCGTACGCCTGGCTTGAACATTCCCCCACCGAGCTCTGGCGTAGTGATGAGCGAGCTATCAAGACGTAAATTTGTTCTCGGCGCGGGGCCCTCACCCTCGGCTGCTTCCAGGCGCGGGACTTCGCCTCACTCAGGTCCTCGCCCTTCAAGATAGCCGTCATCTCGGATGAGATCTCCCCGGACTCCGACCACGCACCGGCGACGATCCGTCGGCGGCGCTTCAGTTCGGCCATAAGATTGACCGACACGGAAAAAGTTTCGCAAAAAATGTGTCTTCGCCACTTGCTCCCCAAGCAAACTCCCTTTGCCTTCCCGGTTGTTCTATTCCGCCGACTTCCCGTGCATCTTTACAAGGGTACGATGCAGCGACGTCAGCAGGCATCAAGAACGGATGTGGGTTCCTCTTGGAAGTAGTGGCTCTCAACTTGACGCTCGACGTTGGGCCTACGACGTCTCGCACGAACAATCCTTTGAGGTCCGCGTTTTCACCTACCCTTCCTCATGCGCCCAGCTTGTCCAGCAGCACAGGAGAGCATCTTCCGGGTGTAACTGCTGGAAGCAAGGAACCTGCCTCAAAAGGTGACAAGCACTCTCCCAATCTTACGATTCCGGCTCGTTCAGACAAGCCCGACAATTTTCTAGCTCTCGAACTTATGCTGCTTGGATTGTGGCTGGCGACCAGCTACACAATTCGGCAGAAAGCATCAGAAATAGTAGCTGCAGGGTGTGCTTTCTTGCTAACAGGAATTTTACGGAATAAAGTATCTCCCATCAATATGCAGTTATGGACTAGCTCCTATGCCCTTTGGGCAGGCGGTTG
>CAXUIB010000013.1:0-8319 GCA_964250945.1 uncultured Acidobacteriaceae bacterium
TCGCCCCTACGAATTTGCGCAAAATCTTCGAACGAAAGAACTTAGGTCCGGACCCCGGTATGCTGGAGGTCTGAAAAGTCCCAAATTGTAGCCCTGAGATCCCGCAAAATCTTGCAGCTAGATGGGTTAACAGTCCAAAACAAACGATCCCAGGCGCCGCATCAAGAGCCGACGGAAGGCGTCCGCTCTTGAATGCGTGGGATCTCTCTTCTTCTATTGTAGGGAAGCTGTGAGGTGTTTACGCCAGCTGACGCTCGAAAAAGGGCCCGGATCGGAGCGCGAGGCGAGCGGAGAAGGCTGTCTGTCGGACTGCCGGACAGCCGGGACTGCCGGACTGTCGGATTTGGCTTGGCCTGGGACACTGGTCCCCGAACGGTTTGACGATGAAAAGAACGGGGGGTTATTATTCACCTCACAGTGATTAACCGTTGACTTTCTCTTTAAGTCACGTCAACCACGCCCCTTCGGTGACCGGTCGGGCCAAATCGTTGCGCCGATTCCTACACCCCTTCGCACAATCAATCATGGAGAAACGCATGAAAAGAATGCTCCTTTCCTCGCGGCGAGCCTTGCTCGCCGCCGCCTCGGTTGCATTGTCCACCGGTATCTCCGCAGGGGCGCAAGGACAGACCTCGTCTGTCGGCGCAGCCCTCGCGAAGGTGTCGCCGTCGCTCTCGCTTGCCGAGGATCTCGGACGCGTGGACGCGAGCACACCTCTCACCTTGACCATGCACCTTGTTGCCGACCAGGCCGGCCTGGATAAGGCGGTTGCGGATCTTTACGATCGGAGTTCCCCCAACTTTCATAAGTGGTTAACCGACGCCGACCTCAAGCGGTATGCCCCGACCGACGCTCAGGTGAGCAAGTTGCAAAAGGAGTTTGAGAATCAGGGATTGACCGTGCTTTCGGTCGGCCCTGACAACATGTCCGTTCGGGTGCGCGGGGCGGCGTCCCATGTGGAATCGGCGTTTGGGACCCAACTGCACCAGTTCAAGCGGAATGGGACGACGTTCCGAGCCAACGTCACTCAGGTACAACTGAGGGGCGAAGCGGGCTATCTCGTCTCGTCCGTGGCGGGCCTCGAAGGCCGCACGGTGCACCCAACGTTGAAGCGGGCGAACAATCTTGTGACGGGCCAGCCCCTGCCGAGTATTGCGGTCTCTGACGTGGCCGCCGCGGGTGGCCTCGGCGTGGTGCTCACGGACCTCGCGCTGCTCCCATCGACGACTTATACCCTGGGAACGCCCGGGTCGCTGCCTGTCGCCACCATCACCGGAGCCCAGTACAACAGGAACTACACCCTGGGTGCCGGGAAAAACTACGTCAGCTTCCTGCCGGCGCAGTTGCAGCAGGTGTATGGTTTGGTCGCTGCGTACAAGCAGAAGCTCACCGGCAAAGGACAGACCATTGTGCTGCTCGAGGCCTTCGGTTACCCGCAGATGCAGTCGGACGCGAACGCGTTCTTCACCCTGACGGGGCTGCCGCTTCTTACCGGTGACAATTTCTCCGTCGTGTACCCGGAAGGTGTGCCGACGGATCCAAACGCGGGCGTCAAGAGCGGCTGGAACGAGGAGATTGCCCTCGATATCCAATGGGCGCACGCTATCGCCCCCGATGCCAAGATCGTCGTCGTCCTCACCAACGGGCAGGACAACGAAGACATGCAGTACTCCATGCACTACATCATCAACCATAAGCTCGGTTATGCCGTATCGGACAGCTGGGAAGCCGACGTCGACTTGGTTTCCGGACCCCTTGAACAGCAATCCTATGAAGATCTTCTGAAGTTGGCCGCAGCCAAGGGCATCTCGTTCCAGTTTTCAACCGGCGATAGCGGCGACAACGGCTTGAACACCCCGTTAGGAGCCGCCGGTGTGCCCTCCGATGCGCCTCATGCGACCGCCGTCGGCGGCACGGCGCTGCTGAACGATCTCAACAACCCGGGCAGCTTTCTTACCTTGGGATGGGGTAACGTGTTCGCCCTTCTCGGCACGTCCATTCCGTTCGATCCGCCTATTGCGTTTGATTTCGTCGGTGGCGCCGGCGGGGGGGAGAGCACGTACTTCCCCAAGCCGAGCTGGCAGGCAGCTTTGCCTGGCACGGGACGTCAGACGCCCGACGTGTCTGCGCTGGCCGATCCTTACACGGGGGTTCCCATCCTCCTCACCGTCGGCGGATCGCAAGTGATTCTTCCGGGGATTGGCGGAACCAGCCTCGCAAGCCCGATCTTCACCGCCTTCTGGGCGATCGCGCAGCAAAAGGCAGGCGGTCCGCTCGGCCAGGCGGCCCCCCTGATCGCGGCCCTTCCGGCAGGAGGCATTCAGGACGTTCTTCCCCTCACGAGCTCAACGGATCCTGTGGATGTGATCACCGATGCCCAAGGTACGAAGACCTACGGTGAAATGCAGATCTTCAGTGGATATACAGGGACCAATACCGGCTTCATGAGCGCCATCGTCAACGAGTCTATCCTTCCGTCTCCCATTTACTCCTACTTCCTGGATTTGTCGTTCGGTTTGGATAGCTCCCTTACCGTAACTCCGGGCTGGGACAACGTGACGGGCTATGGATCGCCGTACGGTCTAACGTTTATCAACGCAGTTGCAGCCGCGTCTACACCGAAGTAGGCGAAAACGCATTCAGCACAGGAGCGGACCGGGGAGGTTTCCCGGTCCGCTTTTTTGCGCTCGCTCCTGTGCGCTCGCTCCTGTGCGCTCGCTCCAGGGAGCACCCGAAAGGGTGTGTGCCGAGGCAACGGCAAGAACTCAACCCCGACGGTACGCAACCTGATCCAACACGTCGGAGTACTGGGGGAGGAGGATGGGGCGTTTCATGAACTCGGCCCAGATGGGGACGGCACGGGAAAAGGGCTCGGATGTTTACTTCCCGTTGATTTGAGATCGCTTGAATAGCAGACTTGGGTGTGCGCATTTCGCGGTCTGGAGCGCGAGAGCGGAGTTCAGGGAGGCTTGGGTTATGGATCGTCGACTTTTTGTGAAAGCTACTTCAGCCACGGGCGCGCTTGCGTGGATTTTGCCGCAGGCGTTGGCTCAGGGGTCAGGTACGGTTTCGGATTCGTATGTCAGTTCCGTTCCGTTTGTGCTTGATCCTGCTTTGAACGGGCTCTCGCAGGCGGACCGTGATGTGCTGTTTCAGGTGAACTCGGCGGCAACGGCGGCGCAGCAAGCGGCGACGTATCCGCAGTCGGTGGCGTCGGGTGATCCGCGGACCGATGGTGTGGTGCTTTGGACGCGGGTGGAACCGACCCTGCAGGGGCCGCCGTCGAGTGACATGGTGGCGTGGCAGATCAGTTCGAGCCCGACGTTTGCCGCTTCGTCCGTGCTGATCGAGGGGGTTGCGCTCGTCTCCGCGGCGAAGGATTCGACGGTGAAATTTTCGGTCGCGAACTCGGTGTTGCAGCCGTTTACGACCTATTCCTATCGCTTCCTGTACAACGGGGTGCCGTCGCGGACGGGGCGCTTCAAGACGCTGCCGCGCCCGACGGACTCGCTCGCGGAGTTGCGCCTCGGGTACGTTGTGTGCCAGGACTTCGGCAACGGCTACTACAACGCCTTGACGTACCTGGCCGAGGAGCAGGTGGATTACGTGGTGCATCTCGGCGACTACATCTACGAGACGATCTCGGCGGGATCGTTTCAGAACAATCCTGTGCGCCCGGTGCCGCCGTTTGCGTCGGGCGGGCCGATTCCGCAGAATGTCGATGATTACCGGCATTTGTACAAGGTGTATCGCTCCGACGTGAACCAGCAGAGGGTGCATGAGAACTTCTCGTACATCCTCTTGTGGGACGACCACGAATTTGCGAACGACTGCCACCAGGATTTTCATCCCGACGCGAACACGGCTCCGAACACGGCCGCCACGCCGCAGCCTGGGCTGCGACAGGCCGCGAACCAGGCGTGGAGCGAGTATGGTCTGGCCGACACGCCGTTTACGCCGGAGGGAAGCGCGAACTGGGAGACGTCGATCCAGGTGTACCGGACGTTTTCGTTTGGGACGCTGGCCGAGCTGATCGTGACCGACGAGCGGCTGTATCGCGACGGTCCGCCGTGCGGGTCGAACGAGATCGGGCAGAGGTATTTTTCGTTGGGCTGCGATGCGATGGGCGATGCGTCGCGATCGATGCTGGGGCCGACGCAGCGAGCGTGGTTTCTGAATCAGCTGACCTCGACCAAAGCGACGTGGAAGCTATGGGCGAACGAGGTGATGCTGATGCAGCTGAAGCTCGCGTTTGTGTATATCGATCTGGACCAGTGGGACGGGTATCAGAAGGAGCGCAACGCGATTTTGAATGTTGTGAAGCATGGGAACATCAAGAACCTTGTAGCGTTGACGGGCGATCTCCATAGCTTTATCGCGGGCTATCTGAAGACCGACTTCGACAATCCGTTTGAGTCGCATGTGGGGGTGGAGCTGATGGTGGGATCGATCACGTCGGCGAATTTTTCCGAGGAGATCGAGTCGGTGCTGCCGCTGCCGAGCCGGCCGGTTCCGGCCAAGCAGATGAATGTGCCTCCGGCGTTGATCTCGGATACCATTCGGGTTTCGAATCCGTGGATCGAGTTCTTCAACTCCTCGACGCATGGGTACGGGATATTGACGCTGACGCCCGAGCAGCTGGTGTGCGAGTTCAAGGCGGTGAGTACGATCACGCAGCCGACGGCGGCCCTGATCTCGCTGGCGACGTTTACGGTGCCGGTGAACCAGGTGAAGCTGCACCAGAGTTGAGGTGGCTTGCCGCGATCAGGGTTGGGGCGGCGGTGGCGGCGGCGGTTGCCTGCTGTTGTCGCCGCCGCCGCCGAAGAGCTTCTGGAGGAAGTTTTTCTTTTTGGGTTCGGACGGGTCGGGGATGGCGTCGGGAGAGGTTGAGCTGTCGGGCTCCCTGGAGCCGCCGAGGTTGAAGAGGCGCTGGGTGAGGGATTGGGGGCTTTCGCTCATTTGGGAGCAGGTGTTTTGCGGCTGTGTGCCGTCGAGGAAGGCGGCGGTGAAGCTGTCTGGGCAGGTGGTGTCGGCGAGGAGGTCGGTCTGTTTGTTGATGCGTTCGGTGTTGACGCCTTCAGGCGCGGAGAAGCTGTGGACATCGGAGTACTGGGGGAGGAGGATGGCGCGCTTCATGAACTCGGCCCAGATGGGGGCGGCGGCTTTGGCGCCTTCGAGTTCGAGGTTGGTGTAGTCGTCGTTGCCGACCCAGACGATGCACAGGAGGTTCGAGGTGTAGCCGGCGAACCAGACGTCGTGCGAGGTGCCGGTTTTGCCTGCGGCGGGAGCGTTGAAGCCGAAGCGGTGGACGGCCGCTCCGGTGCCGCGGGCGATGACGCCTTCGAGCAGGGATTGGGTGAGGTAGGCCGAGCGTGGGTCCATGACCTGGCGGGCTTCGGGGGCGAAGTCGGAGACGATGTCGCCGTTGGCGTTGCGGACCGAAGCGAGCATCCACGGATTGAGGTGAACGCCGCCGTTGGCGAAGACGGTGTACGCGCCGGCCATTTCGAGCGGTGTGGCCGAGTAGGTGCCGATGGCGACCGACGGTGTGCCGCGCGCGCCGACGATGCCGGCGGAGCGGGCGAGGGCGGCGACGTTCTCGTATCCGACTTTTTGTGCGAGGGCGATGGTGGCGATGTTGAGCGAGTGCTCGATGGCGGTGGCGGCGGTGACCATGCCGGGGTACTCACCGCGTTCGAAGTTGCCGGGTGTGTAGGATTGGCCGCCGGTTCCGAAGTCCTGCGGGTCGTCGTTGAGTTTGGTGAGCGCGGTGAAGACGCCGTCGTCGCCCAGCGAGAGGCCGTTGAGCGAGGTGTTGTAGGCGGCGGCGTAGACGAAGGGTTTGAAGATCGATCCGGTGGGGCGCTTGGCGGTGGCGTGGTTCAGCTGCGAGGCGCCGTAGTTGCGGCCGCCGACGAGGGCGAGGACCTGGCCGGTGTGGGGATTGATGGCGATGAGGGAGACCTGCGGGTAAGTGATCGCTCCGTTGCCCCGGTGCTGCTTGCGCACGAGTGCGTCGACGTTGCGCATGCCGATCTCGACCGCTTCGGAGGCGGCGCGCTGGAGATCGGGGTCGAGCGAGGTGTAGATGCGAAGCGAGTCGTGCGCGAGTTCGGCCTCGCCGGTGCGCTGGAGCAGTTGTTCGTGGACGAGGTCGACGAAGTAGGGGGCTTCGGAGCTGTCGACGTTTTGCGGTGCGAGGTGGAGCGGTTCGGCTTTGGCGCGCGCGGCTTCGGCGGGGGTGAGCGCACCGGTCTCGACCATGCTGTCGAGGACGAGGTTGCGGCGTTCGAGCGCGCGGTCGGGGTGGCGATAGGGATTCAGGCGATTGGGGCTCTGCACCATGCCGGCGAGCAGGGCGTAGTCGGCGGTCGAGAGCTGGCGGAGGTCTTTGCCGAAGAAGGCCTGCGCGGCCTCGCCGAAGCCGTTGATCGAGAACGATCCGCGTTGGCCGAGGTTGATCTGGTTGGCGTACATCTCGAAGATCTGCTGCTTGGTGAAGCGCGATTCGAGCTGAAAGGTGATCATGATTTCGATCAGCTTGCGTTTGATGTGGCGCTCGGGCGTGAGAAAGAAGCCGCGGGCGAGCTGCATGGTGATGGTGGAGCCGCCTTCGACGACGCGGTGGCTGCCTTCGAGGTCGTGGACGATGGCGCCGACCATGCGGTGGTAGTCGACGCCGCCATGATCGAAGAAGCGGCGATCTTCGATGGCAGTGACGGCCTCCACGAGGCGGGGCGGGATGTCGGCGTACTTGACGAGGCGGCGCTTGACCCGGTTTTTGTCTTCGGAGAGGGCGGTGATGAGCTGCGGTTCGAGCTCGTAGGCGCGCAGCGGAGCTCCGTTGTCGGCGGTGATGGTTTGCACCTGGCCGTTGCTGGAGGTGATGGTGGCGCCATCGGTGGAGTGAAAGGATTGCGGTCCGGGCTTGATGGTGATGCTGTCGTCGCCCGAGATCTGAAAGGTGCCGAGCTGGGGGTTCGAGTTGTATCCGGCCTGGCGGAGATCGCGGGCGATGCTCCCGGCGGTGAGGCGCTGGCCGGGGCGGACTTCGCGGGGGCCGGCGTAGATCTGCGCCACGGGCGCGAAGAGCGGACCGGCGGCGAGGCGGTCGTCCACGACCTTCTGGTACTTGAGATAGAAGAAGCCGAAGATGCAGGTGAAGAGGATGACGCCGACGAAAAACAGGACGAGCAGGCCGCGGAAGATGCGGGAGCCCAGCGATGGGCGGTGGGTGCGGCTGGAGGTGGCGGCCGGGGCGTATTTGACTTTGACTGCCAAGTGGAGCTCTTTCGGAGGTGCGGAAGTGGGTGCGTGCTTATCGCTGTTGCGATTTACTTTTTGGAGATTTCGTCGACGCGGCCTTCGAGTTTTCCGGTGACGGCGTAGAACTGTCGCAAGTCGGCGTCGACGCGGTTGAAGCGGGCATCGACCTGGTCGAAGCGAGCGTCCACGCGGTCGAAGCGAGTGTCGACGCGGTCGGAGAGTGCCCGTATCTCGGCGCGCAGCTCTTTTACATCGCTGCGGTTGAACAGGATGCCGGCGAGGATAGCGAGGACCGGAACTCCGATGGTCAGGGCGTCATGCATGCTTGCTCCTCTTCTCTGACGATCGCTGGAGCCGATGGTTGGCTGCCGGGCGTTGCTGGTAAGTATAGCGAAGTGCGGCGGGTGCCGAGGTTGGGTTCCGTGGCCGATAGATGACGGACGTACCTGGGCGGTGGACCGTTAGTTTTGTCGCAATGTGTCAGTCAGGCGATGGACGACTTCGGCGATTCCGAGAGGGATCGTCTCGTTTTGAAGGCGGGCGACGAGTTCAACCGTGCCTTCGGCGACGCCGCGGCCGACGTTGATGCGGTACGGGATGCCGACGAGGTCGGCGTCCTTGAACTTGACGCCGGCGCGCTCGTCGCGATCGTCGAGCAGGACGTCGACGCCGGCCGCGTCGAGATCGCGGGCGATCTGTTCGCCGGCGGCGAGGAGGTTAGGGTCCTTGATGTTGGTGACGGTGACGACGACCTCGAACGGGGCAATGGATGGCGGGAGAGCGTAGGTTTCAGCGGCGTTCTTTGCGTCGCTCTGAGCCGCGTTTTTTGCTGCGCTTTGTTCGATCGCCGCGGTGAGGATGCGTTCGACGCCGATGCCGTAGGAGCCCATGGTGGGGGTGGTGGCCTTGCCGTCCTGGTTGAGGACGGTGGCGCCCATGGATTGGGTGTACTTGCGGCCGAGCTTGAAGATGTGGCCGATCTCGACGGCTTTGCCGAGGCGGAGCGGTTGCCGGCCGACGGGGTCGAGTTCGCCTTCGTTGACGTTGCGGATG
>CAXUIB010000013.1:8329-26977 GCA_964250945.1 uncultured Acidobacteriaceae bacterium
GCGGGGTTGGCGGCGGGGGTGGGGGTGCGGGCCGTGGGGGTGTAGTTGGCGTTCTTGGCGGTGGGGTTTGGGGGGGGGGTGGGGGGGGGTTAAGGCGCGGCGGGGGGTTACGTTGCGGAGGTGGTGGTCGAGTTTGTTTGCGCCGGCGGCGAGGTTGCGGCGGTCTTTGAGGCCGAGGTCGAGGACGGTGATGGTCTTGAGCGCGCCGGTCGAGTCTTCGCGGAGAACGCCTTTGAGTTTGTCGAGAGCCTTGCCGCTTTTGAGGCCGTTCAGCGAGCCGGGGGTCATGACCTCGGCGATGCCGACCGGGCCGAGGTAGCCGGCGGGGCCGCCGATGTGGAGTTCGAGCTCTTCGGCGGTCATGGGGCGGAGATCGGCAGTGCCGGCGACGGCGTTGAGCTTGGTCTCGTTGACCTGGTGATCGCCGCGGAGGAAGGCGACGACGGGCCGGAGCGTGGCATCGCCGAGCGCTTCGCCCATGAAGGCGACGCACTTGATGTCTTGCGAGGCGTGGATGCCGAAGAAGGCAGTGACGTCGGCGATGGAGGCTTTGCCGGGCGTATGGACGAGCTCGGGGAGGCCGTCGCCGGTGGGCGGGAGGTCTTCGACGGGCCCTAGCTGGCTGGTGGCCTTTTCGAGGTTTGCGGCGTAGCCGGAGCTGGAGCTGGCGATGAGGTCTTCGCCGGCTTCGGTGTAGACCATGAACTCCTGCGACTGCGATCCGCCCATCGCGCCCGAGTCGGCGTCGACGGCGGCGAACTCGAGACCGCAGCGGGTGAAGATGCGGCGGTAGACCTCGTCGTGTTTGCGGTAGCTCTCGTCGAGGCCGGCGTCGTCGAGGTCGAAGGAGTAGCTGTCCTTCATGAGGAACTGGCGGACGCGGAGGAGGCCGGATTTGGGGCGCGGTTCGTCGCGGAACTTGGTCTGGATCTGGTACCAGATCTGGGGAAGCTGCTTGTAGGAGCGGAGTTCGGAGCGGGCGATGGAGGTCATAACCTCTTCGTGGGTCATGCCGAGGGCGAGGTCGGCGCCTTTTCGGTCTTTGAGGCGAAACATGTTGTCGCCCATGCCGGACCACCGGCCGGACTCTTCCCAGAGCTCGCGCGGGTGGAGGGTGGGGAGGAGGAATTCCTGTCCGATGGTGTCCATCTCTTCGCGGATGATGCGGATGATTTTGTTGAGCGATCGCTGGCCGAGAAAGAGAAAGGAGTAGATGCCGGCGCCGAGCTGGCGGACGTAGCCGGCGCGGAGAAGGAGTTTGTGGCTGGCGACTTCTGCGTCGGTGGGGGCTTCGCGGAGGGTGGGGATGAAGAGCTGGGACCAGCGGTGCATGATTGGAGCGTTTCTCTCTGGCCTCGTTCTGAGGAGGCTGGGGTGTTGGTGTGTCTCTTTTATTTTAGCTTTGGCGCGAGGGTGGCGCGGCTCGATCTGCGCGGGGCGACTTGTTTGCGTGCTCTGAATTACGGACCGGGCGCGGGGACGGGCTTTGGCTGTATCTCCGCCAGGAGATCGTTTTGGAGGCGCGGGTTGCTGAGGTGCGCGGCGATCTCGGTGAGGTCGTGGCGCGCCCCGAGAAGGTAGCTGCTGGCCTCGCCGTCGTGTCGGGCGAAGTAGCGATAGCCTTTTAGGCTCTCGGGTTCGGCCTCGGTGTAGCGTTTTTCGCGAAGGAGGCTGCGGCCCAGTTTGATGTGGACGATGGCCGGATTGATGTGGTCTTCGGGGAGCGTCCGCTGGTACACGTCGAGGGCTTTGTGGGCGTATTGCTCTGCGGTCGGGAAGTTTTTGCGGTGCATATAGACGCCGATCAGATTGCTGTAGCAGAGACCAACGAACTGGTGGTTCGCGCCGTAGACGGCGGTGAAGATGGCGAGAGCTTTGCGGAAGGCGAGTTCAGCCTGATCGTCCTGGTTGCGTGTGTAGGCGAGAACGCCGATTTCGTTCCATGTGGTGGCGACCTCGGAGTGCTGTTCTCCGTAGGCATGCTGCTGGATGGAGAGGGCGCGCTGGAGCAGGAGTTCGGCCTCGTCGAAGCGTTTCTCGAGGATGAGTACGTGGCTGAGCGAACTGAGATCGGTGGCGACGTCGGGATGATCTCCACCGTACCATGCGGAATCGGCTGCGAGGGCTTGGCGCAGGAGGGACTCGGACAGGGGGATGTTTTCGCGATTTTTTGCGATCTCGCCGAGGCTGCTGAGTTTTTGGGCCGTCTTGGGATGCTGGTTTCCGTACAGCTTCCGACTGAGTGCGAGGGCTTGCCGGTTCAGGGCCTCCGCCCGGTCGTAGACGGACTGATAGAAGTAGATGTCGGCTAGCGCGCTCAGCGTTTCGGCGTACTGTGCGGTGTTTTCGGTGTGGGATCGATGAGCGAGCCGCACGGCTTCTTCGAGCAAGGTCTGGCTGGCCTTGTACTGTCCGCGCAGCGAAAGCGCGGACGCCAGACCGACGATCGATTGCGCGAGAGCGGCATCGTCGCCGATCGATCTCGCTCGGGCGACCGCCTCTCGCAGCAACGTTTCTGCTTCGTCCATGCGGCGTTGATCTTTGCGCAAGAGACCTAGGGCAAGCACGCTCTCCGCATATTGCGGATTGCGTTCGCCGAAGTGTTTGAGCCGCTCCTCCCGGGCGCGTTCGAGAAGGGAGCTGGCCTTGTCGAGGGAGCCGAGCCTCTGGTAGACGGTTCCGAGGATTGCGAACATATCGGCCTGCATCTGTGGATCGTCGTCGAGACCTTTGGCCTCGACCTCGCCGCGCCGGAGCAGATCGGAGGTTTTGATGTCGATGGACGGACCTGCTTCGGCGTCTCCGCCGTCGAACAGGCTTTCGGTGAAGTGGCGCAGGCGATTGACGCGCGCGGCTTCGGCGACGGCGGCGTCGCGCGCGTGCGCCAGGCGGATCGTGAATACTGTGAAGGCTACGAGAAAGACCGTAATGGCAAGCGCGGCGGAGCTGAACGCGGAGCTGTGGCGACGGGCGAATTTGAGGGCGATATCCTGCCGGCTGCGCGGCCGCGCGAGGAGAGGCCGGCCATCGAGGAACGCGTCGAGATCCTGGAGAAGGGCGTCGACGGTGGGATAGCGACGCTCCGGCTGGGGATCGAGCGCGGTGAGACAAAGTACGTCGAGATCGGCCCAATCGCGCTTTGGCAGAGGGTTGCGGCGGAGCTCGCCGGATCCGGCCGACGCGGCGACCGAGGGTGCTTTGGGGATGTGGTCGGTTTCCCGACCGGCGGCGCCTTTCCCAGAGGTTGGGAGAGTGCCGGCGAGGATTTCGTACAGGATTACGCCGAGCGCGTAGACGTCGGTGAAGACGCCGACGGCTCCACCGTTGCTCTGCTCCGGCGCGGCGTAGGCGGGCGTCAGCATACGGAGGCCGTCCAGTGTCTGATCTCCGAGTTCGCCCGCGTGGAGTTGTTTGGCGATGCCGAAGTCGAGCAGCTTGACCACGCCCTCGGCCGTGACGAGGATGTTGGACGGCTTGAGGTCACGGTGGACGATGGCGTGGCTGTGGGCGTAGCGAACGGCCTCGCAGATCTGACGAAAGAGCACGAGGTCTTCGCGCACGCCCCCAGAGCGCAGGTGGAGCCAGCGGGTGAGCGAGTGCCCATCGACGAACTCCATGACGAACCACGGGGTGCCGTCGTCGAGGGTGTTTGCGTCGTAGATGCGGGCGATGCCGGGGTGGTTGAGTTGGGCGAGCGTCTGTTGTTCCTGGGCGAATCGATCGCGCCGCATGGGGGAGAGCCAGGCGTGGCGAAGGAATTTAATGGCGACGTCCCCGCCGATGTGCAGGCGCTCAGCGAGGTAGACGACGCCGGTTCCGCCTTCGCCGAGCAGGCGAACGAGCCGGTAGGGGCCGATCTGCTGCGCGACGAGCATCTCGACGCGGTCGCTGCCGAGCGCGGCCTGCGCGAGGCCGGAGAGATCCGCGTCCAGCAGAGTTTGTTGCTTGCGGTCCTCGTCGAGCATATCGAGGATGGTCCTGGCGAGCGCGGGGTCGTCGGGGCAGCGTCGATGGACGGCGTCTGCCTGCGCGTCGGGAGGCTGGTCGACGATGGCGAGAAAGATGGCCTGGGCGCGCTCCCACTGGGCGGCGATCATGCCGGACCGCAACGGCCGACCGGTGTCGCACCCGGACCGATGCCGTCTCGAGTCTGCCGGATCTCCCGCGCCAGCCAGGCACGGGCGGTGCGCCAGTCGCGCATGACGGTGGCCTCGGACACATCGAGGATCGCCGCGCATTCCTCGCAGCTGTAGCCGCCGAAGAAGCGTGCTTCCACGAGCACGGCCTGCCGCGGCGAGAGTTCATTGAGGACGTCGAGGGCGCTATCGAGGGCTAGAACGTCGCGGTCGTCGGCCATTGCGGCGATCCCGAGGGATTCGTCGAAGGTGACGCGCAGGTGACCGCCGCCGTGGATGGCGGCGTGGCGGCGTCTGGCGGCATCGACGAGAACCTGCCGCATGGCGCGGCCGGCGATGCGACGAAAGTGAAGCGCCGAGGTTTGCCCGACTTCGGGCGATCCGGCGAGCTTGAGCCAGGCCTCGTTGACCAGCGTAGTCGGGGTAATTCCGGCGCCGGCGTCGTGACGAACGATGCACCCTGCGAGGCGCCGCAGTTCTTCGTAGGTGAGGCTGAACAGGTCGTCCAGGGCTTTTCGGCTCGCAGGCATCGACATGGCAGAGAGGTCTCTTGAGGTTTTCAGAAAAGAAAGTCAGAAGCGATGACAGCTCTTCAACCTTTTCTACGCAAGGCACAGATAAGCGGACTTACAGATACGGACTTACTGAATTGGGCAATCATAGCACTGCTCTGATCCCCGGCAACCCATGTTCCGTGGGCATCGGCCAGAGCTGAGCGGCGAAAAAAGGGTCGGGATCGATGTGTGCCGGCGCGGGCCGGGAAAGGACCTGTCTGATGTTGCGTGTTGCGCACAATCCCATCGACGCCCGGAGCACGGACAGACGCAAGTCCGCGCGCGGACTGGGAGCGACTCTCATGCTGGCGGCATGTTGCTTCGGCCTCCGGGCGGAGCTGCGCGGGCAGGATCGACCTCCTGGCGGGATCGAGGCGGGGGGTGTTGCTGTGACGCTCGAGAGCGTGACGCTCGATCGTCTGCTCCGAGATCGGGCCGAGCTTCTGGCGGTCGTCGAGATTACGCCGGCGATGAATGCTGTTCTGCGCGGTGTGCGGTTTCGCGGCATGCGCCTGGATGAGAAGACGCCGGTGTATATTGAGCCGCTTGGAGGCGAGTTTGTGTTCGAGCGCGGCAAGCCTCTCTTGCTGCCGCACGCGCGGATTTCGGTGTTTTACTCGGACTTTCCCACGCCGGCAGTCATGGACGGGATGCTGGATCGACACAATGTCCGGGTGACGGGCGAGGTCTGGGCCGATCTTGACATGTCGTTGCTGGGCAAGCTGGCGAAGCGCGATCTGCACCCGGTGGCGGCGCTCCACATGGATCAGAACGTCCCGTTCGACGAGGCCGCTGTGGATGGGCCGACGCAGCTTGGTGTTGGTGCGCTGGCACTGGCGCAGAGGGCGCTGGGCACGTCCGTTTCGCTGCTGGACCGGGTCGCGGGAGTGCGGATCACGACGGAGAGCGGCCTCCCTGGAGCTCGGATGATCGCGCCTGTGGTCGTGGTTCGGACGACGTATCAGATGAACGGCAAGGACGGCGCGAGCACGAACTCGTGTGTACGGCTGGGCTTCTGGGTGGACGAGAGGCATGTCCTGGTTCCGGCGGAGGTGCTTGAACCCTGGGCTTATTCCGTGCGGACGGCCGCGGCTCTGGATCGAGGCGGAACGTCGGTGGATCCGGCGACGGTGGATACGGAGGTGTTCTCGGCGGCGTCGTCGGCTGGCGATGCGGGCGAGCGTGGGTGGAGCCGTGCGCGCGGGGATTTTCTCGTCGTCGAGCGCGGACATCCGGAGCGGATTCGGCTGTTGATGCCAGATGGCCGGGCGGTGACGGTTCTCGAACGCGAGAGTGCCGGCAACTTTGCGCTGCTTGAGTTTGGGCATACGGCGGTGACGCCGGTGATGAGGCTACTTCCTGGGGCCGAGGCCGGCGACATGACGGTGCTGCGGCGATCGACTGCGGATGGACGGCCTCTGCGACTTTTGGATTTAGGCCGGGGAGAGCCGGGGACGCCGTTGCAGATGCCGAGGCCGGTGGATGAGGCGATCTTCGGTTCGCCCGTGATGCTGGACGGCTCTGTGACCGGCATGATCGTTGGCGAGAAGACGGTTGTCCCGCTCGCGCTGGCCGCGCCTGAGCACGCTGGACAGGGGCGAGGGGCCGCAGCTTTGAAGAGAGGTCCGGAGCTTTGATTCGGGGGTCGCGGGAGCGAGATGCGGCGTTTGCTCCCCACCGGTCGGTAAGTGCTATGTCGTTGGTCGACGGAGGTGAGTATGAGTGATGGGCTGAACCAGCGGATCGGTGACTACGAGATCCTGGGCGTTCTGGGCGCGGGCGGCATGGGCAAGGTGTACCGTGTGCGCAATGTGATCTCGGATCGGGTGGAGGCGATGAAGATCCTTCTGCCGTCGCTTTCGGATCACAGGGAGGTAGGCGAACGTTTTTTGCGCGAGATCAAGCTGGTGGCCAGCCTTCACCACCCGAATATTGCCAATCTGTGCACGGCGCAGACGCTGGAAAACCACTTGATTATGGTCATGGAGTTTGTCGACGGCGACACGTTTTCCGATCTGCTCGATCGCCGCGCGGTTCCGTTGAAGAGCGCTCTGAACTACTTCGACCAGGCGCTTGCCGCGCTTGGATATGCGCACGCGAGAGGGATCGTTCATCGCGACATCAAGCCGTCGAACATTATGTTGACGCCGGACGGTGTGGTGAAGCTGATGGACTTCGGGATTGCGCGGAGCGGTGCGGACCGGGCGCTGACGCAGACCGGAGCCACGATCGGGACTGTCAGTTACATGTCTCCTGAGCAGATTGCGGGCAAGAGCACGGATGGTCGATCGGACCTTTACTCGATGGGGATTTTTCTGTACGAGACGATCACCGGCGAGCAGCCGTTCAAAGGCACCAGCGACTACGAGTTGATGGCCGCGCATATGAATCAGGCGCCGCGGCCGCCGGCTGAGTGTGTGCCGGGGGTGCCGGAGGAGCTGAACCGGATCATCCTGAAGCTGCTGGCGAAGGAGCCGGAGAACCGGTTTCAGACGGCCGATGCGGTTCGCGAGGCGATCCGGTCGATGGACGTTTTTGAGGGGGTTGTCCATGGCCTGCCCCGGCCGATCGAGGCCTTCGGCTCGGCAGGTGTGGGGGCGGCGCCGCCTGGTTCCGCGCCGTTGCGATCTGCCACCGTCGTCGAGGGTCTGAGCACGCCGAACTCGGCTCGGTTGGCGACGACGGTAGAGCCGCGGGCGTCGGGATTTGCGGGATCTTCGGGATCTTCGGGCTTGACGGGATCTTCAGGATCCTCAGGCACGCTGGTTCGCGATGCCTACACGGATCGCCGCATGACCGAGGTCAACAGCATACCCAGGTACACGCCGCCGCCCGCTGCTCTTGTCGTGCAGAAGAAAGGGTTCGCTCGGCATCCTGTGTTGTACCTGGGTGCCGGAGTGGCGATTGCCGCCAGCGCCGTGGCTACAGTTCCCGTTTTTCATGCGCACCGGGACAAGGGTGGGAAGGACGAGGCGCCGGCGAGTTGAGCGGCGCCGGCGGCGACCACACCGCCGCCATCGCAGGCAAACGGGCCGAATCGATTACCGCCGACGTCGCTTCCGCATCCAGCCGGTGTGCCGCCCAACCTCACTCCACCCGGCGCGACGCGACCGAATGCCGCTCTGCCGGGGAACTTGCCGCGCGGTGCGGCGTTCGCGCAGTTTGGCGGCAATCCGGCCTTCCCCGGCAAGGCGGCGGTTGCGGGCGGTGCTGAGGCCGCCGTCGCGCCACCTCCACCGCCTCAGTTGAGTCCGGACGTCAAGGCGAAGCTCGACCAGGAGGAGGTGCAGATCGATGAGCTTGAAAGCCATGCGGTTGCGATCAACAACAGCCTGAACACGATGCAACGCAGCATGCAGAAGGACGGGGTCTCGATGCGTGGAGACATCGCCGGCAAACAGGCCAGCATGAACTCAAACCTCGCCAAGGCGAAGCAGGCGTTGGCGATACACGATGCCGACCGGGCCGGCAAGTTCGCAGCTATGGCACAGACGGAAGAGAACGATCTGGAAGCGTTTTTAGGCAGGTAACGAACAGAGGGAGGCGACGATGAAGAGCAGGCTGGAGAGATCGAGGTGGATGCGGGCGAGGCTGGTCCGCGGGGCGTGTGTTGTTGTGGTTCTGCTGTGTGCGATGGCGGCACATGGACAGCGCAAAAAGCGGATTGCGGTGCTGAGTTTTGAGACGGGCGCGGACACGAAACAGACGGCGGAGAAGCTGGGCGTACGGGACGATCTCGGGCTCGCGCTTTCGAATCTTCTGGTCAATGAGATCGCGGGCGCGGGCAAGGTGCAGATCATCGAGCGGTCCGCGCTCGACCGTGTGTTGAAGGAGCAGAATCTTTCCAACAGCGATCGTATGGATAACACAACGGCGGCGCACATCGGAAAAATCGCCGGCGTTGACGCGATCCTGATCGGCTCCGTGGTGCAGTTTGCGGGCTCCAGAAAGGAGACCGGCGTGAGTAGCTTGGCCTCGCTTGCGGCAATAAGGTCAGGCAACAAGAATCAGGCGCACCGCATGCAGACAAAGGTGTCGATGGTGATCACGGCTCGCCTGGTCGACGTCAACACCGGTGTGGTGATCACGACGGCTCAGGGCGAGGGGGATGCCGAGAATGCGGAGCTTCAGGTCGCCTCCGGTGCGGACAACCAGCAGATGGGCAGCCCGGTGTTGAACGAAGCGACGCTGAAGGCGACCAAGGGGATGGCCGCGCAGTTGAACGCTTCGCCGGCGCTGTCGGAGACGATCGCTGTTGCGCGCAAGCCGTACAAGGGCGCTGTGGCCGATGCCGAAGCCAACACGCTGATCCTCGCCGTCGGAGCGAATGGCGGAGCGCAGGTAGGCGACGTCGTTCAGATCTCGCGGACCGGTCGGACCATCCGCGACAAGAGCGGAGCTGTGCTGAAGGTGATGTCTGAACCGCTCGGCACGGCCAAGGTGACCGAGGTCGACGACAAGACGGCGACAGCGCTTTACAGCGGAGCCAAGCCTGTGAAGGTGGATGACGTGGCCAGCTTTGCACCGTGAACTTATGAGTCGCCCTGCGCCGCACGCAACCGGATTTTGAGGAGAGACCATGCCCGACACCCAAGTCATGCCCCGCACCCAAGTGATGAAGGGGACGATCACGATCGGTCGATCTCCGGAATCGGATGTGGTTCTGGATTTTCCCATTGTTTCGTGGCAGCACGCGCGCATCGTCGAGGAGCATGGGCAGCGCGTTCTTGAAGACCTCAACTCCTCGAACGGCACGTACCTCCATCGCTTCGGCAACCGGATCACGCGAACGCCGCTGGGCGCCGGCGACAACGTTTATTTTGGATCGCTCAAGGTTTCGGCCGCGCGTCTGCTGGATGGTTCGGGTGCGTCGCTGGGCTCGGAGGCGTACCAGAGCGTGGAGGAGAGCGCGGACAGCGTCATCATCGGGCGCGATCCGACCTGCCAGGAGCCGCTCGACGATCCTCTGCTCTCGTGGCGGCACGCGCGGGTGACGCGCGCGGGCGAAAAGGTCTTGGTCGAGGATCTCGGTTCGCGCAACGGCACCTTTGTCGACGGTGTGCGCATCACGGCGGCGGCCGAAATTCAAAGCGGCCAGGTGATCGGCCTCGGCAGCTTCCAGTTTCGCCTCGGCGCTGCAGGCAGGCTCGAAAAGCGCGAGTACAAGGGCAATGTTTCGATCGCGGCAGAAGGTGTGTGCGTCGATGTGGGTGGGAAGCGTCTCCTGGACCCCATCTCGCTTACGGTCTATCCGTCCGAGATGGTCGCTCTGATGGGTCCCGCGGGCGCGGGCAAGACCACGTTTCTCAAGGCTCTGAACGGCTACACGCCACCGGCGGCGGGGCGCGTGCTCTTTAACGGCGTCGACCTCTACCAGAGCTTCGACCTCTACCGGCAGCAGATGGGCTACGTCCCGCAGGACGACATCGTTCACTCGCAGCTGACGGTGCGCGAGGCGCTCTACTTCTCGACCAAGCTGCGCACGGATCTGCGCGATGACGAGATCGACAAGCGCATTGACAAGATTCTGGAGGAGCTGGGCATTTTGGACAAGAAGGACACGCTGATCGGATCTCCGGAGAAGAAGGTGCTTAGCGGCGGCCAGCGTAAGCGCGTGAATATTGCGATGGAGCTGATGACCGATACTCCGGTGCTCTTTTTGGACGAACCGACTTCGGGTCTCTCATCGTATGACGCGGAGGGTGTGATCGATCTTTTGCAGCGGCTTGCGCGGGAAGGAAAGACGATTATCACGACGATTCACCAGCCGAGCATTGCCGTCTACAAGAAGTTCGACAATTTGATTATGATTTCGCGCGATCGCGGCGGCTGCGGTTCGCTGGCGTTCTTTGGCCCGGCGTTTCCTGATTCGATCGAGTTTTTCCATCCGCCGGCAGCGCAGATCGAAGATAAAAAGCTGTTGAACCCCGAGATGCTCCTGACCGGACTCTCGACCAAACCTACCTCCGAATGGGTCGGGAACTTCAATCGGTCGCGCTACCGCAAGCTGTTTGTCGAGGATCGGGCGGGCAAGGTGCAGGGAACCGGGACGGGCGCGAACGCCTCCGGCCGGCGATGGAACCTGGTGCAATGGTGGACGCTGCTGCGCCGCAATCTCATCCTCCGATCGCGCGATCGTGCGCAGCTGATCATCACGCTCTTGCAGGCGCCGCTGTTTGCCGTTCTGATCGCTCTGGTCTTCGGCCGGACCAGGGAACCCGCGTCGCTGGGGAGCGCCGCCGCGGGCTCGGCCGCCGCGTTGCATGCGCAGCAGAACTTCACGTCGCTGAGCGCGAATCTTACGGGCATCGAGTTTCTCCTGGTCGTCGCCGCCATCTGGTTCGGCTGCAACAACGCTGCGCGCGACATCGTCGGCGAGTGGTCGGTGTTTCAGCGCGAACGCATGGTGAACCTGAAGCTGCCTTCCTATGTCTTCTCGAAATTTGCCGTGCTGTTCGGCCTGTGTGTGTTTCAGTGCCTCACCCTGCTTACCATCGTCTACTTCGCCTGCGACCTGCGCGGCGACTACCTCCGGCAGGCCGGGATCCTGATCACATCCTCGCTTGTCGGAGCGGCGCTCGGTCTGGCGATCTCGGCTCGCAGCAGCACCACGGAGACGGCGATCGCGCTTCTTCCCGTCGTCCTGCTTCCGGTGATCACGCTTGGCGGCGGCATCCGCGCGGCTTACAAGATGCCTTTGCCGGCGCGGATGATGAGCTATCTTGCGCCCTCGCGGTGGGCGTTTGAACGAAACATGATCGACGAGGCGCGAGGCCACGTCTGCGCGTATCTTCCCGGCCCTGAGACTTGGGATGCCTGCCCGGATGGTGGCAAAGGTGTTGACGCGGCAACGCTCCAGGTACCCGAGGCGGTCGTAGCGGAGAATGGCAGCTCGCGACCGACGGCAGCCTCTGCGGGCAAGTCCGCGCGTTTCAGCTACGCGGAGGCGATCTCCGCGCTGATCGGTATGACGGTTCTGCTCCTGGCTGCCGTTTTGAGCTTTTTGCGCATGCGCGACATTTTGTAAAGGCACATGGACGACGAGGCGTACAGCATGGAAATCGAACCCGCGACGTCTATTCGGACGGATTCCTCCCTGGAGCTTCTTGCCCATATCGAGTCGAGCTCTTGTTGCCATGTGGGTCTGGTCCGCGGAGAAAATCAGGACCGCATCGGCCATGCTGTCGGCGCGCTTGGGGAGATCTTCGTCGTTGCCGACGGTGTGGGCGGAGATGCAGGCGGCGCCGAGGCCGCAAGCCTTGCCGTCGCAGTGTATGAAGGCTTGATGGCCGCTGCGCCTGCGTTGGCGATACCGGACGAGAGTCCTGCCGCGGCGTTGCAGCGGGCCACCGAGGTCGTTCACAACCGTATCCAGACCATTCGTCAGACCCAACCGGAGTTCGGCGCGATGGCATCAACGGTTGCAGCCGTTCTTGTGCAAGGCCAGACCGCGACGGTCGGGCATCTGGGCGATTCGCGCGTGTACCTGGCCCGAGGAGGGGAGGTGCGCCTCATCACCCGCGACCACACGGTCGTGCAGAGGATGATCGACGGAGGCATCCTGACCGAGGACGAGGCGCGCACGCATCCGAGTGGGCACATTCTCACCAGCAGCCTGGGGCAGGTCGGCGCCGAGCTCGATGTAGCAACGCTGGCGCTGGAACAGGACGATGTTCTGCTGCTCTGCTCGGATGGTTTGTGGGGCTACGTCTCGGAAGCCCAGCTTGCCCGCGAGTTGAGACGTGCCGCAGCAGACCCATCGATCACCGCCGACGCGCTTCTCCTTTTGGCGCTGGCTGCGGGCGCCCCCGACAACGTCAGCATCGTGTTGCTGCGGGTGTCGCTGCGCGAAAGGGAGCAGGAGATTTTTTCAGAGACGGGCTGGAAGTCTGAAACGACGCGAGACGTCCGGACTCAACGTGGAACAGACGTAGCAAAAGGCGGAAATCATGGAGCAAGACGCACTCTCCAGATCGTTTCCGCCGCCTTTCTGGTCGGCGTTGCTGTGGCGCTTCTGTTTCTTTTTGCGCGATAGGTGTCCCTTTCGCGGGCGGAGTTTACTCTGCCTTCTGCTCTGCCGCGGCGCCGGTCTCGATGTCCTTGCTGAACCATGGATACATCAGTGGAAGGACGTACAGGGTGAGCGCGGTTGCGGTAAGGAGGCCGCCGATGACGACCGTTGCCAGCGGTCGCTCGACCTCGGCGCCTCGCGATGTGGAAAGCGCCATCGGGATGAATCCGAGGCTGGCCACCAAAGCCGTGATCAGTACAGGCCGCAGCCTGTCCGTGGCTCCCTCCCGAATTGCATCGTCCATAGCCTTGCCGCCTTTGCGAAGGGAGTTGATGTGGCTGACCATGACCACGCCGTTCAGCACCGCGATTCCGAAGAGCGCAATGAATCCGACGCAGGCCGAGAGATTGAGGTTGATCCCGCGCAGCCACAGAGCAGCGATGCCACCCACCAGCGCCAGCGGGACGATGAGGAGGATGAGAAACATCTGCCGGGCGTTGTTGAAGGTTGCGTAGAGCAGAGCGGAGATGATGAGCAGAGAGACGGGAAAGACGATGAGCAGGCGCTGTTGGGCGCGCTTTTGATTTTCGTACTGGCCGCCCCATTCCAGGCGATATCCGGGCGGCAACGGCAATTTCTGTTCGACTGCGGATTTGCAATCCCGGACGAAGCTGCCGAGATCTCTCCCGCTTACGTTGCTCATGACGACGGCTCTGCGGTGGGCCTGTTCGCGATTGATGAGGATGGGGCCGCCGACGGTTTTGATTTCTGCGATCTGGTCCAACCGGACGAGCTCGCCTTGGGGGGTCTTGATTCCGAGCGATCGAAGCTGTTCGGGATCGTTGCGCAGGCTGGCCGGAAGACGGATGGCGATCGGGAAGCGCTCTTCTCCAAGGAGCATTTCGGAGATTTGTTTGGAGCCGTAGAGGGTTTCGATCACCTCCTGGATGTCGGAGACGTTGACACCGTAGCGTGCGGCGGCTGCGCGGTCGACGCGCACCTGCAACTCCTGCGCGCCGGAGATGATTTCCATCTGGGTTTCGGAGGCGCCGGGGACGCCCGAGATGATCTTTTGCGCTGTCTGGGCCATCTGCTCGAGGGTTCCGAGGTCTTCGCCGAAGATCTTCAAGGCGACATCGCCGCGGGTTCCCGTGATGGTCTCATCCATGCGCATTTGCATGGGCTGGGTGATCTCGTAGGTCACGCCTGGAATTTTGTCCAGGGATTTTTCGAGGTCGTCGGTGAACGTCTGCTTGCTCTTCGGGTTGGCGTTCTGGAGCCTGGGCGTGAAGCTCAGATAGGAGTCGGACTCGTACTCGCCCATTGCCTCGGTGGCCAGGTCGGGCCTGCCGAGCTTGGTGACGACGCTGGTGACTCCGGACTTTGCCTTGATGGTTTTTTCGATCTCGTTTCCGATGAGAACGGATTCTGACAACGCGATGCCGGGAAGGCGCTTTGAAGTTACGACCATGGATCCCTCGTCGAGCGTCGGCATGAACTCCGTTCCGATGAACTTCAGCGACCCGAGCGCGAGCACGATGAGCGCCATGCTGACGATGAGGATGGGTGTGCGGTGCTGCTCGCTTCTGCCGAGCGAACGTCCGTATGCCGCGCGCAGACGATCGAACCAGGTGGGGTTTGCGGATTTGGTCGGGCCGCCGGATTTGGCTAGAGTTTTTAGGCGATGTCGCAACGCGACGGTGCACATGGTTGGAACGGCAAAGAGAGCGAGCAGGAGCGAACCTGCCAGCGCCGATACCACGGTGACGGCCATGGGGCGGAACATGCGGCCTTCCAGGCTTTGGAGCGTGAGCACGGGAAGGTAGACGGCGATGATGATCAGAACGCCAAAGATGACGGGTCGCGAGATCTCGTGCGCCGCCTCGCGCACGATGCTGAGCAGAGGCCGGTTGGGATCGCCGTTTTCAAGGCGGTGCATACAGTTTTCGGTCATGACGACGGAGCCGTCGACGATGGTGCCGAAGTCGATGGCGCCGAGGCTCATCAGGTTGACGGAGATGCCGAACAGATCCATGCCGATGAAGCCGAAGAGCAGCGACAGGGGAATGGTGATGGCGACGACGAGGGCAGCGCGCCAGTCGCCGAGGAAGATGAGGAGGATGATGATGACGAGGACGGCGGCCTCGATGAGGTTGCGGCGAACGGTTGCGGTGGTGGCGTTGATGACATCGGATTGATCGTAGAAGGGGATGATTTTGGCGCCGCCTGGAAGCTTGAGACCGGCGATTTTCCGTTTGATTTCGCCGATGATTTTTTGCCCGTTTTCACCGCGGAGGATGATGACCATGCCGGAGACGGTCTCGCCTTGGCCGTTGCGCATGACGGCGCCGTGGCGCGGCATGGCGGATGTTTGGATGGAGGCGACCTGTTTGAGCAGAACGGGGATGCCGTTGCTGGTGGACACGACGATATTGCCGAGATCGGCGATGCTTTCGGCGCGGCCGAGACCGCGCACGGTGTACTGCTGCTCTGCGTGTTCGATGTAGCTGCCGCCGAAGTTGGCGTTGTTGTTGGCGAGGGCGAGGACGACATCGTGTACGGTCAGGTGGAATCGCCGGAGGTTTTCGGGGTCGATCTCCGCGGTGTACTGCTTGGTTTCGCCGCCCCAGGAGTTGATCTCGCTGACGCCCGGAACGGTGAGCAGGGCGTAGCGGATGACCCAGTCCTGCAGGGTTTTTACCTGCATGAGCGACAGCTTGGGAGCGGAGACGGTGTACTGGTACACCTCGCCGAACGCGGTGGACATGGGATTCATCTGGGGCTGCAGACCGGCTGGAAGTCGGCTTTGCACCTGGCTGATCCGCTCGGCGACCAGCTGCCGGACGAGGTATTTGTCCATGGAGTCGTCGAAGATGACGGTCACCATGGAGAGATCGAGTTTGGAGGTCGATCGGACCATCTGGAGCTTCGGCATGCCCATCATGGAGGTCTCGATGGGGTAGGTGACGAGCTGCTCGACCTCGACCGGGGACATACCGGGGCACTGCACGGTGACGACCACCTGATTGTTGGTGAGGTCGGGAAAGGCCTCGAGCGGAAGCCGGAGCATGACCGTGATGCCGCCGATGATTAGAACGAGGAGCAGGCCGACGACGATCCAGCGATTGGAGAGAAAGAAGTCGAGGAGCTTCTGCATTCGCCTTAGCCCTCGCCCATTGTGCCTTTGAGCATTTCGGATTTGACCATGAACGCGCCGTTGACGACGATGCGTTCGCCGGGTCTGACGCCTTCGACGATCTCGGCCTTGCCCATGGAGCGGGTGCCCACGTTGACGGCGCGGGCCTGAAAGGTGACGCCGTCGCCGGTGACAAAGAGGACTGTCATGCCGTTGATATTCTGGAGGGCGACCTCGGGGACGAAGACGGTGTCGCGGGTTGCCGGCTCGGCGATGTGCGCGGTGGCGAACATGCCGGGGCGCAGACGGGTTGCCGGGTTGGGGACGACGATGCGGACGGGGACGGTGCGGGTGGTGGGATCGAGCGTATCGCCGACGGTGGCGACCTGGCCGTGAAAGACCTGGTCCGGGAAGCCGAACGTGACCACATCGGCGCGAGCGCCCACGTGCATGAGGGCGAGGTCCTGCTGATTGACCGAAGCCGTGACCCAGACCGTGGAGAGGTTGGAGATATCGAAGGCAACGAAGCCCGTACTGACGACTTGCCCGACGCTGATGTAGCGGGCGAGGACGGCGCCGTTGACAGCGGAGCGAATCGGGACCAACTCCTGGTTGTAGAGATTGCCGGGACGGAGGGAATCGGGGGGGACCTGGAGAAGTTCCGACAGGTGTTCCCGCTCCATGTGGACGTTGGCCTCGGCGTCGACCAGCAATCTTTGGGCTTCGAGCACACCCTGGTCGGAGCGCTGGGTTTCTTCGAGCGAAGCCGCCTGGATGGAGTAGAGGTGGTGGTAGCGATCCTGTTCCTGCCGGGCGAAGAGGACGGCTCCGCGCTCTCGGTCGACCGCGGCGAAGGCCTGGACGAGAGCGCCCACGGTTTCATGGACGGTATGGCTGTGCAGGCTGCCAAGATCCTGCCCTTTGCGTACGTTGGCGCCGGGAAGGACGTTGACCGCGGTGATTCGGCCGTCGGCCACCGTTCCCAGATGGGAGGTGTGCTGCTCATCCGCGACCACCTGACCTGCCACCGTGAGGGTGCGCGGCAAGCGCTCGACGAGCACGTACGCGGTCTGGATTCCGCCTCTCTTCTGATCGTCCGGGCTGATTTTGACCGTGTCTCTCGGACCTGCTCCGACCTCGGTGGATTTGTCGGGCGACGCCTCGGTCGCAGCCGACGCCGACCCTGACTTGTCCGCGGACGAGATGTCGGACGATCTCCCATCGATCGGCTTCTTCGAGCAGCCGGACAAAACGCACAGCAGAAGCAGAGGAATAGGGAAATTCCGAAGATTCATGGTTGAACTCCATAGGCGAGCTGAAGCCGGAGCCCGGCCTGTTGAAACTCGGCGAGGGTGCGGAGGGCGTTGACCTCGACGTCGAAGGCGGTGCGCTCGGCGTCGAGGTAGCGCAGGAGATCGACACCGCCGCTGCGGTAGGCATCGTCCATGATGACGAGGTTCTGTTTCGCTCGCGCCCGCATTTCGGGAAGGATGTCACGAACGACGGTCTGCTGTTGTGTGTACGATGCCTGAGCCGCCGCGACATCCGCGCCGGCCGCCAGCTCGATTTGGTCGAGACGATCCTTTGCCAGACGCACATTGGCTTCGGCTCTGGCGATTTCGCCCTGGTTGCGACTGCGGAGAGGAAGCGGAAGTTGGAGGCTGCTGTAGATCGTATTGTTTCCGGAGTTGCGCTTGTAGCCGCCCAGAAGGTCGAGATCGGGCACGCCGATCGCGCGTTGCAGATGGACGTTGGCTTCGGCCGCGGCGACCGCGTCCCGCGCAGCGAGGACGTCGGCGCGGGCGGCTAGGACATCTTGCACGGACCGGGGCGGGACGGCAACGGGGGCGTCGATTGCGTCCGATAATTGCACGTTCCGGTCCGGCGCGCGGCCCATCTGCCGAAACAGGTCGATGCGGGTCTGGACGGCTTCGCGGCGGGCCGCTTCGAGGGCCAGGAGGAGCCGATCGCGCTCGATCTCGACGCGGATCAGATCCACGCCTCGCATCGCGCCCGCGTCCACTCTTGCGCGGTTGTACCGGACGATCTCGTCGACAGCCTTCATGTCATCTTCAAGGAGCGTGGCGAGGTCGGCGCTCGCTACCGCTGCCCAGTATGCCGCTGCGACGCGACCTGCGATCTGCTGCATCAGCAGTTGGCGCTCGGCCTCCACCTCTCGGAGGTTGGCTTTGGCAAGCTCGACGCGGCGCCGTCGCTTGCCGCCCAGCTCAAACAGTTGGCCGAGGTAGGCGTAGTCTTCGGTCGCATTGGTGAAGCTGAAGTTGTCGGCCCAGGGGCGGAGATCTTCCGACTCGAGGTAGAGCCTTGGGTTGGGCCATAAGCCGGCCTCGACCAGCTGGCCGTTTGCGGCATCGATTCTGTCCTGTCCCTCGCGCGATTGTGCGCTGTTTTCGGATTGCTGGATGGCCTCGTGCAGGCTGAGGGATGGGCGAAAAGGCGAGCTCTGGCCGCGTGCGACGGGCGCGCATAGGGCGAGCAGGGCGCAGACAGACACGCTGAGGCGATGTGGCCGAAGTGGAAGCGCGACATCGAATTTGGACTTGCCGGCTTTGATTCCGAGTCTCCTGGATCCGAGTTTCCTGGATCCGAGTTTCCTGGATCTGAGGTGTTGGCGGGAGCCGGTTGCCGATCGACGGGAGACTCCCACGCCTGAAACTCACGGCTTACCGTGGGTTTAGGACGCCGTCTTTACTTTACAAGTTCCGATCCTGGTAGAGGTCCGGAGCACGGCTTTCGAGCGGTTTTCCTGTTGCTGTGAGTCGGACAGAGTGTGGAAGCGCCGTTTTCATT
>CAXUIB010000014.1:0-26546 GCA_964250945.1 uncultured Acidobacteriaceae bacterium
GGGGGGGCGGGGGGTGGGGGGTGCCGAACCGCCGGGGGAGGGGGGGATCGCGGCGGGGTTCGCTTCTGGAGGAGAGGGGGGCAAGCGGTACCAGAAGAAATAGCTCATCTCCCGCGCGAACTGTTTGCGAGCTTCTTTATACACGCGTTGATACTCCGCGTGTTTGCGAAGGCGGAAGGAGTTTCTCTCTTTTTTCATACTTGCGGCACTTGCGTGCCGACCTAGGGTCGATCGGTCTAGTCGCGGAAACCGGCGCTGACGGCGATCTTGTGGCGACCTTTCGCTCGGCGGCGGCTGAGGACGGCGGCACCGGCCTTGGTTTTCATGCGTGTAAGAAAGCCGTGTGTCTTGGCGCGATGGCGGCGATTTGGCTGAAATGTTCGTTTGGGCATGGAAGCTCTGGTCTCTGCTCGTGGGAGCGATCGGGTGAATTCATCAACAGAGATTCAGTGTAACCGATCATGCTCGCCGAACCAACTGAACGGGCGAAGTCGCCGAGCGGCGAGCTTTTGTGCCCGGAGGCCAGGTTGCGAGCAGTTTTCACAAGCTTTGGTGCAAGTGACTTTTCTTTTATTTTCGCCTGAGAAAGTGCCTGTTGTCTCGTGCTACCATCAAACCCGTTTCGCGGAACCATTTCCTGCGGTACAACTGATTTTTTTTTCGCATAGATCCGTGGGTCTATGCCTACTTTTCGCATCTCTTCAAGTTAAAAGTGATCGCGAACTCCCGGGCAATTTCAACTTAGGTTTCGGTCCTTCTTGGCGCAAGAGACGGGTCTGCAAACCGCGCGTGACCAAACCTCTTTTGCCCTTTGCCAGCTTTGTGAAACAGCTATACGAGACAAGGAAGTTCGAAGAAATGTCATTTGTCCCGACGACCGACGCTATTCTGAATCCCTGGGTACGGATCCTGGGTGCGCTGGTCAAGAAGATCAATCGCCAGTCCTACGAAACCTGGTTGAAACCGACGCGGTTTTTGCGGGTAAGTGAAAAGACGCTTTTTGTCCGAGTACCATCCCCAGAATTTCAGCGAAATATTGAGCGATATGCCGACCTGATTCAGGAGGCTCTCGAGATGCTGAGCCTAGACCTGGATGGTGTGGTGTTTGAAATGCCGCAGCAGGATCCTGCTGCGGCGCGGGTTCGGGAGCAGGGCGGGTTCGCGCCGTTGCCGAGCCACAGTCCCAACGCTCCGAGGAGCCCTGGTGTGGCGGGAGGTGGGTTGCAGAGAGCGCGTGCAACCGCCACGGCGGTACAAGCTCCCTCGCCGGAACAATCCCGCTTTGACTGGAACTCTGCGGCACAGCTCAATCCGCGATACCAGTTTGACGCGTTTGTGACTGGGAGCGGAAATCAGTTTGCGATGGCGGCTGCGCAGGCGGTCGCCGAGCGTCCCTCAAAGGCCTACAATCCGCTGTTTCTGTATGGCGGGGTCGGCATGGGCAAGACGCACCTGATGCACGCCATTGGGCACGAGGTGAAGCGGAGGCAGCCGGCAGCGGCGATCAGCTACATCAGCGGCGAAAACTTTACGAACGAGATGATCAACTCGGTTCGGTACGACAAGATGATCGGATTTCGGGACAAGTTCCGCACCGTCGATGTGTTGCTGATTGACGATATTCAGTTTCTTGCAGGAAAAGAGCGAACGCAGGAGGAGTTTTTTCATACCTTCAACGCGCTTCATGAACGCGCCAAGCAGATTGTGATTGCGAGCGACCGGCCGCCCAAGGAGCTCGCGAACTTTGAGGATCGCCTCAGATCTCGCTTTGAATGGGGTCTGATCGCGGACATTCAGCCGCCGGATCTCGAGACGAAAGTGGCGATTCTGCAGAAAAAAGCGGAGAATGAACGGACTCAGCTGCCGACCGAGGTTGCGCTCTTTATCGCGGGCAATGTGCGAACAAACGTCCGTGAGCTGGAGGGTGCGCTTACGACGCTGATCGCGCACTGCAGCCACTATGGCGTCGCATGCTCGCTTGCCGTGGCGCAGCAAGCGCTAAAGCAGTTTATCGACACACAGGTACGGAAGATTTCGATTGAGGCGATCCAGCGCACGGTTGCGGAGCACTTTGCGATGCGGGTTTCGGACCTGAAGCAGAAGAATAATTCCAAGCAGATTGTGGTTCCCCGGCAGATCGCCATGTACCTAGCCAAGCAGCTTACGGAGGCGAGCCTGCCGGAGATTGGGCGGCAGTTTGGCGGAAAGCACCACACCACGGTCATGCATTCGATCGGCAAGATCGATGATCAGCGGCGATCGGACAAGGATCTGAATCGCACGATCAGCAAACTTATGGAGACGCTGGGGTAGATTTCTGGAGCAGATGATGGAGGAGGCCGGCACACGATGCCGGCCTTTTTGCGTCTTGTTATCGAGGGTAAGCGAGCTGTTTCGGTAGGCGGTCGGCGACGGTTCAGGAGCAGGGATCGTTGGTGAGGCATGGAAGGTGATCGATCGGATTTCCTCTGTGTGTCCGTGTCCGGTGTTGAAAAGCAGACTTCTCGTTCTTGCACAAAACAGATGGCTTAGCGTTCTTTTCCGCCTGCCGATCCAAGGCTCTTTCGAACGTTCGTGGGAGGGCTGTGGGGGAGTGGAATCGAAACCTGCTGGAGGGGCGGCGGTGGCCCGGCTTCCCTCAGCTTGCTGTTGGACAGGGGGGCGATTTGGAAATAAGGGACGGCCGGTAAACCGCGGCGGTCATTGGACATCTGCTCAATATCCACATCTCCACCCAGAACGATGACTTGTGCTTGTATGTCTTTGTTAAAACTTATGTTTTTAGAAGCAGTAGCTGAAGGCGGTATTTGGGGGTTGTCGGAGCGTCGCACACAGGGATAGGTTTTCCCACAAACTTTTCTCCCGCGGAAAAGAGCTCTCCAGACCTAGAATCCAGACAGGTACAGGGAGTACGCGTGCGATGTCGCGGAGCCCTGGTGTTAGAGTTCAGCCTGGACGACCAACCTGACGGGCGGAGAAGAAAGATAGTGAGCGCAGCCATCCAGAACCCCGAGACGACCACCACGATTGCGCCGACCGGCAACCTCGAGATCACTGTTTCTCGCGCGGAGTTGCTACGGGAGTTGACGGCAGCGCAGAGCGTTGTGGAACGGAAGACGACGATCCCGATTCTCTCGAACTTCCTTTTTGAAGCGGCCGGCGAGGGGGACCAGGGGCGGCTGACGATCACGGCTACCGATCTCGATCAGAGTCTACGGACGAGCTGCGCGGCGAGGGTGAAGAAGCAGGGAGCGTGCACGATTCCGGCTCGTAAGCTTTACGATTACATCAAGCTTTTGCCGGAAGGCGACATCAGCATCAAGCTAATGGATAACCATTGGGTGCAGATTCGGGCGGGTCGATCGAACACCAAGATGGTCGGCATGGCTCGTGCGAATTTTCCTCAGGTGGCCGAGTTTCCGTCGGCGGGAGCCTTCCGAATCTCCGTTTCGTCGCTGAAGAACATGGTTGCCAAGACGATTTTTGCGATTTCAAACGAAGAGAGCCGGTACACGTTGAACGGGGCTCTGCTGGTCTTGAAGGCCGAGTCGATGGCGATGGTTGCGACGGACGGGCATCGCTTGGCTCATATCGAAAAGACGGGCGAGTCGATGGACGGCATTTCGGGCGAGAAGAAGACTTTGATCCCGCGAAAGGCGCTCAGCGAGCTGCAGGGCCTGCTGAGCAACACGGATGCGGAGACGCTTGATTTTGCCGACGACGACCAGACCTTGTTCTTTCGCGTTGGCGGGCGAGTGCTGACCAGCCGCAAGCTGACGGGACAGTTTCCGAATTATGAAGCGGTGCTGCCGCGAGATAACAACAAATTTGTCATTGTGCGGAGCGAGGATCTGATCGGTTCGATCCAGCGGGTAGCGCAGTTTGCCGACGAGCGCTCCGGCGCGATCAAGATGCGGCTGGAACAGAATGAGCTGAAGCTGAGTTCTTCGTCGACCGATTCAGGGGAGTCGGAGGACACGATCGAGACACCGTACAACTACGATCCTCTGGTTGTAGGTTTCAATAGCTCCTACCTGATTGAATTTCTCAAGGCGATCGGGAGCACGGGCGAGGTTCGTCTTGAGTTCAAGGACGCGCAGAGCGCGGGGCAGATGGTTCCGGAGAATGGCAATGATGACGTGAAGTACCGGTACATTCTGATGCCGATGCGGATCTGATCAGGGTCGCAGATCGACGATCGTTGCGCCCTGCCCGCCCTCGTTGTGAGGCGGCTCGGTTACGTTGATGACGTGAGGATGTTTGCGAAGCGCATCCCGCAGAACGCGGCGGAGGATGCCCATCCCGGTTCCGTGGACGATGCGGACGCGCGGGAGGCCGGCGAGGAATGCCTGGTCGACGAACCGCTCCACCTCCGATTCGGCTTCGTCGGAGGTGCGGCCGATGACATTGATCTCCGACGAGATGTAATCCGGGTCGGAGGTGGTTTGGACGGTGACGCCACCCCGACGGCGTGCGAGGTCGGCGGGTGAGACGGCGGTGACGGGGGTAATTTCGACGATATCCGCGCGGCTGGCACGCATCTTCAGTTGCCCGACGGCGACCTCGAGGACCTTGTCGTCTACGACCCGGGTGACTCGCGCCTCGCGACCGAGCGACTTGAGTTTGACCAGATCGCCCGGTTGGATGCCGCGCGGCTGCTTTGCTTTGGCGCCGGCGCTGGTCGGCTCGGCTCGGTCCGCGCCGCTGTTGTGAGCGACTACTGTGGAGTTGAATTGTTCTGAAAATTCGCGGCGTAGGCGGGCGACGCGTACGGCGGAGTCGCGAGCGATCTTCTGAGCAACGGCTTTGTCGTCGATCGCTTTTACCGTGTCGCGGAGCTGGCCCTCAAAGTCGCCGAGGAGGTCGCTCAGCTTTTTCTCGAGCTCGCGCGTTCGCTGCTTCCGCTCGTTTCGGCCTTCGAGTTCAAGTCGGGAGCGCTCGCGGGCGAGCTCCTGCTCACGCCGGCGCAGGCTCTCTCGTTCGGCAGTTGTCTCGGTTAGCTGGTCGTGCAACTGGTCGAGAAAGGCGCCGATGTCGGCCGTCTGGGTGGTGAGCTGGGATCGTGCGTGGTCGACGATCGCAGGATCCATGCCGAGCCGGGCGGCTATGTTTAGGCCCGCCGAGGCGCCGGGGACACCGAGCCGAAGCTGGTAGGTGGGGGTGAGCGTCTGCTGGTCGAAGCCGACGGCGGCGTTCAGGACACCCGGGTGATTGGCGGCATAGACCTTGAGCGAGGTGAGGTGAGTTGTGATGCAACACCACGCACCGATGCTGAGGAAGCGACTGGCGATGGCAACGGCGAGGGCGGCGCCCTCTTCGGGGTCGGTTGCGGAGCCGAGTTCGTCCAGGAGTACGAGCGATCCGCGGGTGGCTTTGCGGCTGATCGCGTCCACGTTGACGACGTGCGCGGAGAAGCTCGAGAGATTGCGTTCGATCGACTGGGCGTCGCCGATATCGGCGTAGATGCTGTCGAAGATCGGAAGCTCAGCGCTTGCGGCTGGTACAGGGAGGCCGGCCTGGGCCATGATTGCAAGCAGGCCGAGTGTCTTTAGAGACACGGTTTTGCCGCCGGTGTTCGGTCCACTGATGATGAGCTGCCGGTCACTTTGCGGGAGGAGGATCGTAAGCGGGACGGGCGAGAGCGGAGCGGGGGCGGGGGCCTCAGCTGGTGAAATTTCCTGAGGCTCGGCTCCGTTTGGGTCGGAAGCGGCGTTGCTCAGGTTGCGAGCTTCGGATCGCATGCGCAGCTCGAGCAGGGGATGGCGGGCGTCGACGACGGAGATCGACTCGCCGAAGGTGGGTCTGACGCAGCGGAGATCGTTGGCGAAGCGAGCGCGGGCGTAGTGCGACTCGACCTCGGCCAGGATGGAGGCGCCGATGAGGAGCGCCCCTGCGTTCTGGCCCAGGGCGCGCGTCATGGCGACGAGGATGCGGTGGATCTCGGCTTGTTCTTCGTCCAGAAGACGCACGAGTTCGTTGTTTTGCTCGATGGTCTCGAGCGGCTCGACGAAGACGGTCTGGCCGGATGACGAGGAGCCATGAATGACGCCGGGGACACGCCTCTTGAACTCGGCTTTGACGGGGATGACGAAGCGCTCGCCGCGGACGGTGATGACGGCGTCCTGGGTCGATCCGGCTTCGCTGAGGGAGCGCAGACTCCGGCGCAGACTCTCTTCGATGAGGCGGTGCTGGCGTTCGGCGGCGCGGCGGATGCGGCGAAGCTCGGGCGAGGCATCGTCGGAGAGCGATCCGTCGGGCTCGATCTTTCCGCGCAGGAGGCGAAGGAGGCCGGCGAGATCGTGCGGGAGCAGAGGTTCGGAGAGATCCCGGATGGACGGCCAGTGGAAGCGTGGCGCAGAGGCGGGATCGAGCAGATTGCGCCAGGCGGAGACGCGTTCGGCGACCTCGGTGAGGGCGAGGATCTGGAGTGGCTCGAGTGCCGCGCCCTCGATGCCGGCTTCATCGAGCAGGGAGGTTGGGTCGAAGAGACCGTGAAAGTCAAAGGAACCGCCTGCTGCCAGCATCGCTCGCAGCTCTTCGATTCGGACGTGTTGCTGTTCGACCCAGGTCTGATCGGAGGAGGGTTCGAGAGCGAGAAGCCAGGCTCGGCCGAGCGGCGAGAAGGTGCGTGCGGCGACGTCGTCCCGGAGCCTCGGCCACTCGAGCGCGACCGCGCTTGTCTCGGGGAGCAGACCGGGGATCTCTGGGCGGAGGGGGAAGCTCACCTGTTTATGGTACCGGTGTTCTGTACGGGCGAGCCGGAAGTCGCCAAGGTGAGCCGGAAGTTCGTAGACTGAGGAGATGAGATTTCCTGAGACGCGACTGCGCCGGCTTCGCCGAACCGAGGCTCTGCGCGCCCTGGTGCGGGAGACGCGACTGCACCCCGGCGCTTTGATTGCTCCGATGGTTTTGTGTCCCGGCGAAGGTGTGCGTCGCGCGATCGGATCGATGCCCGGCGTCTTCAACGTGTCCCTGGACGAGGCGGTCAAGGACGCCGAGGCATGTGCGGCGCTTGGCATTGGCGGCATGCTCCTCTTCGGTTTGCCGCTTGAGAAGGATGAGAACGCGACCGGAGCCTGGGACGATCAGGGCATCGTGCAGCAGGCTTTGCGAGCGTTCAAGGGGAATCGCGCCCTCGACGGCCTGGTGCAAATTGCCGATGTTTGCCTGTGTGAGTACACGTCGCATGGGCACTGCGGGGTTGTGCGACGGGACGGCGCGTGCTTCGAGGTGGAGAACGACGCGAGTGTTGCGGTCTTGGCGAAGACGGCTGCGTCCCTGGCGAGGGCGGGAGCTGACATTGTTGCGCCGAGCGACATGATGGACGGACGCGTGGCGGCGATGCGGTCGGCGATGGATGCCGAGGGGCTGACCGGAACGCCGATTATGAGCTACGCGTCGAAGTTTGCAAGTGCGTTTTACGGGCCGTTTCGCGAGGCGGCGGACTCGGCGCCCCAGTTTGGCGATCGTCGGAGCTACCAGATGGATGGCGCCAATCTCCGCGAGGCGATGCGGGAGATCGAGCAGGATGTGGCTGAGGGAGCGGACATGCTTTTGATGAAGCCGGCGATACCGTATCTCGACGTAATTCGAGCGGCGCGGGAGCGGTTCGACCTGCCCATGGGGGCGTACCAGGTCTCGGGCGAGTACAGCATGCTGCAGGCGGCGTTTGCGCGGGGGTGGCTCGAGCCGGAACGCGCGATGATGGAGTCGCTGCTCTCGATCCGGCGCGCGGGGGCGGACTTTATCGTGACGTACTTTGCCCAGGAGGCTGCGCGGGTGCTGGGCTAGACCTCGGTATCCTCCGCGGGAAGCGGCGTGATGACGATGTCTTCGCCGAGCAGATCGTCGCGGAGCTGGTCGCTCGTGAGCTCCGGCCTGACGTAGCGGATGTTGTAGTTGGCGATGGTGCCGGCGACGAGGTAGAGCTGCGCGCCTGGGATGGGGCGCCAGTAACTCTCCAAAGGATGGTGGATGCCGCCCTCTCGATCGTGATCGAGCGCTTCTCGGGCGTAGCGACTCGCGTGGACGAGGTAGATGCCGGCGAGTTTGCCGTCGATGTCGACGAACCAGTCATCGAGCTGGCCACGGTAGAGGATGTCCATGGTGGTGAGGGCGTCGATCTCGACGCGAAGATGTTTCTCGGTGGAGGGCTGGGCGAGGGTGGAGAAGAGCAGCTCCCACTCGGAGACGTGGCGGAGCAGGGTTTTATCGCAGAGGCGTTTGAGAAAGGAGTTGGGCGGGTAGTCTCCGTAGCGGCGGACGACGAGGCTTCCGATCCAGCCTTCGATCGCGCAGAAGAACCAGAGATAGACAAGAAAGCGGGCTTGCTCGCCGAAGCTGCGTAGAAAGGCGGCGGGCGTTTCCTTGTCGGAGACGTCTTTGCCAGGGAGGAGGGAGTTGAGGACGGTTTGGTAGGCGGCGTGCTTGGAGCCGCCGAGGGAGAACCTGGGGAAGTGGCCGAGGGGGTATGGAGAAGCAGCAGCCAGGCGGCTGCAAAGGGGACGAGGGTGACGAGGACGGAGAAGACGACCTCTTCGGTCCGGCTGCGCTGAAAGCGTTTGGCAGAGATGAAGACGGAGAAGACGAGGCGATAGATGGCGCCGGGAGCGAGGAGATAGCCGACCAGGAGAAAGCCGGCGATCAGAGCGGTCATGGTCCGGGCCGGGAGCTAGGAGGGCTTGCGCTCGATGCGATACCGATTTCCGCGTTTGTCGCTGTAGAAGGCCTGGCCTTCCTGGTTGAGCTGCTCGCGGAGTTGAAGCTTTTCCGCTTCGCTGAGCTCATGCAGCGACGTTCTGGCGCGTTGATGCACGACGCTGCGGCGGATCGAGTCGGTGAGTTTGGCTACGTCATTGACCATATGTCTTTCCCCAGTATCGCCCAGATGTCAAGTGACGTGAACGACCATTTGTTCTGCGGAGGCACGGTGTTCGGTACCAAAGTGCGGAAGGCCGAATCCAATAGAATGTTGGATGCGAGAAGGATTGGAGAGTTCTGGTGTCAGAGACGGTATTTGATCTGGTGGTTATCGGCGGAGGTCCCGCTGGGTACACCTGCGCGATTCGCGCGGCGCAGTACGGCCTGAAGGTTGGCCTGATCGAGAAGACGGACAAGCTGGGCGGCACATGCCTGCACTGGGGATGCATACCGACGAAGTCGATGCTGTTTTCGGCTGAGTTGTGGGATCACCTGAAGCATGCGAGCAGCTATGGCATCGATGTGCCGGAGCCGAAGCTGAACTGGGGCAACGTGCTGGCGCGGAAGGACGAGGTGATCACGAAGCACACCAAAGGTCTGCAGTTTCTGATGAAAAAGAACAAGATCACCACCTTCGAGGGGCACGGGAGACTCACTGGGCCGGCGAAGGATGGTGTGTTTACCGTCGAGGTGACGGCGGAGGATAAGGGGAAGTTCGGAACCAAAGGCCAGACAGCGACGGAGGTGACGGGCAAGAAGCTGGTGATTGCGACGGGCTCTGATGCCCGCATGCTGCCCGGGTACACGCCTGGGAAAACGATTCTGACGAATATGGAGATCCTGACGATCGATCGCGTGCCGAAGTCGCTGATTGTGATCGGATCCGGGGCGGTTGGGGTGGAGTTTGCGTCGGTCTTCAAGAGCTTTGGGGCGGAGGTTACGATTCTGGAGGCTCTGCCGAAGATCGTGAACGCCGAGGACGACGACGTTTCGAAGGAGCTGCTGCGGCTGTATAAGAAGCGCGGGATCGAGGTCTTCACGTCGGCCAAGGTGGAAAAGATCGAGGAGACCGCGGACGGGGCCACGGTGTCGTTTACGGACTCAACGGGCAAGGCGCAGACCCGGAAGGCCGAGAAGGTGCTCGTCGCTGTTGGTCGGGCTCCCCGCACCTATGACTGTGGGATCGATAAGATAAACATTTCGCTGGACCGGGGTTTTATCACAACGGACGAGTGGATGGTGACGACCGAACCTGGTGTGTATGCGATTGGGGACATCGTCGCCGGTCTGCCGCAGCTGGCGCATGTTGGAGCGATGGCCGGCTTGGTGGTTGCGGCCAAGCTGGCGGGCAAATATGCACGGCCTGTGCGGCGGGACCGAATTCCGGCGTGCACGTACTGCGACCCGCAGATTGGCTCGGTCGGCTTGACGGAGGCGCAGGCGAGGGCGAAGGGTCTGGATGTCAAAGTCGGCAAGTTTCCGTTTGTGGGCAACTCGAAGGCCACGATTCTAGATGCGCATGATGGCTTTGTGAAGGTCGTCTCCGACGCGAAGTACGGTGAGGTGCTGGGGGTCCACATCATCGGGCCGAACGCGACGGAGTTGATCGCCGAGAGCGTGACGGCGATGGAGCTGGAGGCGACGGTCGAGGAGATGATGTTTACGATCCACGCTCATCCGACGCTGGCAGAGGCGATGCTGGACGGGTTCTCGAGTGTGGAAGGGATGGCGGTAAACGTTTAGCGCATGCTGATCCATGTTGTTGATTTGGGGCGGATCTCCTATGCCGAGGGACTTGCGGTTCAGGAGCGTGTTGTCGGTGCTCGGAAGGCCGGTCAGATCGGGGACACGCTGCTCTTGCTCGAGCATCCGCCGGTGCTGACGCTCGGGAGGAATGCGACGCGATCGAACATCCTCGTTTCCGACGATCGGCTGCGCGCTCGCGGAGTCGAGGTTCACGAGACGAATCGCGGAGGAGATGTGACGTACCACGGACCGGGTCAGCTGGTCGGGTACCCGATCTTCGATCTCCGGGGCGACCTGCCCGGCAAAAAGGGGCCGCATCTTGGGCCGGTGGATTTTGTGCGGCTGCTCGAAGAGGTGCTGATTCGCGCCTGCGGGGAGTTCGGCGTACCGGCACAACGCATTTGCAGGCGCACCGGTGTTTGGACGTATGCCGCGGGCAGTGTCCTTGAAAAGAAGATCGCTGCGGTCGGGATCCATGTCTCCCGTGGGATCACATCGCACGGATTTGCCCTGAACGTCGCGACCGACCTGCGCGACTTCGGTTGGATTATTCCTTGCGGCATTGCGGATCGCGAGGTGACCAGCTTGGAGCTCCAAGCGGATGCGCACCACACGCCCAGCATGCAGGCGGCCCGGGACACGGTCGCACGGAGCTTCGGGAACGTCTTTGGGCGCCAGATGCTGTCGCAGGATCCAGCTGACTTCTTTCCTCTGCTCGACCGCGGGTAGACGGTGCAGCCTGCGCCGACGGGCGTTGCCGCCGTATAATCCAGTGTTGCGCGCCTACTTCGGCCACGGCCGGGAGACGCGGGAAGGAACCCATGCCGACTGAAGTCGTTATGCCCCAGATGGGCGAGTCCATCACTGAAGGCACCATCACGAAGTGGCTGAAGAAGCCGGGCGAGGCGGTAGAACGCGACGAGCCGCTGTTTGAGATTTCGACCGACAAGGTGGACGCCGAGATCCCGTCGCCTGCGGCGGGAACTTTGGACGAGATCAAAATCACAGAAGGGACGACGGTGGGCATCAACACTGTTGTCTGCACGATTGCGGAGGGCGCGGCCGCTCAGGGTGAGGCTTCGTCCAATGGTGCGAGTGGAGCTTCGGCTTCCGCTCAGGCGGCCCTTGAGCCCGAGACGGCGGCGATGCCCGCTGCGGACAGTACAACGCCGGCAGCCGTGGATGCGCCTTCGGCCAACATGGGGAACCCAACCGCGCCAACGGCCGCGACGAACTCCTCCGGCGAATCCGACTCAAATGGGGCAAAGAGCGGGAACGCGTCTGACCCGGGATCGTTGACGGAAGTGATGATGCCGCAGATGGGCGAGTCGATCACGGAGGGGACGATTACGAAATGGCTGAAGCGGGTGGGCGACAGTGTGCAGCGGGACGAGCCGATCTTTGAGATCTCGACCGACAAGGTCGACGCTGAGATTCCGTCGCCGGTCGCGGGTCGGCTGGCCGAGATCAAGGTCGGTGAAGGAAAGACTGTGACGATCAATACAGTAGTCGCTGTGATTGGTTCAGGTGCGGCCAAGTCCGCGGCGCCGGTCTCCGGAGCTCCGTCCGGGGCCAGTGTTCCTGAAGCAGCTCCGGCGAAGCAGAAGGATGGCAAGCCGTCGGCGGCGGCCGCACCGGCTTCGGCTCTGTCGGCGAGTGCTGGACCGCAGAGGTCTTCGCCGCTGGTGCGCAAGATTGCCAAGGAAAACAACATCGACCTGGCGGAGGTGCCCGGGACCGGAGCCTCCGGACGTATCACGAAGGGCGACATTCTGGGCCGGCTTGAGGGCGGCGCTCCAGCGGCGCCTTCATTGCCGCAGAGCACGGCAGCGCCCGTTCCGCAGCCCGCGCCTGCCGGCAAACCGACGTATACGCAAGCTGAATCGGCTCCCGCGACAACGGCTCCGGCCAAAGCAGCGAGTGTTTCGACGCCGCTGCCCGGCGAGGTTGTTCCGATGACGAAGATGCGTTCCATCATCGCGCAGCGCATGCTGGAATCGAAGCGGACCAGCGCGCATGTCCATACCGTGTTCAAGGTGGACATGACGCGCATCGTTCGTCTGCGCGAGAAGGAAAAGAGCAAATACGAGCAGCGCAACGGGGTGAAGCTGACCTATATGCCGTTCATCACTCGAGCTGCGGTGGCTGCCTTGCGCAAGCATCCGATCGTCAACGCAGCGGTCGAAGGCGACGCGATTCGATACAACAAGAACATCAACATCGGGATTGCGGTGGCGCTGGATTGGGGACTGATTGTTCCGGTGGTTCGGCAGTGCGAGGAGAAGAACTTTTTGGGTGTAGCCCGATCGATCGTCGATCTCGCCGAACGCGCCAGATCGAAGAAGCTGGCTCCGGACGAGGTCGCGGGTGGAACGTTTACGCTGACGAACGCCGGAATCTTTGGCGAGCAGTTTGGCACTCCGATCATCAATCAGCCACAGGTCGCGATTCTGGGGATCGGCGGTTTGAATAAGGAAGCGCTTGTTCTGACGGACAGCGACGGCCAGGACACCATTGCGATCCGATCGGTGCAGCGCTTTACGCTGGGGTTTGACCATCGCATCGTGGACGGTGCGGACGCAGGCAAGTTCATGTCGGACTTCAAGGCGTATCTCGAGAACTGGAACGAGGACATCGGCTAGCGACCTGGCCCGATGCAGGCCGGGACGCGAGATGCCCTGGCTACTCGCGTTCGAGCGCTGCCTTGGCTTCGAGGACGAACTCGACGGCTTCTTCCGGCGTTCTGCCAACAGCGGAGAGGTGGCCCATCTTTCGTCCTTTGCGGGGTCGGAGCTTTTCGTAGAGGTGAACTCGAACTCCTGGAACGGCCAGAGCGGCGTCGAAGCGGGGGGTGAACGGCTGACCGTCTCGGATCCAAAGATCGCCGAGCAGGTTGGCGATGGCGGCCGGCTGAACGATGCTGACGTCGCCCAGCGGAAGATTGCAGACGGCGCGCACGAGCTGCTCAAACTGGCTGGTGACGCAGGCTCGCTCGCTTGCGTGATAGCTGTTGTGCGGCCGTGGAGCAAGCTCGTTGACCAGCAACTCACCGGTCTTGCTCAGGAACATCTCTACGGCCAGCACACCTTCGAGCAGAAAGGTGTCTGCGATGGCGGACGCGAGCTCTCGTGCCGACGCTTCCATAGCAGTTGAGAGCGGAGCGGGCAGCACACTCCAGGAGAGGATCTGCTGTTCGTGGTGATTGGAGGCCGCAGGATAGACGACGACTTCTCCACGGGGTGACCGGGCGACGAGCACGGAGATTTCGCGGTCCAGGTCGACTGCCTTTTCGACGACGCCGGCAGCTTCGCCGAGCGACTCCCAGGCGCGAGTTATCTGGACATCGAGGGGAGGCGTGGAGCTGAAGCCGACCTTGCCTTGGCCGCGCCCATCATAGCCGCCGGTTGCGCTTTTGCAGAAGCAGGGTCCGCCCAGCTCGGCCACGGCGCTGCTCAGATGGTCGAGCGAGCGTACGGCACGGAATTCGCCTATGGGAAATCCGTTGCGAAGCAGCCAGTTTTTCTGTTCGATCCGGTCTTGGATGATGGCGAGCAGATCTCCGCTTGGCCGTACCGGGGCGAAGCTGGCGGCGGCGTTCATGCTTTCGGGCGAGATCTGTTCGATTTCGAGGGTGACGACGTCGCATCCGCGAGCGAGGTTTGCCGCTTCGCGGCTGTCGTCCCAGCCTGCTTCGATGCAGCCGTCGACGACGAAACGAGCAGGGCAGGCCGGGTCGGGGTCGAGCACAAGGATGCGGTAGCCCATGCCCCGCGCTGCCATCGCCGTCATGCGGCCCAGCTGTCCGCCGCCGAAGATGCCTATGGTTGCTCCTGGAAGAAGGACGTCCGGTTTCGTGTCACGACTGTGCGAGGTCAACGTGTGGCCTCAGGCGCCAGCGTCTGTGCGAGGACCTCGTCGCGCCTCTGCGCTCGCCAGGCGATCAGCCGCTGTTGCAGAACGGCGTCGGTCCCCGCGAGGATGGCGACTGCGAGCAAACCTGCGTTGGCCGCGCCCGCCGCCCCGATCGCGAGCGTGCCCACCGGTATGCCCTTGGGCATCTGGACGATCGAGAGGAGAGAGTCTATTCCTTGCAGGGCTGTGGCGGGAATGGGCACGCCGAGGACCGGGACGATCGTCTTTGCGGCGAGCATGCCCGGCAGGTGCGCCGCTCCGCCGGCCCCGGCGATGATCACACGCAGGCCTCGGGTCATCGAAGACTCGGCGTACTCAAACAAGAGCTCGGGAGTTCTATGTGCGGAGACGATCCTGACCTCATGGGGTACGTCGAATTCGCTGAGCATCTCGACGGCACGGATCATCACGCCGAAGTCGCTCTGGCTCCCCATCACTACCCCAACCAGCGGATCGGTGCCCACCATCGCCTGATTATACGGCGATGGCACTGCGGGCACTGACCTCCTTCTGGCCGGGGTAGGGCGCTTAGCTTTCAATATCTGTCAAGGAGAAGCGTGACCGCGCCATGACAAGCGTGATCGCGCCATGAGAGACGGAATCGACCCTGCTTCAGTTGCGACGGAAGTAGTCCATCGCGAGATGGAAGATCGTCAGCGCACCACCCGCCGCGCCGGCGACACCCTTCATGCGTTGAACGCTTCTTTCGTGTCGCTCCACACGCTCCTCCAGTTGGTTGAGCCTTCCCGGTTGTCCAATCCCCATCAGCTGTTTCATCTGACTTTTCAGCACGCTGAGGTCTGCCAGTACCTGGCCTTCGAATTCTGTCATTTGTTTTCACCTCCTTCTGCTTCTTTCCGCCGGGATTATCCCAGCGGGATCTCGGTAAACACTGCGCTCGAGTTGCGCGAGTAGAGCGGCGGGACGGAGCCGTCGTACATGCGAATGTAGAAGCGCTCTATCGCTGTCGCACGCGGTATGGTGAACGCCCGCACGGCGCTGCGCAGCACCAGGTCCTGATTGAGCCCGGGACCGAACTCGAGGTCGCGGCGCCTGACTTCAAAGCCGCCCCCGGCCGGCGGCGCCGTTCCGGCGTCGATCTGCACCGCTGTCCCGGTGATGCTGACGACCGTCAGTGCAGAAAGATTGTTGAGCACCTGGCCGGCGGCCGCTTGTGCGGTCGCCGGCAGGAGCACATCGTCGGCAACGGCATCCGAGAGTTCGAGGCCGATGGGTCTCGCCCAGTCGCCGGCGAAGTCCACTTGACATCGGAGATCTTCGGGTTCGGCCATTGCATCGGTGATCACGACCGACCTGACGATCGCCGCCTGTGTCCCCTGGTCGGTCGACAGAGAGAGGTTGTCGCCCGGCCAGACATCGGGGAGATTGGAGCTCTCGTACTGTCCCGTGAGTGCCGCCGCTCGATTGGTTGCGACGCTGAGGATCGCCATCGCGGCGTTCTCGCAGTCAGCCGAGGTACGCGCTTCGGGTCGAAGGAGCTTGCCGAGCCAGCGTGCTTCACCGGCGTATCCACCGGCCGATTCTGCCTGAATGCTGGCGCTGTTTGCGATCCGAGCGAACGCTCTCTGTTCGGTGCGATAGGTGACAGTGATGAGCTCTCCCGCAACGGGAATGCGGCCCGCCAGAAAGGTGAGAACACCGTCCGTCGCGACGGTGCAGTCCACGCCTTCTCCGGCCGATCCGATGCGCCGGGTTGCCTGGGCGCCGGAGGGTGGTGTGCTGCGGATGAAGGCCGAACCTGTCTGCCGCACTCTGACGTACGTCATCGAGGCCTGCATCGAAAGGCTGCTGACCGCGGCAAAGCTGCAGGTTGCCGGTGAAGTCGCGACGCCCCCGTCGTAGAGCACGGTCGCGGGCACGTTGATCGCGGCAGCGAGGTCCTGCACCTCAAACACGAGATCCATCGGGGCCGCCGTGGTTCCTCCACCGAAGGCGCGGATCGAGGCTCCGTTGGACGTGTAGAAGGTCTGTGCGACGCGCTGCATCTCCTTGCAATGGAGACGAAGGCGGAGCGTGTACGCGTGGCCGGTGGCCAGGCTGAAGATCGTGCCGACCTCCTGGCCGTTCATCCAGGGACAGACGACCGTGGCCCCGCCGCTTTGCCGGACGTTGAAGCCGGCGAAGCAGTTGCTCCGGCCCAGCGAGCCGCTGTAGAAGCCGCAGACCAGGCCGCTACTTGCACCTGTGACTGTAAACGATCCAGCTTCTGCCACGAGCGATCCACCGAGTTCGATCGGGTCGACAGCGGTCAGCATGGTCTCGGTGTCCGCTCCGGTTCCGCCGGCGACGGTCAGGCCGGCCGAGCCGAAGGTGAGGAAGTGTCCCGCGTCAGTCAGAGTCCACAGCCGCGGATCTGCGGTTGCGCCCGTGAAGCTGTCCGTGAGCAGGGACGATCGGCCGGTCGCCTCGGGTCCGCGATATGGAGTCTGCGAGAGGACGAACTTCGATGTGACGCCGTCTCCCAGAAACATCTCGGTGACATAGGCCGACGGCTCGAGATTTCCCGTGACGGTTATGTCGTTGGCGAGCTGCCGCGTGGAGGTTCGTCGCAGGGAGCTCAAAGTCAACGTCCCGTCGCTCTCGGCTAGCGCATGAGTTATGCTGCCTGCCGGAACGAGGGTGAGATTGCCATTGAGCACACGGTAGCCGGCGCAGCCCGAACTTGCGAGTTCCGCTGCGTTGGTGGACCAGAGTTTTGCTGCTTCGGGCTGAAAGTAGCCGAGAAGCCGGCTATCCGTGACATTGGTGGTCGAGAGTCTGCCGCTCTCGACCCGGTTGGTGAGCGTGGTCAGCGCCGCACCGTCGGGTTGCTCCAGCGTGGCGGTGGAAGCGAAGACGCTTTGTTTGTCGAGCAGCCACTCATCGCTGACCGAGTGACACGCGATGCGATAGATCGGCCCGAGTGTTCCGTAACCGACAAACGTCACATCCGGCTCGGAGACGAGGTACCCGGTGAAGAGCAGATCGCCGCCGTTTGTGGAGACGATGACGCGTCCCCGGCGAGCAGGAACAGCGAGGCCGGGGCCTCCAAGAGCGAGGGAGAAGCTGCATTTGGACGGGGCGTTGAGAACACGCTCAATCCTGACCGGACCCTCGCCGCAGACCTGGGCGCTGTATTGGACCGCACCCAGACCATCGAGGTTATCGATCGTCAGCTTCATGCTGTCACCACCGTTGGGAGATCGTCGGTGCTCAGGTCCTCGAGACCGCGCATCCGGCGCACCTCCTGGACGGTCAGCACACCGGCGGACATCAGCTGAATCTGCATCTGCACCTCCTGCATCTCGTCCCGGGTTTCGAGATCGTTGAAGACGAACTCGAACTCTCGCCAGCCGAGCTTTTTCGCGAACAGGTCGCGCGTGATGTGTTCGGCCAGGAGCTTGGCCACCGGAACGACCGCACTTTGGAAGGCCTCGTTCGCCATCTCGGCGGCGGTGGAGCGGTTCACATCGCCCTGGAGGCCGAGCAGCATGGGCGGCAGATCAAAGGCGTTGGCGACCATGCGCAGGAGAAATTCCTGCCATTGGAGGCGCAGATCGGCATCCGTTCCGCCGGCAAAGCGCAAGACCTCGGGCTTGTCCGGGCAGCTGAGGATTGGAACCCGGCCGGTACCTTCGATCTCGTCCTGCCACCAGCGGATCAGGCGATCGTGCTGGTCTGGCGTTGCTTCGTTCAACCACAGCGCGTACTGCACAACGGAGTTCGAAGCCAGGCGACCGGCGTAGCGTGTGGCGCTCAAAAACTGGTTCACGGTCTCGAAGGCGACCTCCAGCCGTCCCAGGCCAAAGGGCGTGTGAGTCCGCGGATTCAGCCGCAGATACATCAACTCGTCATCCCGCAGCGGGACGAGACCCTCCTTGCCGAGCCGACCTGTGGTTTGGGCGTAGCGGATCGTGTCCGCGTTGCCGTCCCAGCTATTGTCGATCTGTACGGTTGCGCCGTCGACGGCCCAAAGATGGAACGGACGCTCTGGATCCCCGGTCGCCTCCATCTCGACAGCGCCGAAGCCGCCGACCAGCAGATCCTCGAGGACCTGCTCCCAAAGGACGCGAAAGCTGTCCGCCGCGTTCGGCTCTTCGAGGCACCGCCGCAGAAGATTCATGCGGGCGATCTCATCCTCGATGGCGATGCCGGCGTAGCCTCGCCGAACGCGGATCTGCCAATCCATGCTGGCGATGCGATCCTTGACAACGTTGATGGCGCGCCTGACCACCGGTGTCTCGGCAAACTTGCGCAGGTTGGCCGGGGTCGGCTTCGGAAGCGACCGTCCGGCTTGCGTCCCGCGCGACGGGTTGAGGATGGACGGCAGCATGACCGTCTTGCGCGCTGCCCCGCTCGCATCGAGAGCGGTCTGTTCCGGTTGCGTTCCCGACCATCGATTCCAGATGTCTTTCATTGCTGTCTGCACTCCCATTGCGTCTTTCTCCCTCTTCCCTTGTCGGGCAAACAAAGAGGCACAGCCTGGGCTGTGCCTCACATCGTTGCTTCTCACTTACGCGACCGAGCTTTAGCGCTTACACGCCCAACTCCGACCTCGCCGTCTCCGCCGCGCGGGCGAGATCCTTGATCGTCAGGACGCGAATCTGTTCCCGCTCCATCGCCTCCACGCTGAAACGGTAGCGTTCGGTGTGTTCGCTGCCGCCGTCTCCGACTTCGCGCAGCGGCTCGATTACCGCTGACAGTTCGAGCCGAGCGTTCTCCACCCGGAAGACTCCGTCCCGTAGCCGACCCGCGGTGTAAGCCAGCACCTTGGCGCCTTCCACGCTTCCTTCGAGAGAGACCGCTTGAAACATGCGGATCACACCGTTCGGACGGTATCCGCAGTCGATTCGCATCGGATCGCCGGCACCCGTATAGACCGAGGCTGGGATCTGCCGGCGCATCAACGGCCAGACGCCTGCCCGCTCGAACTCGCGCCGCATCACACCCGCGATCGCGGCCCGTCCGGATTTCCTGCTGGACGAGACCCTCTCTCGCGGCTCGACATAGAGGCGCATCAACTGCTCCAGTTCAGCGGGCAAGCTTTCGGCGAGACAGGCGCGGGGATCGGAGATCTGTACCGCGTTCGAGGAGGTGTCCGAAAGCAGCTTCAGCACAGATCCGCCGGTCTCTTCCTGCCCGAGGCGGTTTGCGATCTCGGTTTCAAGAGCTTCGAGCAGAGCGACATCGGCGTCCGCGTCAAGACACCGGACCCGTCTCCAGTTGCGTGTAAACCGGACCAATCCCTCCCGATCTCGACCTTTCTCCTGGAGCACAACGCCGATGTTGGTGAACTCCTCTCGAGCGGCGTCCGGAGCATACCGGACCAGGAAGAACTCGCACTGTAAACGACTCTTCATCGCCAGGTCCTCTCGTTTGTGGCCGAAGCATCGGGCTCAAGCCTACATCACATGGCGCGGCTTTTCGCAGGTCTCCGGCCAGGGGGACGGTACCGTCGCGCTCACTTTGGTTTGCCAGGCCGGAAACGGCGCGCGATCCGAGTCTCGAAACGAGACGATCAGGTCGCGAACCCGGCTTCTCCGGTCCATCAATCTCCGCATCAGCATCTCAAGCGTGTCCGGATCGCCGCCGTACCATTCCGGCGGCACCACCTCGGCGATGCTCCACAGCGTCTCCGGCGGCATCTCTTCCACGCGACTCAGCCACGGTTCGAAGCTATCCCACCCAGTCACATTCGCGTACACCTGGTTTCTCCCATACACGCCACGCAGCGGCGAATCCGGAAACGTCCACTCCCCGGCGTTAAAGCAAAATCCCTGGTCGATAAACGTGGCTCGATAGAGTCGTTCCCGCGGCCGCCGGTCAAAGACCGCCTGCCGTCCGTTGCAGTTGCCGGCCCACTTATCGACTGCCAGCATCCCGGCAAACTCGCAGAGGTTTCGGACCTCACCCAACTGCTGCTCCGGCAAGTAATCGACCACCAGCCCCGGCTTCATGCCGCCCACCATCTCGCTTCCGAACTGCAGACCCGCGGCGTACCGTTCGCGCTCATTGCGTCCCTTCTCGACGTACATGTCTGCTGTGTTGAGAACCAGCCACTCCGTCACCTCGACGATCTCGCTCGGCGCCACCGTCAGACCTGCCGCCGCCGCTAAGCGTGTCGCAATCCACTCATTCGCCAGAACTCTCCGATGCTGCGGGTTGTTCTGGAACTTCACGACCCAGAGCTTTCCATCGGCCCCGAGCATCAACTGACTTTGGGCTCCACCGCGCATCTTCCGGATTGCCTGCACTGCCAGAACCGCCAAAGCTCACACACCTCGCACCAAGAGCATAACGCGAGTCATCTGCGAAATCGCGCAACCTTGGGCCCTCATCGCATGCTGCTGCGGTCTACCTGCGCCTTCCGCTTGCCAGCATCTCGGATCGGACCGCCTGTCCCACCGCCATCGCCATCACGCAATCGTCGTGCGCCCCTCCCGCGGCCCCCGTCTTGCCGGCCGCCATGCTGATATAGCTGCGGCACTCGGCCAGGAGCCGCCGGCTGTAGAACATCCAGGGCTCCTCCAGCAGAAGCGCACCCAGGCGACTGACCATCACCGGTTTGTTCGCCGCCGTGGTCAACCACCCGGTCACCCCATCGCGCTCATACACGCGAGGGTAGCGGTGCACAGTCTCGAGATACGCGAGAACCGCAGCTCCATGGTTGTTGCGTTCCACAGCGACCGTCGCGTTGCGGTACTCGCGACCGAGCGCCGCCGCAACCTCCGCCAGCTCCAGGCTTCCAATCCTCTGCTGCAACTCCGCACACTGCAGACCTGTCGCAAGCTCGATCACCTGCACGGCCGCGTAGTCTCCATCCGGTCCACCGCCGGCTGAATCGACCGCCACCAGGTACTCCTTGTCCCTAAGCGGCCCGAACCAGATTTGCAGGGCGCCTCCGCGTCTCCTTTCCCGCGGCTCCGGTGCTTGCAGGCTCCTTCGCTCGACCGCCTCCACGTCAAAGCAGCAATCGCCTGTCGCCTTGAAGCAGGTGATCGCATCTTCGGCGAACTCCTGCGTCCAAAGTCCCCGATAACTTGCCTGCAGACCGCGGCGAAATCCGATCTGGCCCCGATCCAAACCCTGTGTTTCCATCAGCAACATCTCCTCTGTTGTCGGATCCGTAACCGGCGCTGCCACATAGGCTCGTTCCATCCACCATGGAAAAAAGTGCTGCACCGAGCCTCGCGCCTCCGCGTTCATCCACTCTTCGTAGAAACATCCATACGCTCCGTTCGGCGTCGATTCGATCACCATCTCACCGCCCGGCGCGAGAGCAGCCCGCAGCCCGGCCAGCGTCGCGGCCCCATCCCCCCGCCATCGACTCACCTCACTGCAGTGCAGCGTCTGCATCGTCAAACCGCGGCCTGCACTCCCATCCCCTGCACTCAAGACGCGGAGTTCGCTATCGAGCGCCGGAAAGCTCATCTGGCCGACGTTGGCTCGGCCGCGCCGCAGAGGACCCTCGCGCAGGTGCGCTGGAAGGCACTCCCAGAAGCGCTGCATCATCCGGAAGATGCCTTCGGCAGCCTCTCGCGTCTGTGCGACCTGCACCGAAAGCTGGCCCCTTTGCGTGATCGTCTTCAAGAAGAAGTGGCCGGCCACCCAGGTCGTCACACCCATCTGTCGCGCCTTGAGTACGATGTTCTGGCGCCCCCGGCTCCGATCGAACGCCCGCTGTGCCCCGTTCGCGTGCAGAGGCCGCTCGTTGCCCTCACGATCTCTGACCCGAAGCAGATGTCCGGCAAGCCAGAGGGAGACACTTGCCCCGACCAGGGCGGCGGGTCGTCTATCCAGAAGCCTTCCATACGCCAGGAGCTCGTTCAGGTCCCATTCCCTGGAATCGTCGTGTTGGCCGTCTGTCACCTGTCTCACCCCTGATCGCGTACCTCGACATCCCAGACCTCCTGCCGCACAATGGACGGAGAGCTTTCTCTCGCATGAACATCCATCTGGCTGCGGTCAAGGAGACAGAACTTACCGATCTGCTTCCGCTCCGCGCCGCATCGAGCCGGCATGTGCTGGTCAATGATCCGGCTAGAGCAGACCTCATCCTTCTGATCGGAAGCTTTGGCGTTGATCCCCAACTGCTTCTCGATCACCCGCTTTACCGCATCTTTCCTCAGAAGTGCGCGGTCTACACCGAAGACGACAACTACCTTCCGCTCGCTCCGGGCGTTTACTGCTCCGCGCGTGTCGATGGGAGCAGTCGCTCCGGTAGGGTGTTCAGTTATTCGTACGTCTCGAGCCGCGGCCAGTACAGCAATCCCTACGTCGCTGCCGATGCGCAGGCGGCAGAGAAACGGATCCTCTTTTCCTTTCAGGGAGGAAGCACATCTCTTCTGCGCAAACGTCTGTTCAACCTCCAGTTCAACCGGCCGGACGTCCTGATCGAGAACACCTCCACGTACTTTCATTGGGATCTCGACCAGCCCGGCCGCGAAGCTCGCCAGAAGAGATACGCCGAAACATTCGCGTCCTCCCACTTTGTGCTCTGTCCGCGAGGAGCGGGCACAGGAAGCATCCGCCTCTTTGAAGTCATGAGCGCCGGTATCGCTCCCGTGCTCCTCTCGGACGACTACGTGCTCCCGCCGGATGTGGACTGGTCGCGATTTCTCCTCCGTTTTCCGGAACGCGACATCGGCCGCCTGCCCGATCTGCTTGAGCCACACCGCAGATCGAGCGCGGAGCGTGGCCGCCTGGCGTTTGCCGCCTGGCAGAAACACTTCGCTCCCGAGGTCGAGTTCGACGCGATCGTCGCGCTCTCGGCCAGATCGCTCGAGCACGGGCCGCCAGATGAGGCCATCATGCGAAAACGGCAAGTGCGCCTGATCGCACGGGCAAACCTACAGCGCAAATCACGCGGGCTCGCCAGAGCGGCCGTGCTCCGAACGCTGAAACTTCTCGGTCTACGCTCGCCCTATCAGATGAACCGGTAGAGACGCCCAAAGCACGGCTGCTGATTCTGGGCACACTTCACTGCAGGACGCGTACGTTGTACGACTTTGCGGGCGGCGTGAACGCATTGGCTGCGCATACCTGCACGGTGACGGTTCCGGCCGTCGTGACCGCCGCGCTTACAATTGCGGATCCGCTCGGCAGGGTTCCGTCACTCGCGCTGACAGCAACAGGAGCACCGACGTTTGCTCCAGAGACGGCGACCGTGCCGCTTGCGCAGCCACCGGCTGTGAGCGCCGCTCCTCCAATGGCGCCGGTAGCCCCGGCCAGAATGCCGGCAAAGTTGGCTGCTTTCACATTGCCGTTTCCATCTACCTGGAACTGCGCGGACGAGCCGACATTCAAGAGGGCCGGCAAAGCGCTGCCGATACCGGATGAGCTGCCGATCGCCACCGGACCTCCATTCAGCCAGATAGCCGACCCCTTCACCTGGATCGGATCTCCGCCGGCATACGTTTCCAGCGAACCGTAGGGCGTCGCCGTGTTCCACCAGCAGTAGAAGGTCGAGTTGTGCGCCGTCAGACTCTTGCCGAAACCTTGGCAGAACTGTGCTCCACCACCGAGGTTGGGCGCGAAGACAGGAATCGTCTGCGGAGAAACCGTCGAGGACGTGATGCTCAGGCCAGTCGCTGTGATGTTCGTGAAGCTGCCCGCCGCCGGCGTCGTGTTGCCGATCGGAGAGGCATCGATCGTCGCTCCGCTGATACTTCCGCCCGTGATGGACGCCGTCCCGGTCGCTCCGCCGCCGCCTGCACCGGAGCCGCCGCTCGGGACCGTCCAGCTTCCGTCTTCGCGCAAATACCGTGTTGCCCCCGCCGATGCGCCTGGATCGGGAACGACACCGGGGGCGTGCGCAGGGCCGGAGACTCCGAAGATGGGTAGCCGAGCCGCATTCACCGTTCCGCTGCTTATGCTGCTCGCGTTGAGTGCACCGTTCAGCGTCGAGGCGTTGACAACACCCGCATTCACCGTTCCGGCGCTGAAGCCCTGCGGTCCAAACCCAAAGGTCGTCCCGCGCATGTTGAACGTCAAAGAGCTTGTCAGGGGCTGAAACGCGATCTGAGACTGTCCACCGTTGCTGTCCAGTTCAAACAGGTTATAGCCCGAGTTCCAGTTGCCGCAACCATGCGAGTTGCAATGCACTGCCATCAGGGCTGTCTCGCCCGCCTGCACGTCAAAGGTACGCCGCCAGATCCCGAGTTCCTCATAGGCTGCGTCCGGAGGCGAGTGCGTTCCACCGTTGCCGAAATAACTGGTCGCCGGCGCCTGGTTGATCACGCTCCAACCGCGCATTCCCGGGCCGTTGTTATTCTGGTACGCGATGCCTGCTCGCGGTGGAACGGTCGGGCGGGGCGTCACCTCGCTCACAGCTTCCATGTCCGCATAGACCAACTCCTGAAAGTAGTGAGGCTCTTCCACTTGGTCGTTCTGCGCCCATGCGACGGTGTTCGGCGCGAGGGTCATCTGACCGTCGATTGCCTTGGTCGCAGGATTCAAGACACCCAGGACCTCGGCCATCGGATACAGGGCGAAGCCGCCCGTTAGAAGCGAGATCGTACCTCCATTGCTTGTGCCGTTCGCCCCTGTTTCCGCAAAGGTCAGGCTATTTGACCCGGTGGTGGTTACTTGATAGCTTCCGTTGAAGCTCGGATCGCGCACGCCCGTCACTTGCATCGTGAGGCCGTTGACATCGACCGGCAAACCACCGGCGAGAGTGACTGTAACGACATTGTTGCTTCGGCTCACATTCGCAATGGGAAGGCTCACGTTCAGATAAGCGCTGGTCTGCCCAGTGATGCCGACGATGGGCGTTTGGCCGCCCGCATAGAAGAGACCGGTGGCCGAGTAGGAACCGATGACTGGAAAGACCTGCCGGATACCTTGCGCGGTGTCGACCGTCTGCTCAAGACCGTAGCCGCACAAACCTCCGACCGTAATCGTTGCCCGGGCAGCGTGAACCTTGTTGAAGGTCATCGTTAGATGGGTCGCATCGACAACCGTGTAGTTCACCATCTCATAGTTCGAAGGGTTGAACGCGTTCGGCAGGTCGGTGACGCAGGCAACACCTGTGGGGCTCGGCAGGGCGGTCGTGCTCGCGGCGAAGCCTTGCGGCAGACCTGTGGTCGCGATCGGAAATGTGACCGTACCTGGAGCCATCTGCGTCGCCGGCGAAGCGACGATCTGCCCGGTTGCGAGAAATGTGCTCACCGGAAACGAGCTGCCGCTAAAAACCGCAGTCGGCCCCGGAGCTCCGCTGACCGCAATGGCCCCACCGACGAGAGATCCTGTACTGAGCACCCCGGCCGGATTCTTGTCGATCAGATATCGACCCTCGCCCTGCGTTCCCGGACCCGATGTGCTGGCGACCATCACCGAGGTCGACCCAGGTGTGCAACCACTACTGCACGTGCCCTGAAACACATTCACATCCTCCTGCACCTGCAGGTCGAACGGGTGGGTTCCTTCATCTGCCTCATCGCGAAATCCACCGGACGATGTCACGAACTGCGAACCGGCCAGACAGTCGCCGACGCCATAGCAGTTCACGACGTGCGAGGCGAGGACATGCTGGCCAAGGGTGTTGTAATTGCCATTCACACTCAGCGCCGTGTACGTGCTTTTGAAGTACGGACCTGGATGAATACTGGCGGGAAAAAGATTCGATCCGCCGGCAAGGCCCTGGTGGTTGATCAACAGACCAAGCGACGACGGCTCCTCAGATCCTGTCTGTTGGTGCACGCTGGCAGCATCTCGGGTGGAAGTCACATCGATCACCTGCCCTGCATCGTTGCCTGACGCCAGGAGATCCACGGGGTTGAAGTAACTGTCCCTCCGTTCGCCCCCACGCGCGTCTTCAAGGTGCGTTCCACCGTGCAGGCCGCTGTTCCACAGGTACGGCCGATAGATCTCGGAGGAGATGTAGCTCTGCTCGGCCTTTGCCTCACAGCCCACAGCACAATCCGTGCTCGAAAGCACATTCGCGATGCCGTTATCGCCGCGTCCGGTCAGGTACTGACTCGCATAAAGAACACCATTCAGGTGGTTCGTCTGAAGCTGTGTACCCGCCGGTTGAGCGATTGCCTGAGAACCTTGCGGCGTCGTCGAAATCTTCTGCAGGAGACCGCTCGTCAATGAGGCCACGTTCAGATCCACATAGTGTTTATTCGAGGCCTGATTCGACGTGAGCGGATCCGCCGGCAACGCCAGAGGCCCACCCATCGTGTCCC
>CAXUIB010000015.1:0-1857 GCA_964250945.1 uncultured Acidobacteriaceae bacterium
GGGTGTCGCGGAGGTGGTCGAGGGCTTCGCGGAGGGGTCGGCGCCAGCGCTGGTTCCAGCCGGGTTTGCCGCCGTTGCAGCCGCAGTCGGAGCGCCAGCGTTCGATGCCGTGGGCGCAGGACCAGGAGCTGTCATCGACGACTTCGGCTTCCCAAGCGGGCGGGAAGTTGCTGAGGAATTCGGCGTAGTTGGTGAGTTGGGCGTCGGTGTGCGTGCGGAGGCAGCGGAGGGCGGAGCTGAGGGCCATTTCGCCGTGTTTGTGGTGGTGGCCGTAGCTTTCGCCGTCGGTGGCGACGTGCGAGATCTGGGGGCCGGGACGGTTGTCGTGGTGGAAGCCGCGAAGGAGGCGCCGTGCGAATTCTTCGCCGTTGTTGAGCAGGCCTTCAAAGGCGATGGCGCGCGAGTTTGGGCCGTTGTAGAAGAAGACGGCGATGGAGCGGCCGCTGTCGAGTGGGACGGTGTAGGGGTGGTTGGGATCGACGTTGGCGTCTGGGGTCGCGGTCCAGGGATGGTTTTCGGCGTCCGAAGCTGCCGCTCGTGGGCGGACGCGGGCGCACTGATTGGGTGCGAGGACGGTGAAGCGGATGCCTTCTTCGGCGAGGAGGTTGAGGGTTTGGCGGTTGACGGCGGTTTCGCTGAGCCACATGCCTTCGGGTCGGCGGCCGAAGCGGTGTTCGAAGTCGGCGATACCCCAGCGGATCTGGGTTTGGGCGTCGCGTCGGCTGGCGAGGGGAAGGATGATGTGGTTGTAGGCCTGGGCGAGAGCGGATCCGTGACCGCCGAAGTTGCCGGCGCTTGCCTGGTCGGCGTCGAGGATCATGCGGTAGGTGCGGGGAGCTTTCGCTTCGAGCCAGGAGAGCAGGGTGGGGCCGAAGTTGAAGCTGATTTCGCTGTAGTTATTGACGATCTGGATGATCTGACCGTCGCGGTCTTCGATGCGCGAGGCGCCGTTGGGGGCGTAGCACTCGGAGCTGATGCGTTCGTTCCAGTCGTGGTAGGGGGCGGCGGAGGTTTGGAGTTCGACGGCTTCGAGCCAGGGGTTTTCCCGGGGCGGCTGGTAGAAGTGGCCGTGAATGGTGACAAAGCGTTGGATGGAGTTGGATGGGGGCTGGGCCGACCGCCGGCCGTTTCCGTTTGTCGAGTGGGGCATGTGAGGTGGAGCTCTCCGGCTTTGGGCAGTGGTGCTCCACCGAGCTTACGGGCAGGGGAAGAATTTGGGTATGCACCGAAAGGTGTAGAGCGGGCGTACGAGAAGCTATTTGGGTGACGGAGGTTTGGCTGCGGCGAGATCGCAGGCGCGCCACATGTACCAGCTGGCGACGGATCGCCAGGGGCGCCAGCGCTCTCCGCGGCGGAGCAGGATATCGGGTTTGGGGAGGTCGGCGGGGGTGACCTTGTCGGTGGGTTTGAGTTTGCCGAAGGTGAGCGCGAAGCCTTTGCGGACGGCGTAGTCGTCGACGGGAAGGACGTCCGGGCGGCCGAGAGAGAAGATGAGGAGCATTTCGACGGTCCATTTTCCGACGCCCCTGACTTGTGTCAGGTGGTCGATGATCTCCTCGTCGGACAGGCGGCGGATCTGGGCGAGCGTGGGGACGGTGCCGTCGATGGTTTTGGCGGCGAGGTCGCGGAGGGCGAGCGTTTTGTTGTGCGAGAGGCCGGCGGCGCGGAGCTGTTCGTTGGGGGCTTCGAGGAGGTGTTCGGGTGAGGGATGTTTGCCGAGGCCGGCGATGGGAGCGAAGCCCTCGATGAGCCGGGCGTGGATGGCGGCGGCGGCTTTGCCGTGGAGTTGCTGGTAGAGGATGGAGCGGACGAGCGCTTCAAAGGGCGATTGGGTTTGGGGGAGGCGGAGGTTGAAGG
>CAXUIB010000015.1:1867-25426 GCA_964250945.1 uncultured Acidobacteriaceae bacterium
GGGCGGGGGGGATCTGGCGGGCGAGTTGGGGGTGGGCGGCCGAGAGGGGGGCGATGGCCTGGTCGGCGTGGTAAGGCGGGCGGCGGGATCGGAGCGGATCGGGCATCTGGCGATGGTACCGGGGGGGGCGATCTCTCAGACGGACCGGATTGGCTGGGGGAGGTTGCCTGGGGGGTTCTCCCGTGAGGATGGCTCCCGCGTGTATATAAAGGTACGGATCTTGAGTTTGCGCGTTTGGATCTGGAACTCTCTGCAGGACCGGTGCAGACGACAGGGCGTCGAGGGCCGACTTTGGCAGTTCCGATTTGGGCGATAAAAGCAGGCTTCGGAGCTGCTTGGACAGAATCGGGGTTCGATAATCGATGCCTCCCGAGGAATTGTTTGGTCTAGCGCGGACGTGGTCGTAAAGTGGGATAGAGCCGCTGCTATACTCAGCTTTCGTTAGAGCAAAGTAGATCTCCGCGCGGACGTTGGCCGGGATCTGTTTTGGAGATCGACCGACCCATCGAGCACGACCTCAGCAATGGAATTGGAATTTTTGATGAAAAGGGAGCAGGACCCTCGCCATGCCGCAAGTTTTTGATCGCAGTTCCAATGCTTTGGCTCGGGCGAGCCTGGTGTTGACTGGCCTGATTGTGATTGCGCTCGGGGTGACGCTGGATCAGTTGCAGCGGTCGCCGTGGGTGACGCGGCAGGGTCAGCGACCGGAGCAGCCGGTACCGTTCAGCCACAAGCACCATGTGCAGGGTTTGGGCTTGCAGTGCCAGTACTGCCACACGCAGGTGGAGAAGGCGGCGTATGCCGGGGTTCCGCCCACCAAGACGTGCATCAACTGCCATGCGCAGATTTGGACCAACGCCCAGTTGCTGGAGCCGGTGCGGCAGAGTTGGGCGACGGGCGCTTCGATCCAGTGGATTCGGGTGCATGACCTGCCGGATTTCGCGTATTTCAATCACGAGATCCACGTGAATAAAGGCATTGGGTGCGCCTCTTGCCATGGACGCGTGGACGAGATGCCGTTGATGTATATGCAGAACAGCTTGCAGATGGAGTGGTGCCTGAATTGCCATCGCAACCCGGCGGCGAACTTGCGGCCGACGTCGGAGATTTACAACATGTCGTGGGCGGGGCCGAACCGGGAGAAGCCGGTGTACTGCGCAAAGGTTGCGGACAGCGGACCGACGGCGCAGCAGGTGACGTGCACGACCGAGGATCCGAGGACGGGAAGAAATCCCGACATTGCGCAGGTAGAGAGCCCGATCGGCCAAAGCGGTCTGCCGCGGCCGCACTCCGGAGCGTACATGGAGCCGCATGCGACCGAAGGGGACGGGAAGACGTTGAGCGATGTCCCTGTTTCGCGGGTCCTGGTGCCGGCGAGCTACCAGAAGTTTACGAGTCAGGCCGAGTTGGGCCGGTATTTGACCAAGCAGTACCACATCAGGACACCGAACGAGCTTTCGAGCTGCGAGACTTGCCACCGATGACGAAGAAACAAGCGACACATGGAGCCACTGGAGCGACGACCGAGACCCCCGGGAGATCGGGGCCGGGGACGGCAGCGGTTGTGACGGAGATCTTGCCGGCGAATCTGACGCTGGCCGAGGTGCAGAGGCGCCTGGAGGGGAAGTCGGGGCGGCGTTTCTGGAAGAATCTCGACGAACTGGCGGAGACGCCGGAGTTTGAGGAGTTGATGCGCGAGGAGTTTCCGCGGCAGAGCTCGGGCGTGGGCGAGTGGGTGGATGCGGTGAGCCGGCGCAGCTTCTTGAAGGTGATGGGGGCGTCGCTGGCGATGGCCGGCATGGCGGGCTGCACAAAGCAGCCGAACGAGGAGATTTTTCCGTATATCCGGCAGCCGGACGACCTGGTGCTGGGCAAGCCGATGTTTTTTGCGACGGCGTTTCCGTTTCCGACCGGAGCGGTACCGCTCCTGGTGAAGTCTCAGGAGTTCCGACCGATCAAGGTGGACGGCAACCCGGAGCACCCGATGAGCCGGGGGAAGACGGACGCGATGACGCAGGGGACGCTGCTTGGTCTGTATGACCCGGACCGGTCGCAGCACTCGCTCTTGCGCGGGCAGAACGCGCAGTATACGAAGTTTGCGCAAGAGTTCGCGGCGGCGGCGGGCAAGACAAGCGGTGGCGACGGGATTTATTTCCTGAGTGAACCGATCACATCGCCGACGTTGGCGGCGCAGTGGAAGGCGGTGCAGGGGAAGTATCCGCAGGCGCGTCTGGTGCAGTGGAGTCCGGTAAACATGGACGGCGCGCGGGCGGCGTCGAAGGCTGCGTTTGGGGAGTATGTGGACGCGCAGTACCGGTTGACCGAGGCGGACGTGATTGTGTCGCTCGGCGCCGACTTTTTGAGCAGTATCGCCTTTCCGGGGTTTTTGCCGATGTCGGCCGACTTTGCGGAGCGTCGGAGGTACGAGGAAGACAAGCCGATGAACCGGATGTACGTGGTTGAAAGCATGCCGACGGTGACCGGGTTCAAGGCGGACCATCGGCTGGCGCTGAAGCCGAGCGACCTTGAGCGGTTTGCGCAGGCGCTCGCGGCCGGCGCGACCTCGACCGGGCTGGGCAACCCGGAGGCGGACGCGTTTTTGCGGGCGGTGACCCAGGATCTCGCGGCGAGTGGCGGGCGCGCGGTGGTGATTGCGGGGACGCAGGAGACGCCGGCGGTGCATATGGCGGCGATCGCGCTGAACCAGAAGATCGGCGCGGTTGGAAAGACGGTGGTGTACACGGATACGGTTCAGGCGATTCCGAGCGAGCAGAACGCGGATCTGCGGGCTCTGGTCGATGGGATGAACGCCGGCAAGGTGCAGACGCTGGTGATGCTTGGGGTGAACCCGATGTACGACGCTCCGGCGGATCTGGACTTCCCGAGCGCGTTCAGCCGGGTGCCGACGACGGTGCACCTGGGTTTGTATAACGACGAGACGGGGACGGCGTCGGTGTGGCACATCAACCAGGCGCACTATCTTGAGAGCTGGTCGGACGCGCGCGCGTACGACGGGACGATTTCGATCGTGCAGCCGATGATCGAGCCGATGTATGGCGGGCATTCGGCGCACGAGATTTTGCAGGCTCTGCTGGACGATCCGCAGGGTTCGGCCTCGGATGCGGTGCAGAGGACGGCGCGCACATATACTCAGGGCGACTTTGCGACGAGCTGGCGAAAGGCGGTGCATGACGGATGGGTGGAGGGGACGGCGTTTCAGCCGCGCGCGGGTCTGACGCCGCGGACGTCCACACTGCCGACGGAGATTCAGGCGAGTTCGGCGGAGGATGTGATCGAGATCGATTTCCGTCCGGACACCTCCGTGTACGACGGCCGGTTTGCAAATCTGGGATGGATGCAGGAGCTTCCGCGGCAGGTGACGAGCATGAGTTGGGACAATGCCGCGTTGATGAGCTTGCATACGATGGAGCGGATGCAGTTTGAGGAGAACGATTTCGCGGAGATTACGCTGGGGGGAAAGACGATCGGCGCCCCGGTGCTGATGGTTCCGGGGCATCCGGACGGGGTTGTGACGGTGCATCTCGGGATGGGCCGGAGGGCGGAGGCGGGCCGCGTGGCCGCGGGTGTCGGCTTCAACGCGTACTTGATCCGGCCGTCGACGGCGACCGGCGCGGCGGGTGGAGCGAAGCTGGTGAAGGCGAAGGGGGCGTACGATCTGTGCGTCACCAAGGTGCATAATATCGAGCATCGCGGGGCGTTTGCGCAGCGCGATCTGGAGCGCAAGGAGTTCGACACGCAGGGCACGTTTTCGATGGTGGGCCATGAGGCGGAGGAGCGTTCGATCATTCGCTATGCCACCGTCTCCGAGGCAAAGGCGGATCCGGACTTTGCGCACAAGGGCGCGAGCGAGACGCTGGTGAACAAGGTCGGATACGCGGTGCAGGGCGAAGCGCCGACGCCGGAGGAGACGTTTTTCAACGGGACGTGGCGTTACGACAACGTCGATGTCAGCTCCGGCGCGAAGCAGAACAAGTGGGGCATGGCGATCGACCTGAACTCCTGCATTGGATGCAACGCGTGCATTGTGGCGTGCTATGCGGAGAACAACCTGGCGGTGGTGGGTCGCGACCAGGTGAAGCGCGGGCGCAACATGCAGTGGATTCGGATCGACACGTACTTTGAGGGCGATCTCCATGCGCCGCGCGCGCACTTTCAGCCGATGCTGTGCCAGCACTGCGAGAACGCCGGATGCGAGCAGGTGTGCCCGGTGGGAGCGACGGTGCACACCCCGGACGGCCTGAATATGATGGTGTACAACCGCTGCGTCGGGACGAGGTACTGCTCGAACAACTGCCCGTACAAGGTGCGCCGCTTCAACTTTCTCCTGTATTCGGACTACGACACGGAGAGTTTGAAGTTTATGCGCAATCCGGAGGTGACGGTTCGATCGCGCGGCGTGATGGAGAAGTGCACGTACTGCGTTCAGCGCATTGAAACGGCAAAGATCGTGGCCGACCGGGAGAACCGGGCGATCCGCGACGGCGAGGTGGTGACGGCGTGCCAGCAGGTGTGCCCGACCGACGCCATTGTGTTCGGCAATATCAACGACGGTGGGAGTCGGGTAGCGAAGCGCAAGGCAAAGGAGCGCGACTACGAGGTTCTGGCCGACCTGAACTACCGTCCCCGCACAACCTACACGGCGGGTGTGATCAACCCGCATCCGGAGCTGGCATAGATGGCGACCAAAGGACCTCTTCCCGAGACGACGCGCGACCCTGTGCTGGACCCGATGATCGACCCGCGCACGGGCGAGTACGCGGTGATTGCGCCGGGGCACAACTTCAAGTCGGTGACGCAGAAGATTGCGGGCATTGTCCTGACGTCGAACACGCCGATCGCATGGTTTGTGGGTCTGCTGTTTGCGGCGACGGTTGCCCAGGGCGTGGTGATCGGCGTCACGTGGCTGGTTCTGACGGGGACCGGCATCTGGGGCGTGACGATGCCGGGCGCGTGGGGATTTGCGATTATCAACTTCGTCTGGTGGATCGGTATCGGCCACGCCGGGACGCTGATTTCGGCCATTCTGCTCCTGTTCAAGCAGACGTGGCGCAACTCGATCAACCGCTTTGCCGAGGCGATGACGATCTTTGCGGTGGTGTGCGCCGGCATGTATCCGCTGATCCACATTGGCCGGCCGTGGCTGGGGTACTGGCTGCTTCCGTACCCGAACACGATGAACGTGTGGCCGCAGTTCCGGTCGCCTTTGACGTGGGACGTGTTTGCCGTTTCGACCTACGCGACCATATCGGTGGTGTTTTGGTACATGGGCATGATTCCGGACTTTGGGACGCTGCGCGACCGTGCGACGATGCCCCTGGCGAAGTATTGTTACGGGATCCTGTCGTTGGGATGGCGGGGGTCGACGCGTCACTGGATCCGGTACGAGTCGGCTTCGCTCCTGCTTGCCGGTTTATCGACGCCTCTTGTGCTTTCGGTGCACACGGTGATTTCGTTTGACTTTGCGGTGGCGGCGCTGGCGGGCTGGCACACGACGATCTTTCCGCCGTACTTTGTTGCCGGCGCGGTGTACTCGGGATTTGCGATGGTGTTGACGCTGGCGATTCCGATTCGCAAGTTTTATCACCTGGAAGATTTGGTGACGCTGCGGCACCTCGACAACATGGCCAAGGTGATGCTTGCGACCGGTTCGATCGTTGGATACGGGTACGCCATGGAGGTCTTCATGAGCTGGTATTCGGCTTCGCACTGGGAGTTTTTCATGATGTGGAACCGGATGTTTGGGCCGATGGGATGGGCGTACTGGATCCTGATCCTGACCAACATTGCGATTCCGCTGACGACGTTGTGGTCGCGCAAGCTGCGCGTCAACGTGGGCTATCTTTTTCTGCTGTCGTTTGTGGTGAACATCGGCATGTGGTTTGAGCGATTTGTGATCGTCGTCACGTCGCTGTATCGGGATTACCTGCCTTCGAGCTGGGGAACCTACAAGGCGACGCGTTGGGATTACATGATTTTTATCGGGACGTGGGGTCTGTTTACCACGCTGTTTTTGTGCTTTGCCCGATTTCTTCCGATGATTCCGATGTCCGAGATCCGGATGATGCTGCCGCAGACCAGGGTGCGCCGCGGCGGCCCCGAAGCGGAAACCGTTATCAATGAGGCTGTCTGATGCCACCACGCGAGGGAGTTTACGGGTACTTAGCGGAGTTCAACACGCCGGGCGATCTGGTGCACGCGACCGAAGCGGCGCGGCACGCCGGGTACCGCCGGATGGAGTGCTACACGCCGTATCCGGTTGAAGAAGCGGCCGATGCGCTGCACTTTCACAAGACGCGGGTTCCGTTGCTGACTCTGCTGGGCGGCGTGATGGGTTTGACGACGGCATTCTTGATGGAGACGTGGATCTCGAAGTACTCGTATCCGCTGAACGTCGCGGGCAGACCCTTGTTTTCGTGGCCGGCGTTTATTATTCCGGCGTATGAGTGGACGATCTTGTTTGCGGGTTTGTCGGCGTGTTTTGGGATGATTGCGCTGAACGGGATGCCGCAGCTCTATCACCCTCTGTTCAACGCGCCGAACTTCCGCTCGGGGGCGACGACGGACAAGTTTTTCCTGTGCCTGGAGGCGACCGATCCGATGTTTTCGCCGGTGGAGACGAGAAAGTTTCTCGAGCAGTTTCCCGCGGTGTCGGTGGTGGAGGTGGAGAACTAAGATGCGGAGGCAGGGGACAGCAGGGAACAGGGTGCAGAGAACAGCGGGAACAGCGGCAACAGCAGGGAACAGGGAGCTGCGGACGCGGAGTTGGCGCGTTGTTGCGCGGTTGCTGGTGGGTGCGGGAGGTTTGGCGGCGACGCTCGGCCTGGCCGGTTGCCGGCAGGACATGCAGAATGAGCCCAAGTTTTATCCCCAGCGCGGGTCGGAGTTTTATCCGGACGGGCGATCGGTGCGGCCGCAGGTGGAGAACACGGTGGCGCGCAGCCAGCTTCGGGCGGATACCTACTACCACACGGGATTTGCGAGCGACGGCAAGGAGGGCGACGGCATGCCGTTTCCTGTGACTCCGGCGGTGTTGCAACGTGGGCAGGAGCGCTACAACATCTATTGCACGCCGTGCCACTCGCGCGTGGGCAACGGCGCGGGGATGATTGTGCAGAGGGGATACGCGCCGGCGGGCAACTTCCACACGGCACGTTTGCAGGCGATGCCGCTGGGGCATTTTTTCAACGTGATCTCGAATGGATATGGAGCGATGCCGGATTACTCGGCGCAGCTGCCGGTGGAAGATCGATGGGCGGTGACGGCGTATGTGCGGGCGCTGCAGCTGAGCCAAAAGGCGACTGCGGCGGACGTGGCGGCGGGCGCGCATGTGGAGCCGCTGGCCGACATTGCCGAGCGCGAGGGATTTCCGCGGGGTTTTGCCGACGACTGGACGCTTCCGCCGACCGCGGTGCGGGGTACGCCGAGCGGGGACGACTACCCGATTCCGACCGCTACCAGCAATGCTCCGAAGGGAGGTCCGCCGGCGGTTTCGCCGCAGCAGATTCCACCGCGGCCTGGACCTCCGACGGCCGGTGCGAACTACGCCAACGGGAAGCAGTAGAGAGAGGATCTTCGGGCGGGATTTCGGGTACGGATTTCAGGCAGGGATTTACGGGCAGGGATTTTAGAGCAGGGTCAGGGACAGGGGTTCAGATCAAGATGGCATCGGCACAGGCACAGTTTGGTCATCACGAGCACGCACACGAGGGTCCGCGGGCGATTCCGTCGGACCTGCGCGCGCCGGCGATTGTAGGTGTGTGGCGGACGCGCGCTCTGCTCCTGTCGGGGATCTTTGGCGTGCTTTCCTTTTTGTTTTTTGTGTGGACGCACGAGGGTCGCAATCACCTCCTTCGGGCGTACCTGATGGGCTACATGATGTGCTTCAGCTTTTCGGGCGGCGGCCTGGTCATGCTGATGCTGCAGTATGTCTCGGGCGGCAAGTGGGGGCTTCTTCTGCGGCGTCCGCTCGAGGCGATGAGCCGAAGTCTGTGGATGGTGCTGGCGATGTTTGTTCCCATCCCGTTTTTTTGGAAGCATTTGTATCAATGGGCTGCATTTCCGACGGCCGAAGCGAAGCTCCAGGCGGTGCGCAGCGGCCTGATGACGCAGGAGCAGCAGCTGACCGCGCAGTCCAAGGTGGCGATGTTGAATCCTGGCAGCGTGCTGTTTCAGACGTTTGTTATTTTTGCCGTGCTTTTGACGTTTGTGTACTTCCTGAACAAGTGGTCGTTGCAGCGCGATGCCGACCCGGCGCGTGGAACCGAGAGGAGCTTTGATTTCTGGCGCACAAAGACCGAGAACCTTTCGGGTATCGGGATTTTCATTTATGTAGTGCTGCTGACGGTGGGCGCGATCGACTGGATCAAGTCGCTCGATGTCACGTGGTACTCGTCGATCTGGGGTCTGCAATTTCTGGTCGGCCAGGGATACGCCGTGCTCGCGCTCGGCGTGCTGACGGTGATCCTGCTCTCTCGATTTCAGCCGATGCAGACGTTGCTTCGGGTGACCGAGCAGCACGACCTCGGCAAGTTTATGTTTGCCTTTGTGATGCTGAACATCTATCTCACCTTTGCGGAGTTTTTGATCATCTGGTCGGGCAATCTGCCGGACGAGATCCCGTGGTATCTGAATCGCATTCACGGGGGCTGGTGGACGATATGCACGCTGGACGTGGTGTGCCACTGGCTGATTCCGTTCTGCCTGCTCCTGTCGCGCGACCTGAAGCGATCGAAGCACAAGATGATTATGCTGACGTGCTTTATGATTTTTGCCCGGTGTCTGGACATGTTCTGGCTGATCGAGCCGAACTTCAAGGACGCTGCCGGAGATCTCCATCTGGCCGGGAACGTCGGCATTCTCGCCTATATCACGGTGCCCGTTGCGGTGATCAGCCTGTGGATGTGGTTTTATCTCGGTCAACTGCAGGCGCGTCCGCTGTTGAACGTAAACGACGCCGATCTTGAAGGAATGTTGGAGCCTGACCATGCCCACTGACAACTACGATCCGAAGCATACCGCCCCGGCCCCTGACAACCGCGGGTCCGAGGATCCGAGGAACCCTGGTCCCGGATACGAGACGACGGACGTGAATGTCGGCGGCGTCGTTGTGTTTCTTACCGGCCTGGCCGCATTTGTCGCCGTCTTTTTTATCTTCTGTTTTGTGATGGGTCGGGTGATCAATACGGCGTTCAAGAAGGAGGACGGACCGGCGAATCAGTGGCACCAGGACCAGGCGCACTCTGCCCGCGCGATGCCGGCCGACAGCAAGCGGCGCGACCTGGAGAGTAACCCTGAGATGGAGCAGAAGGAGCTTGGCCAGATGACGTCTACGTTTCCTCAGCCGCGGCTCGATATTGACGACGGCAACCAGGCGACGGCGGACCTCCATTCGCGGGAGGATCTGCTGCTGGAGCACTACAGCACGGGCAAGGACGGGACGACGCGCATTCCGATCGGGCGTGCGATGGAGCTGATTGCGCAGCGCGGTCTTCCGATGGCGCCGTCTGCCTCCGCCGAGGGGGCGAAGATGGCCGGAGATCTTCAACCGGCGGTGCTGAAACCTTTGACGACCGGCTTTGCCCGCACGGGGTATGAACTTGATGCCATGGAAGGGCGGGCGCAGAAGTTGAGTTACGGACACGCCGAAGACGGGCCGAAGCAGAACCTGCAGGACCGGCGCTGAACGGGGCGCGCGCCCAAGGTTTAAGATGGTTTTTACCGAGAGATTTCCGAAGCGAGAGGAACCGATGAAGCTGCTCCGCACAATCCGAACGGTGGGTCTGGCGACGATGTTCTCTGTCGTCTGCTTGCTCCCCGGCGCGGGGGTCGCGCAGGTCTCGTCGTATGGCGACAAGCAGAGCGGACCGAACACCGGCGACCAGCTGCCGACGGTGCTCCAGAGGGTCGGGATAGAGCAGCACCTGAATCAGCCGCTGCCGCTTGACCGGAGCTTTGTCGATGAGACGGGAAAGACGGTGCGTCTCGGCGACTACTTCGGGAAGCGACCGGCGGTTCTGGCGGTGGTGTATTACAACTGCCCCATGCTGTGTTCGGAGGAGCTTGACGGCTTGACCGGAGCTTTGGAGATGGTGCATTTGACGCCGGGCAAAGACTTCGATGTGGTCGTGGTCTCGATCGATCCGACGGAGACTCCGGAGCTTGCGGCGACCACAAAGGCGCGGTACATCAAGCGCTACGGCCGGTCGGAGACGGCAGGCGGATGGCATTTTCTGACGGGGCAGAAGCCGGCGATCGACGCTCTGACAAAGGCGGTCGGATTTGGGTATGTGCGTGTGCCGGGGCCGGACGGAACGCTGTCGCAGTATGCGCACGCAAGCTCGATCGAGCTGGTGACGACGGACGGCAAGCTGGCGCAGTACTACCTTGGCGTTGAGTACTCGCCCAAGGACCTGATGCTGGGCCTGATTGAGGCGTCGGGCAACAAGATCGGATCGCCGGTCGCCAACATTTTGACGTATTGCTATCACTACGATCCGCAGAGCAACAAACATTCGATTCGCGTGGTCCGGGTGGTGCAGTTTGGCGGCATGGTGACGATGGCCGGTCTGGGCGGATTTATGTTTGTGATGTTTCGGCGGGACCTGAAGCTGGGGCGTGAGCACGACCTTACCGATAGAGAAGATGGATAAAGGGTAAAAATGGGGATCAGTCCAGTTTTATGGGAATTTTTGGTGAAGTGGCTCAACGACTCGGCGCTGTTTCCGCGCGAGGCGTCGACGATTGCACCGTATACCGATGCGCTTTACATGTTTTTGCTCCTGATCACGATCCTTGGAACTGCATTGGTAGCCGCTCTGGTGTTTGGCTTTTCGATCCGGTACCGCAGGTCGCGGCACCCGGTGGCCGAGCAGATTGAAGGTTCGACGCTGCTGGAGGCGACGTGGACGATTATTCCGCTTGCTTTGTTTTTGATTGTGTTTGTGTGGGGCGCACTTTTGTACTTCCGGATTTACACGCCGCCGACCAACGCGATGAACGTGTACATCGTGGGCAAGCAGTGGATGTGGAAGGCGGAGCATCCGGGCGGGCAGCATGAGATCAACGCCCTGCACGTGCCGATCGGGCGTCCTGTGCAGCTGACGATGATCTCGCACGATGTATTTCATTCGTTCTCGATTCCGGACTTTCGGGTGAAGCGCGAGGTGATTCCGGGGCGATACACGACGGTCTGGTTTCAGGCGACCAAGCCTGGGGTCTATCATTTATTTTGCACGCAGTATTGCGGAACGGATCACTCGGCGATGATCGGCGAGATTACGGCGCTGGCGCCCGAGGACTACGAGAAATGGACGCAGGAGTCGACCAGCGGCATGTCGTTGGCGCAGAACGGGGAGCGGCTGTTTCAGAGCATGGGATGCAACGCCTGCCACAACGGAAATGCGTCGGCGCGCGGACCCAGCCTGGCGAACGTGTATGGATCGACGCTGCAGCTGGCGAACGGCAGCCAGGTGCAGGTGAACGATGCGTACCTGCGCGACTCGATTTTGAACCCGTCGCAGCACGTAACTGCCGGCTACGCCCCGATTATGCCGACGTACCAGGGTCAGGTGAGTGAAGAGGGCCTGATCGACCTGGTGGAATACATTAAGAATCTGCAGACGAACTACCGTGTGCAGCAGACCTTGACCACATCACAGTCCAACCAGACGACGCCGACGGCGTCAGGAATGGTGAAGCCATGAGCACTGCCTCCACGACCATCGTGAACTTGCCGGACCAGACGACGGCGACGCTTCCGAAGCGCAATTACCTGAACAACGAGCATGGTCTGATGAGCTGGCTTTTGACGGGCGATCACAAGCGGATTGCCATGCTCTACCTGATCTCGATCACCTTTTTCTTCTTTATCGGAGGTGCGTTTGCGGGTCTGATCCGGCTGGAGCTTTTGACGCCGCAGCCCGATCTTGTGGCTTCCGACACGTACAACAAGATGTTCTCCATGCACGGCATCATCATGATTTTTCTGTTTCTTGTGCCGTCGGTTCCGGCGACGCTGGGGAACTTTTTGATTCCGATCATGATTGGGGCGCGGGATCTTGCGTTTCCGAAGATCAACCTGCTGAGCTGGTATCTCTATCTGATCGGCGGAACGCTGACGCTGGCGGCGCTTGTGCTTGGCGGCGTCGACACGGGTTGGACGTTTACGACGCCGCTCTCGACTCACTACCTGAATACGCACGTGGTTACGGCGGCGAGCGCGATCTTTATTGCGGGTTTCAGCTCTATCTTTACGGGCCTGAATTTTATTGTCACGATTCACCGGATGCGGGCGCCGGGGATGACGTGGTTTCGTCTGCCGCTGTTTGTGTGGTCGAACTACGCGGCCTCGATCCTGATGGTGCTTGGAACTCCGGTGCTGGCGATCGCCATTGTTCTGGTTGCTCTGGAGCGGACGATCGGCATCGGCGTGTTTGATCCGTCGAAGGGCGGGGATCCGCTGCTGTTTCAGCATCTTTTCTGGTTCTACTCGCACCCGGCGGTGTACATCATGATTCTTCCCGGGATGGGCGTGATCTCGGAGGTGATCAGCACCTTTTCGCGGAAGCGGGTCTTCGGTTACACGGCGGTGGCGTTCTCGTCGGTGGCGATCGCGCTATTCGGCTTTTTTGTGTGGGCGCACCACATGTTCATCATGGGTGTGTCGAACTACTCGGCGCTGGTGTTTTCGTTGCTGACGATGCTGGTTGCGGTGCCTTCGGCCATCAAGATCTTCAACTGGTCCTTTACGCTGCAGAAGGGGTCGATCACGTTTGAAACGCCGATGCTGTATGCGTTCGGGTTTATCGGTCTGTTTACGATCGGCGGCATGACGGGGGTGTTTTTAGGCGCGCTTGGGATGGACATTCACCTGACCGAGACGTACTTTATCGTGGCGCATTTTCACTTTGTGATGGTTGGCGGGATGTTGATGGCGTTTCTTGCCGGCATTCATTTCTGGTGGCCGAAGATGACGGGCCGCATGTATTCGGAGCCGCTGTCGCAGCTGGCGGCGATGACGACGTTTATCGGCTTCAACCTTACATTTCTGCCACAGTTTATTCTTGGGTATCTTGGGATGGTGCGCCGGTACCATTCGTATCCGGCGGAGTTTCAGGTGTTGAATGTGCTTTCGACGGCGGGCGCCACGGTGCTTGGCGTGGGATACATGCTGCCTCTGCTGTATCTCGGCTGGTCGCTGCGGTACGGCGCGATTGCCGGGGCGAATCCGTGGCAGGCGACCGGCCTTGAGTGGCAGATTCAATCGCCGCCGCTGACCGAGAACTTCATCGAGGTGCCTGTGGTCGATCACGAGGCGTACGACTACGAGTGGCTGGCGAGGAAGACCAGCCAGGAGATCCAGGAGGTGACCACCGTTGGATAACGCGATCACAGTCTCCCCTTTGACTTCGACGACACCTACGACCTTGTCTGCGATAGCGGTGGAAGAGCTCCACACGATCGTTTATGCGGAGGGTGAGCACGAGCACGTCGGCTTGCCGCAGCATCGGCATCACTTTGAAACCGAAGCGCAGCAGCGGGAAGCGGCCACCTTCGGCATGTGGCTGTTCCTGCTGACCGAGATCATGTTCTTTGGCGGTCTTTTCTTTGCCTATCTGCTGTATCGGAACTGGTACTATCCGGCGTTTGCCGCCGCTTCGAATCAGCTGAACCTCGCCGAGGGGGCCATCAACACGGCCGTTCTGATCACGTCCGGCTTTTGCATGGCGCTGGGGGTGTGGGCGGCCGAGGTTCGGAGGAAGAAGTTCCTGGTGATGATGCTTCTGCTGACGACGTTCTTCGGCCTGATCTTTTTGGGCGTGAAGTATGACGAGTATCACGAGAAGTGGGAGAAGCACCACATTCCGGGCAACAACTTCGACATCTCCGAGTTTGTAAACCCGGCGGCGCACGGCATTAAGGACGAGGCGCCGCTTGCGCCGGACATGGCGGAGCACACGCAGGTCTTCTTTTCGCTGTACTTTGCGATGACCGGCATGCACGCGCTCCACATGATTATCGGCATTGTTATTTTGGTGTGGCTGACGCTGCGCGCGCACTGGGGCGAGTTCAACAGTGGGTACGTTGCGCCGATTGAGAACTTCGGGCTTTACTGGCACTTTGTCGATATTGTGTGGATTTTTCTGTTTCCTTTGCTGTATCTCATCAACCGGCATCCGATTCACTGATCGCAGCTCTCGGGGCCCGGACCTCGGGTTCTGGGCGCACTTCTAAACCAAGGGACACTTTATGTCGACGCATCCTGACGATCCAGCCAACGTTACCGACCCGGAGCATGAGGCAGAGCACATTGTCACACCGTTCACGTACATGCTGGTGTTCGTCACGCTGCTTGTCGGGACCGGCATCACGGTGGGCGCGGCGTACATTCCCATGGGTCCGTTCAACCCGATCGTTGCGCTTGCGATCGCCAGCTTTAAGGCGGTCGTGGTGATTCTGTTCTTTATGCATGTCAAGTTTCAATCGCGTTTGATCAAGATGACGGTTGCTGCGGGCTTTTTCACTTTTCTGGTTCTGATCACGATGACGATGAGCGATTACGTCAGCCGTGCCTGGGGCCGTTGGTGAGCGGACTCTAGAGCAACTTTGATTTGGCAACGTATCTCGTTACGGGCGCAGCTGGATTTATTGGATCGCATCTCGCGCAGGCTTTGGTGGAGCGCGGCGAGAGGGTGCGGGCGCTCGACAACTTTGCGACCGGGTCGCGCGAGAACATTGCTGCCATCCGCGATCGCATGGATCTGGTCCAAGCGGACTTGCGCGACCGCGACGATGTTCGGCGTGCCTGCGAGGGGGTCGATTTCCTTCTGCACGAAGGCGCTCTGCCGAGCGTTCCAAGGTCGGTTTCCGACCCGCCGCCGAGCCATGAAGCGAACGTCGACGGCACGTTCAACGTGCTGGAAGGCGCTCGTCTGGCCGGCGTGAAGCGCGTTCTGTATGCCGCATCTTCCTCGGCCTATGGCGATCAGCCCGGATTTCCGCGGATGGAGACGATGCGGCCCGAGCCCATCTCGCCCTACGCTGTGCAGAAGCTGACGGGTGAGCTTTACATGCAGAGCTACTGGCGCGTGTTCGGTTTGGAGACGGTATCGTTGCGCTACTTCAACATTTTTGGACCGCGGCAGGACCCGACAAGCGCCTACTCGGGCGTGCTGGCCCGTTTTATCCTGCAGATGCTACGTGGGGAGCGGCCCGTTATTTTTGGCGACGGCGAGCAGAGCCGCGACTTTACGTACGTCGAGAACGTCATTCAAGCAAATCTTGCGGCCGTGGAGGCTCCCGCAACTTCTGTCGCCGGACGCGTGTTCAATATTGCTTGCGGGGAGAGCCGTTCACTCAACGAGGTGTATCAAATGCTCGCGGAGGAACTCCAGTTCAAGGAGCCGCCGGTCTACCGACCCGCACGTGGCGGGGATGTACGGATGTCGCTCGCGAGTACGGATGCCGCCCGGCAAGCCTTTGGGTACGGCAATCTGATTGGTTTTAGAGAAGGTCTCGGCCGAACGATCGCCTGGTACCGGAAGCATCTTTGAAGGGGGAGATCGACCGATGTCACCGATGCATGTGTGTGTTGCCAGTACGACGAATCTGGATAGCTGGATACTGGGAGTTGGGGAGCGAACCGCGCACGTCGGCATTGTGGGTCTTGGGTACGTCGGTCTGCCGCTGAGTCTTTTGTTTAGCGAAGAGCGGTTTCGGGTGACGGGCTTCGATGTGGATCGAGGCAAGGTGGAGAAGCTGAATCGCGGGGAGTCGTACATTTACCGGATCGGCAGGGAAGAGATCGGTGCGGCACGCGACCGGGGTTTCCGGGCGACGTCGAACTTTGCCGAGATCGGCGATCTGGACGCCGTTCTGATCTGCGTGCCCACGCCGCTCAACGACGACCACACGCCGGACATGAGCTACGTTGTTTCGACCATCGAGGCGATCGCGCCGTATCTGCGGGCGGGCCAGCTGGTGGTGCTCGAGAGCACGACTTACCCTGGCACCACGACCGAGATCATCGTCGAGACCATCGATCGGATCTCCGGCGCCAACGTTTTGGTGAACCCGGGCGGCGGAGCGTCGGACACGGCTGTGGAGCTTGACGGCATCCTGGTCGCGTTTTCGCCGGAGCGCGAGGACCCGGGCAACGTGGTTACGCCGCGGCGCGAGATCCCCAAAGTGGTCGGCGGTGTCGATCAGCGAGCCTCGGCCGCGGCTGCGGCGCTCTACGGGGCCGTGTTCAAGAAGACGGTGACGATGTCCTCTCCGGCCGCGGCGGAGATGACGAAGCTGCTCGAAAACATCTATCGCTGCGTGAACATTGCTTTGGTGAACGAGATGAAGCAGCTGTGCCTCGAGATGGGTATCGACATCTGGGAGGTGATCGCGGCGGCGTCGACCAAGCCGTTTGGATTTCAGGCGTTTTATCCCGGTCCCGGTGTGGGTGGGCACTGCATTCCGGTCGATCCGTTTTACCTGACCTGGAAGGCGCAGCAGTTCGGCTTCAAGACGCGCTTTATCGAGCTTGCGGGCGAGGTGAACGAGGAGATGCCGCGCTTTGTCGTCGAAACGACGCGGCGTGCGCTGGAGGGGCAAGGCAAGGAGATCGCGGGGGCGCGCATTCTGATCCTGGGGGTGGCCTATAAGCGCGACGTGGACGACCTTCGCGAGTCGCCCGCCTTGCGCATTATCGATCTGCTCCGCGACCGGGGCGCGCAGGTGTGCTACAACGACCCGTTCTTTCCCGTTGTCGGAAGCGGCCGGAAGTACGACCTGCAGATGCACTCGGCGCCGCTGGACGATCTGGAGCAGTACGATGCTGTGGTTATCCTGACCGACCACTCGGTCTACGACTTCGAGGATATCGTCGATCGGTCGCGGCTGGTGGTGGACTCCCGAAACGCGACTCGCTCGCTCCACTCCGAAAAGATCGTTCGATGCTAGAGATTTGATGGCGGCAACGGCGGGTGGGCTCTTGGATCGGAGCGGATTGCGCACGCGCCTGTCTATCGCAGGAAGATTTCCGCAGAAAACTTCTGTTTAGCTTGAACAACCGGCGGGGATGTGCCGATAACACCCCTAACGATCTCCTGAAAAGCAGGAGACGACCGCGCACTCCTGCTTTTTTGTACCGCTTGACGTCCTGCTATGGTCCTCTGTCGCCTCCTCATCTCGCTTGGCCGCCGCCGTTGCAGCCTGCACCCGAGCCGCCGAAGTCCGGTCGGAGGCCGAAGGGTCTCGTGGGCACAAGATTTTTGCTGCTTTGTAGCCGGTGTCGTTTTGCTGTTGTTTTTCTATCGCTCCGGGGCCGCGCAGGAGAGCTCCGGTCCTGAAGCCCTCGCGACTTCGGCTTCCTCCAGCCGTATCGGGGTGGCTGGAGCGAGCGACCACACCGCGCGAACCGAACGGTTTCTCCGGGGACGAACCGCGGTTGGAGCAGACGCACGCATCCAGGCCGGCTCCCCTGCCGCGCTAACTTCCGCGCGGCCCATGGCAATCAGCGGCTCAGCGAACTCACCCACAACGCTGAACGCAGCGTGGCAGCCTCTCGGCCCCAGCCACGTCGACAGCCTTCTTTACGGCGCGATCTCCGGCCGTGTTACCAGCATTGCGATCGATCCGTCCGACTCATCCGGAAACACGGTGTACGTCGGGACCACGGGCGGGGGCGTCTGGAAATCGACAAACGCCGCCAGCAGCGATCCAGCGAGCGTCAGCTTCGTTCCCTTGACCGACAATCTTCCGGTCTTTGCGTATCAGCAGGAGTACACGACGCCCTCTCTCAGCATCGGCGCCCTTAGCATTAACAACGGCATCATTCTGGCCGGAACGGGGGACCCGAACGACGCCTCGGACTCATACTATGGCTCCGGGATCTTGCGTTCGGCGGACGGCGGCCTGACCTGGACCCTGGCGACGCAAGCGGTCGATAGCTCGGACAGCCACCCGTCGTTTCAGGGGGAAAGCATCGCCGGATTCGCCTGGAGTACCCTGACGCCGAACCTGGTCGTCGTCGCCGTTTCACAGGCTGCGGAGAGCGGTCTGGTCAACGCCGGAAATTCGACATACAGCTCCAAGGGCCTGTTCTACTCCACCGACGCCGGCGTGACCTGGCAGATGTCCACCATCACGGACGTCGACCAGTGGATCCAGCGGTCGCAGCTGTCAGGAAACGCTCCCGGAGGTCTGGCGGTGACTTCGGTGGTCTGGAACCCCGTTCGGCAGCGTTTCTATGCGGCGGTGCGGTTTCACGGCTACTACGAATCGGTCGACGGCATGACGTGGACGCGGGTGGTGCACCAGCCGGGAAGCGGCTTGAGCATGACTGCGTGTCCGAGCTTGCCTGGGACCTCCGGCAGCCCGGCCTGCCCGGTGTTCCGCGGCGCGCTCGCCGTTCAGCCGGTGACCGGAGACATGTTCGCCCTCACCACGGACATGGGCAATCACGACCAGGGGCTCTGGCAGGATGTCTGCGCATCTCCGTCTGCCCGAGCCGGCTGCACGACCAGTTTCGTGAGCTTCGGCACGCAACTCAATTCGGCGGCACTTGAGGTAGGCAACGGAAGCAGCGTCATCCTGCAGGCGGACTACAACCTCGCCCTGAACGCTGTCGCGACCGGCGCGGGCACAAACTCGCCCGACACCCTGCTTTACGCAGGCACGGTGGATCTCTTTCGCTGCTCGCTGGGCTCTGGATGCAGCTTGCGCAATAGCACCAACACCGTGAACGGATGCGCGGCGCCGGCCCGGGTCGCTCCGGCACAGCATGCGATCGCCACGTTGCCGAGCGCGTCCGGTCCACCGCTGCTTTATGTCGGCAACGACGGTGGTCTCTGGAGGTCGACGGATGGCGTCAACCAGCAGGGCTCCCGGTGCTCGGCCGATGATGCCTCGCACTTTCAGAATTTGAACGGAGGTCTTGGATCGCTGGCGGAGGTTGTCAGCTTCGCCCAGGACCCTAGCGATCCCGGTGTCCTCCTGGCCGGTCTCGGAGTTTTGGGAACGGCAGGGACGGGGTCTGCAAATTCCTTCAACTCCTGGCCTCAACTCTCCTCCGGCGAAGGCGGGACCGTCGCGATCGACCCGGCGCATCCGCAGCTCTGGTATTTGTCGACCGCAGCCGGCGTCAGCGTTCGAAGCTGCGCCAGCGGCTCGGGGTGCACGTCGGCGCAGGTGTCCGGCGCAGCGGACATTGGTCCGGCGCAGACCAGCCACGACGCAGCTCTGCTTGACGCGCCATTTCTGCTTGATCCGGCCCTGCCTTCGAATCTAATTGTCGGTACGTGCCGCATATGGCGCGGCACGGCAGCGTCGGGCAGCTCGTGGTCGGGTTTAAACGCGCTCAGTCGCGCTTTCGTCGGTCCGCAAAACACATCGTGCAACAGCAGCAACGCCTTTGTCCGATCGATAGGGGCGGGGGGGCAGACCGCCAACCGATCGAGTGCGGCCGCGAACCTGGGATCCAAGGTGATCTACGCCGGAATGTCCAGCTTTGTCGATCCTCATGGGGTCTACCAGGCGCACGTCTTCCGAACCACGGCCGCGGATATCGCGAGCGGCAACACGGTCTGGACAGACGTTGGTCTGTCCCCGATGACCAACCCCGATTTGATGAACAATCCGTTCAACGTCGGAGGGTTCGATATCACCTCCGTTGCTGTTGACCCGCATGACACGACGGGAAGCACGGTTTATGTCACCGTCGCGGGCTTTGCGGGAAACGGCATCAACACAGGCAAGATCTACGGCTCGATCGACGCCGGCGCGCATTGGACCGATCTTTCCCGCAACCTCCCCAATGCGCCTGCCAACAGCGTTGTTGTCGACCCAAACGACGCGAATACGGTTTACATCGCGCTCGACACGGGCGTCTGGGTGACGACGCAGGTTGGGAAATGCACTTCCATCAATTGCTGGAGTCTCTATGGCACCAGCTTGCCGAATGCTCCGGTAACGCAACTTGCCGTATCGGCGACGCTTCCAACGGGGGACAATCGGACTGGCGAACTGCGAGCAGCCACGTATGGTCGGGGCATCTGGCAGATCCCGCTTCTGACGGCTTCCTACCCGGCTCGGCCGGTGATTGCCCTCAATCCCGTCGCGCTGACTTTTGGTACACAATCGGTGTCGACTGCGAGCTCCGGCCAGACCGTCACGGTCACCAATACTGGGACCGCGCCTCTCCTGGTCAGCCAGGTCGCGCTCAGCGGAGATTTCACCTCGACCGACACGTGCGTCGGTGTCACGGTTCCGGTGAATTCATCCTGCACCGTCCTTGTCCGCTTCGTGCCTACCGAAACGGGCATGCGGACCGGCGCCCTAACAGTCTTCGGCAACGTCAGTGGCGGCCAGGCGACAGCGTCGTTGTCAGGCACTGGAACCACACCCGCTGCTGTGGTTCTCAACCCGCTTGCCATCAACTTCGGCAACATCAATGTCGGTTCAACCAGCACGGTGCGCAATGTAACGCTGTCCAATACCGGGGGGATCACGGCTGCGTTGGGCAAGCTGACGGTCTCGGGCGATTTCAGCATAACGTTCAACAGCTGCGGAGCGACGCTGCCGTCGCAGGTCGGATGTACGCTCTCGATCGCCTTCTCCCCGACATCGTCCGGAGTGAGATCGGGCAGCCTGACCGTGCTCGTCGACTCCGTTGCGCAGAGCCTACCGTTGGCCGGAGTTGGAACTGCTCCGGCTACCGATACTGTGTCGCCACTTGTGCTCAGCTTTGCAGCGCAGCAACTTACGACCTCGAGCCTTGAGCAACAGATCACACTCACTAACTCGGGCGACGTGCCCCTTATTCTGATCGACGCACACATTGCGAGCGGCGACTTCAGTGTGGTCAACGCGTGCGGCACATCGCTGAGCGCGCACTCGACCTGCGGCCTCTCCGTGTCGTTTCAGCCGACCGCGGTCGGCGCCAGATCAGGCGTCCTCGTGATTGCGGATGTTTACCGTACCCAGCAGGTGAGCCTGGCGGGATACGGTATCGCACCTCCGGGAGTTTCGCTTTCCCCCTCGGTGATGCCCGGCTTTCCGGCGACGGCTCTCGGGGTCATCTCGGCTCCGCAGGTGGTGACGTTGACCAACAATGGGGGTCTGCCGCTCAGCATTGGGAGCATCGCAACGAGCGGAGACTTTGTCATCGCGCAGGGCGGAACATGCGGCACCAGCCTGGCAAGTTCCAGGACCTGTACCATCCCAATTGCGTTCGCGCCATCGGCGGGCGGGCTCCGGTCAGGCAATCTTACGATTACCGACAACGCCGGGAACTCGCCGAACACACTGTCGCTGAGCGGCAACGGCCTGGACTTCTCGCTGAGCCCGGACGGCGGTACGGCTCTTACCATTCAGAGCGGACGCAACGCGACGTTTCCGCTCCTGCTCAGCTCCAGCGCGGAGACGAGCGGAACTGCGACGCTGACGTGCGCCGGAGCGCCCCAGAACGCGACATGCTTCCTATCGCCGTCCACAGTGACTCTCGGTTCGACCACGGTAGTTTCGGTCACGGTGAACACAGGCGTGGCCAGCGCGGCGGTTCAGGCGATCTCTGACCCGCGAGCAGAACAGAACGCACGGTCGACACACGAGAGCGGCCGACGCGGACGGGAATCGACAGCGTGGCTCGCCGGTGTGCTGCCGCTCTGTCTGTGGTTGTTGCCAAAGCGCTCAAAGTTGCGGGTGCTGCTCTGTTCTCTGCTGGTTTGCGTGGTCTTCACGGCAGGATGTGCCACGGGCCGGCTGATCCCCGGCTCCGGCGGGACTGGCGATGGGTCGAGCGGAGTCACCCAGAGCGTCACGCCCGCGGGAACCTACAACCTGAGTATCTCGGCGACAAGCGGCGGCGCAACCAAGGTGGTCAATCTGACCCTTACCGTCCAGTGAGTTCGGCGGCTATTCAGGCGAGGATGTTGCGCGTGCGGACCTTTGGGGAGAGACAAGCGCCGGAGCGCTCTGCTACCGTCAAAGGTGAGCCTTTGATGCCATCTCAGCCCGACCTCTTTCCCGACCCTGGCCCCGTTACGACGCCCGTGGATGTTCGCTCGGCCAGCGAGAGCACCGGGTCGGATGAGGCGCTGACAACCCGATCGGCTCCTGTGTGGCTGCAGCGGGTCTCATTGTTTGTCCTGGTCCTGTTCTGCGTTTATCTGGGTGTTCTGGTAATGGTGCTGCCGTGGTGGACCCGGATCTGGGATCACAATATGCTGCTCGAGGCTTATCCGGCGGTCAACGCCTTTCTGCATATTGGGGCGGTGAAGGGGGTTATCTCCGGGCTGGGACTCCTGGATATCTGGATAGGGATCTCGGAGGCGGTGCACTACCGGGATTTTCGTGGGTGAACGCGAGAGTTCCATGGGTGACTGGGGGGAAGAAGGAGCCGAGCCGTTGTTGGCGGCTCCGTCGGCGTACGCGGCTCCGTTAGCGTATAAGGATGCGGAGTTTCTGGATTCGCAGGACGGTCGTCCCCTGCGCATACTGGCCGAGTATGCGGAGCCGCTGGCGCGGTTTCGGCATGAGCGGATCGAGGATACTGTGGTGTTCTTTGGATCGGCCCGGGTGGCGCCGCGCCAGGATCACCGAGACGCGACGGAGCCGCAGCGACTGGCGGGGATCGAGATGTCGGGGATATACGAGGATGCTCGGACGCTGGCTCGGACGCATGCGCTTTGGGCGCGGACGTTGCCAGGGCCGCGGCACCGATTTGTGGTGACGTCGGGTGGCGGCCCGGGGATTATGGAGGCGGCGAACCGCGGAGCTTGGGAGGCGGGGGCGAAGACGATCGGGTTAAACATCAAGCTGCCGTTTGAGCAGCGGCCGAATCGCTACATTACGCCCGAGCTCAACTTCAACTTCCATTACTTCTTTATGCGCAAGTACTGGTTTGCGTATCTTGCGAAGGCCTTGGTCGTCTTTCCCGGCGGATTTGGGACGATGGACGAGATGTTTGAGATCCTGACGCTCGCGCAGACGCAGAAGCTGGCCAAGCACATCACGATTCTGCTCTACGGCACGGCGTACTGGAAGAGTGTTTTGAACTTCGATTTCTTGGCGGAGCATGGCTTGATCAGCCCGGCCGACCTCGGTCTGTTCCAGTATGCGGACACGCCTGAGGCGGCGTTTGCAATTTTGCAGACCGGGCTGACGGAGCATCATCTGGAGGCGGCCGAGGCTGGCGAGCGCACGCCGGTTCCCGCGGAGCCGGCACCTTCGGCGCAGCAAGCGCTTGGACCGGACATTTCGCCGACGCGATAGGGCGTTTGCGGACGAGAGCGGTTCCGAGGCGCCGGCAGAATTCTGCGATTCGCGGAGAGGCCAGGGCGACAGCCGATGTTGGCCGAGATCTGCCCGGGACGCTCTGGAGCCGGGACACGCTGTAGCAGTTCTGCTGAAGGTGTATGGGCTCCTTGCGCCAGTTTTCCCCAAGAAAACCGGCATTGCGCAACGTTGTCCAAGCCACAAAGATCAGGAGATCTGCTCTAAGGAGACTCTGATTAACTACCTTTGATTCGCCGTTTTGAGGTTTTATGC